>DAHXOZ010000412.1 GCA_027364635.1 bacterium | reverse complement strand
TTTGGTAACTTTGCCGGCTTTATAGTGAATTGGTTGTTTGTTTTTGCCTGGGGCATTTTAGCCAGCGCTGCGTTGATCAATATTGTTGCAGATTCCCTGGCAGTAATTTTTCCTGTTTTCTCAAATCCCTGGCTGCGTGCTTTGTTGTTTTTTGTACTGATCGGCTTTATGGTATTGATAAACATACGTGGCGCTAAACAGGGAGTTGCTTTTGTAAAGTGGATTACCATTATCAAATTATTGCCGCTGATCGGCATTATTATCTTCGGCTTTGCTTACATCAAACCGGGTAATTTGCATTGGGAACATTTGCCATCACTCAATACATTTGGCAATACGGTTCTTATTTTATTTTTTGCATTTGCAGGTTTTGAATCAGCGCTTGGTGTGAGCGGAGAAATTAAAAACCCTAATCGAACGGTGCCATTGGGCATTTTGCTGGGTGGAGTATCGGTACTTATCATTTACCTGCTTCTTCAGGCAGTAACAGAAGGTGCGTTGGGTACACAAATGGAAGCTTTTAAAGATGCACCATTGGCAGCCGTTGCTGAAAAAATTGTTGGCCCCATAGGAGGTGTTCTTTTATTAATAACGGCAGCCATTTCCTGTTTTGGAACCGTAGGTGGTGATGTGATGAATACGCCCCGCGTATTATTTGCAGGCGCCAATGATGGATTGTTTCCAAAGTTTCTTGGAAAAGTACATCCTAAGTTTGCTACACCTTATTTGGCAGTAATCACTTATGCTTCTCTTATTTTTATTTTCTCTGTTTCAGGTGGATTTAAACAATTGGCCATTCTTGCAAGTGCTGCCATACTGCTTATTTACCTTGCTGTTATTTTAGCCACCATTAAATTAAGAAGTAAGAAACAGGATGTTGCCGAAAAAACATTCAGAGTGCCGGGTGGATTGATCATTCCTTTAATAGGAAT
>DAHXOZ010000411.1 GCA_027364635.1 bacterium | reverse complement strand
TATCAAACCGTTCAAAATTCTCCGGACATTCCTTTCAATCATAATTTCTTTATCATCCTCAACCTGGCCATGGGCGGCAATTTTGGCGGCCCTGTTGATCCGAATGTTACCAAGGCTTCAATGGAAATAGATTATGTAAGGGTTTATCAGTAAACCGACAAATTCGGCAGATTTTTATTTAGAGGTTCATTATTAATTAAACGACGAGTGATTTTTTTCGCGACATTTATTTGTCGCAAAAGGTAAAATTACCTGTGAAATAAATAAATGGCTAAAGCCATTGGCGTAAATTGTTTTCTCATAGCCCATGGTTTAAACCATGGGCTATGAGAAAACAATTTACGCCAATGGCTTTAGCCATTTATTTATTTCACAGGTAATTTTACCTTTTGCGACAAATAAATGTCGCGAAAAAAATCACTCGTCGTTTAATTAATAATGAACCTCTAAATAAAAATCTGCCGAATTTGTCGGTTTACTGATAAACCCTTACATAATCTATTTCCATTGAAGCCTTGGTAACATTCGGATCAACAGGGCCGCCAAAATTGCCGCCCATGGCCAGGTTGAGGATGATAAAGAAATTATGATTGAAAGGAATGTCCGGAGAATTTTGAACGGTTTGATAAACTTTTCCATCAACAGAAATTTTTATTTCTTTAGGAGACCACTCAAGTCCGTAAATATGAAATTGAGTAGTTGCATTTTTAATCATCAAAGTTTTTCCATTGGCATGATCTCCAAAATGGCCGGGATAATGAAGCGTTCCATAAATATTGTTCAAATCTCTTCCAAGGTGTTCCATAATATCAACTTCACCACAGGCAGGCCAATGAGCAGAATCAATATTACTTCCCAACATCCAGATTGCAGGCCACGTTCCCACACCTGATGGCACCTTGGCTCTTACTTCCACTCTTCCATATTTAAATGAAAATTTTCCTTT
>DAHXOZ010000410.1 GCA_027364635.1 bacterium | reverse complement strand
AATGGTTATGGCGTTTTTTCTTATTCACAATCTCATATTGATGCGGTTGTAAAATATATTTTAAACCAGGAACAACACCATCAAAAGAAAACATTCAACCAGGAATATCATCAATTGTTGGAAAAGTTTAAAATTCCCTTTGAAGAAAAATATTTATTTGATTTTTTGGGAGCCCCTGCCCATTCACAGTAAATCAACAAAAAACACCAATTCTTATTTTACTTTTACGGGTTCCACCAATAAGTAAACTTCAATAAGATCATTCTATTTCTCACTGCAAATGGAGTAATCAGGTAATTGTCTGTATATACAATAAACAAATCAGAAGCAGGTTTATAACGCCATTGAAGCCTTGCATTAATATTCGTATTGTTGAGTTGTTGGTTGTATTGAACATACGTGGTAAAAAACAGTTTGGTCGTTAATGTAAAATCAACTTTTGGCCCAACCAGCCAAAAAGAAGTGTGCCCCCAGGGCTGGGGAAGCTGTAATTGATTATACGATGCAGCCAGACTTAAATTGAGTATCGGTTGAAAACGGTAACCCAGTTCACTGCTGATCGTATACTTTTTCCCATTCGCAAAATAACCTCCATAACGGAATGAAAAACTATAATTGAAAAGACTTTGAGGTTTCGAAACAAAATCTGCGCCGGCAGTTTGCCATGAATGTTTTGAATTATACGACAATGAATCCTTGCCACTATTGGTTGGGTCAAAAGGGAAAAGTACTCTCACAAAATCGTCCATCAAAACGCCGGAAAGTGTGGCTTTGTTTCGAAAAGTAATGAGATAAGTAAAATTATCTTCGTGATCGGTTTCATTAAATTGTTTGTTGTAAAAATAGTTGGCTGTAAACTGCGGCCCATGCGTTAAAATGGGCAGGGGCTCCCAAAAAATCAAATAAATATTTTTCTTCAAAGGGAATTTTAAACTTTTCCAACAATTGA
>DAHXOZ010000040.1:4126-20215 GCA_027364635.1 bacterium | reverse complement strand
AATAGGTAAAGGCGGGTTATCAGGTTTTATTACGTGACGAAAAGCAAAAGCAATCCTGAATGGTTCAAATACAAAATTGTCTGGATAAAGTCAGTAGCAACTAATTACCTGAATGCAAAAAAACAACCCTTGAGGAAACATGAAGACATTTGCGTTTTTTACAAGCAGCAGCCAATATATCATCCGCAAATGGGTGAAGGCAAACCATACATCGCAACCAGGCATCCTAAGCCTAATAACAATTATGGAATTCATATATCTACCACCAGTACAAGTTGCGGAGCAAGATACCCTACAGATATATTAAGTTATAGCGAAGATTATATTCATATTAATTCTGCTGTAGCAGAAGGAAATATTTTTCATCCTACACAAAAACCAGTTGCATTAGGCAGATACTTAATACGCACTTATACCGACCCGGGACAGATTGTCTTGGACAATGCGTGTGGTAGCGGCAGCTTTTTAGTTGCATCTATACTTGAATACAGAAATTTTATAGGCATAGAAAAGAATAAGAATGCCACTCAGTTCAGAAAACACGTGGACTATATACAAATCTGTAATCGCCGTATTCAGGAGGCTTATGATTCAATTAAAACCGATCACTTCTAAATTTATTAAAGATGGAACAACAAGTAAAAACTTCAAAAATGATGAGGCAGCGCAGATTTTTATTGGTATTACCGCTGCTTGCATTGCCTTTCATTACCATGATTTTTTGGTCGCTCGGCGGTGGCAAAGTAGAAAAGGTACAAGGTCAAGCAGCAGTAAAACAGGGATTTAATATTAACCTGCCGGATGCCGATCTCAAGAATGACAAGCCAATGGATAAAATGAGTTACTATGAACAGGCACAACTGGATTCAATCAAATTCCTTGAACTGGTAAAAAATGATCCTAACTACAAGAATATTGGGGCAACAAATACTGATAAAGACTTGTCAGGTGAAGAAGAAATTTTTCAAACTCCTACTGATAAAAGAGGACTCAATACTTCCCTTTATGATAGCCATGGACATAACGATTCTAATACCGATAAGATTTATCGTAAGCTGGCAGAGCTGGACAAAGAGATGAAAAAGCCAATACCATCAGAAGATGAGTCTAATCATATGGATCAAGGCACAAAGGGCAAAAGCAGCAATAGCACGAGCGTTAATTCTTCTGATGTGGACAGGCTGGAACAAATGATGAACATGGTGAATCAGTCCACTGACGAAGATCCTGAATTAAAACAACTTAATAGAATGTTGGATAAGATACTGGAGGTGCAATATCCCAAACGTGTACACGAAAAATTAAAACAAACTTCCGAAGCCGCCAGAGGGCAAGTGTTTGCCGTATCGTTCAAGAAAGATAACAGCATTACTCACCTTGATACCGAACATTCAATAGGTGGCGCAGTCAACGGATTCTATTCGCTTATTGGAACGACAGCCATAGAAGATTCACAGAATGCTATACAAGCGGTTATTCATGAGACACAAACTATTGTAAATGGTTCCACTGTCAAATTGCGATTATTAAATGATGTATTCATCAATGGTGTTCATATTCCAAAAGACAATTTTCTGTATGGGATTGCTTCGCTTCGTGGTGAAAGATTGAGTATCAAGATAAATAGTGTACGTTATAATAACTCGTTGTTTCCGGTAGAACTATCGGTTTACGATATGGATGGGCTGAACGGCATCTACATTCCCGGCGCTATAACAAGGGATGTTGCAAAGCAATCCGCAGACCGTTCCATGCAAACTATCGGCTTGACTTCACTTGACCCTTCCTGGCAAGCACAGGCGGCCGGTGCGGGTATTGAAGCCGCAAAGACATTGGTCAGCCGAAAAGTTAAGCTGATTAAAGTAACGGTAAAGGCGGGTTATCAGGTTTTATTACGTGACGAAAAGCAAAAGCAATCCAATTAAATATTTCAATCACTTTAAAATTCCAAAGATGAAAAAGATCAGTGCAGTAATGGGAATGGGAATTTTCCTGCTTATTACAATTTTTAGAGCAGAGGCACAAACAAACACTATCTCGCAAATAAAAGCAATTGAGCCATATCATGTGGCAGTTGCATTCTCCAAAACAACTAACATTATCTTTCCCTATTCAATTGTCAGCGTAGATATTGGAAGCCAGGATGTGTTGGCACAAAAAGCAAAGGGAGCGGAAAATATTTTGCAAATAAAAGCTGCAAAAGAAAACTTTCCTCAAACCAATATCAGTATCATAACGGCTGATGGAAGCCTCACTTCTTTTCTGGTTGATTATGCAGAACAACCCGCCGTACTAAACCTTTCATTAGCCATCGAAGAAAAGAAAAATTCAACCTGCATCTTATCAGAAACCTTTAATGAGGCAGAAATACAGAAATATGCAAAACTGGCTGCGGTATCGAAGGGAAAAAGCAGTAGTATCAATGATAAAAGATTTGGTATTTGTATGAAGTTAAATGGGCTGTTTATACATGATAACATCATGTATCTGCGTATGAGTATCGCAAACGAGACCAATATCAATTACGATATTGACCAGCTACGCTTCTACATCAGAGATCAAAAAAAAGCAAAGCGTACTGCCACACAGGAGATTGAAATAAATCCGCTTTATGTAAAAGGCGATACTGCGGTTATTGTTGGTCAAACAGAAAGGGTTTTTGTGTATGCCGGTCCTAAGTTCACTATTCCGGATAAAAAATATTTGATGATTGAGCTAATGGAAAAGAACGGCGGGCGGCATTTAAAAATCAAAGTCCGTAATAAAACAATCATTCAGGCAAAACTTCTTTAGCATTCTTCTTTCTAAAATCAACAACTCAATAAATTTATTGAAATGAAAAAGTCATTATTAAAGGTTTCAAGTATGTACAAGAACAATCTTGCATATCTCAAGGACCAGTTACAAGCACATGGATTTCCTCTTAGGATTTTGGAAGAAGCAAGCAGTTATATGAAAGGAAACCCGGAAGCTTTTCATATCTACTACTCCAATCAAATTAAAGAAGATGAGTTGATGTTTGACTTGCGTTTTATTAAACGTTCAGAGAATGAATACCAGCTTAAAGAATATGAGTTAACGTGTAAACACATAAATATCCCTGACGTGAATATTCAGGGTATAAATACCAAAGAGTTAGCCAAGAGGCTGAACGTAGCGGACACTTTATATGATAAATACTATCAGAACGATATGGAAGACAGCATGTCAAAGCAAGAATATGAACAAGCTTCCGATTTTATAAAAGCTGTGAATAATGATTTATATAAGCTCGCTGGAGTAGAAGAAGGAAGAGAAGTTGCAAAGCTGTTGATGTACAAATACTTTCCTGAAAGCGAATATGCAAAGTCTTTTCAGGATTATCCAGAAATGCAAAAGGTGCATGAGCACAGACATGTGTTTCCAGTAAATGACAATAAGGCTTTAACTACAATAGAAGCTTATGAGTTTTTAAAAGCTGAAACTGCCGAAGCATCATCATTAAACAAAACAAATTTATTCACTCAAAAAACAAATATTATGAACCAGAAAAATTTTGAATACCTGCGTGACCAGGTAAAGTACACCGGATTTGGTGAAGGGTTAGAAAACGACCTTAAGCAGAAAATGGAAGACGGAAAGCCGGAATTTAAGTTGCTGCACCAGACGCAATATGGCAATGATTCTGTAACAGCAATCTTGAATTTCAGTCAATCGAAGCAAAGCGATATGTACTTCTTCAATTCCTACCAGGTTAGTTTACAGAAGGAAAACAGCCCGGATACAATGGAACAAACGTTCTATATCAATAAAGCGGGAAACATTACCCTTAAAGAAACCTATAACCTGATGGAAGGCCGGTCAGTAAACAAAGACCTCACCAATAAGGAAGGACAGGTTTATAATGCCTGGATACAGATGGACTTTAAACAAAGTGATAATAATGGCAACTTCAAGCTGAAACACTATCATCAGAATTACGGCTATGATTTGGAAGCAGTGTTGTCAAAACATCCTGTTAAGGAATTAGGTAATGATGATTTTAAAGCCAGCCTAATAGATTCCCTCAAAAAAGGAAATCTGCAATCAGCCACTTTTCAAACTAACGGTACAGAACAGAAGCAATACATCGAAGCCAATCCTCAATTCAAGACAATCAATATTTATGATAGCAGCATGCAAAGAGTGGATAACCGGCAATCGAAAAAAGAACGGCAATCTGAGGGCGAAAATCAATCAGTTAAACAAGACAATAAAAAGGAGAAACAGACACCTGCTGAAGATGATGGCCCTGAAATACCGAAGGCATCTAAGAAAAGAAAAAAAAGACAAAGCATCAGCTAAAAGTTAGATGGCTTGACTCAATGACTAAGTAAAAAAGGTTTTGCTATGAACAATCAACTTCCAGTAAACAGAGTGGAAACAGACCTGAATCAATGGCGTTCGAGGGAGGAGCGCTTCAGTAAATTGTTTTCTTTCAGCCTTTCATCTAACAAAGCACTACTTAAAGAAAAGCTGCAATACTATGATCGTATTGCATCAAAATATAAAAGTACGCAAGATTTGGACGAACGGTTTGCGCTTAGAATGTTACAGCAGGAACGCAGCAAAATTGAAAAGCAGCTTTATCCGAATCCTATGATTCGGTTGCTGCGTAGGCTATTGGTTGCACCCGTTAAAGAACAGATTGTAATCAGGCAAGATAACAGGAAAGCAGAACAAAACAGTCAGTCGCTGCGCCAACAGGTGCAGCGGGCTGGCTTTACTAATCTTGCCGCAAAAATTGATGAGCAAATTAAACAGGGACAGCAAAAATTCTCTCTTCCGGTTTCTTATTATATTAATGATAAAGAAAGATTAAATCATCAGTTATCATTCATAAAAGACCAGTCAGGCACTTACCATTTTGAAGGATATAAAACCAACCTGTATAATGAATCCAAACCGAACGAGCAACGGGAACAATATTTCAGTGCGAAAAATGGATATGAGATTAACACAACCGAATCATATAATCTTTTAGCCGGTCATGCAGTTAAAAAGAATGGAACCTGGGTGCAGCTTGACTTCAATGATAAAGATGCCAACGGTAACTTCCGAATGAAGGAATTTCATTCGGGCTATGGTTACAACCTTCAAAAGATTTTGCAACAGCTTCCTTTAAAAGAGTTGCTTAATGAAAGCGAAGCGAATAAGTTGCATGATGCATTAAAGAACGGTAATCGTGTAGCTGTTAGCTTTATTAAGAATGGCAATGAACAGCGGTATTACATTGAAGCAAACCCACAATTCAAATCGGTAAATATCTATGATGAGCATTCCAGAAAGATAACACTCAATACTGCATTGGGTAATAAAACTTTGGAAGCAGTTAAGCTAACGCAGAAGGTCAACGAACGAAATGAGCAGAGTCAAGCGAAAAAAAATGGTATGCGCATAAGTTGATAAAGAACAGTGGAAGATGGATAAGCTAACATATTTGACGGATTTCTTTGAAGCAATAAGTTCCGATGCCCGCATCAGTATCACTCATATTGGTATTTATGCTGCATTGCTACAATATCGTATGCAAAGCGGCTTTATTAATCCCATTCAGGTCTTTAGCCACGAAATCATGAGTATCGCTAAATTATCATCTGCTATTACCTACCACAAATGCGTGAGACAATTAAGCGAATACGGGTACATAAGATATGAACCGTCATTTAATCGCACCAAGGGGAGTAAAATTTATTTCAGTGAAAAAGTAAAGATTCATTAAGCAAATGTTTTTAATTACATTAAATCGTGTGTTATGAATATAGAAGTGATTACAAAGGAAGATTTACAAACGTTTCGTTTGCAATTAATCAATGATTTAAAAGCATTGCTTTTACGCAGAGAGAGCACTAAAAAAGAATGGCTTAGAAGCAGTGAAGTCAGAAAGTTGCTAAAAATATCTCCAGGAACGCTACAAACGCTCCGCGTTAATGGTACACTACACCCGAGTAAAATTGGAGGCATAATGTACTATAAAATGGAAGAAATTGAAAAGCTTTTTAATGCTGGTAAAAGTGATAATGTATAACGGGAATATGAAAAACATGAAACAGTTAGAAAGGCTTTATACCACTCTTCAGAATGATACAAGAATAAGCTCGGTACATGTCAGCCTTTACATGGGCTTTTTCTTCCTATGGAACTTGAAGCATTTTCAAAACCCAATTTCTATTACAAGGAGGCAAATGATGCAAATAGCCAAGATTGGTGGATATGCAACTTATCATAAATGCATTAAGGATTTACAGGCTTATGGGTATATTCAATATTTGCCTTCCTATCATCCAGCTTTAGGAAGTCTGGTCTATTTAAACATTTTTGAACGTAATTCCAGAAAACAGTAAGTAGCAGAATATAAATTAGTACGCTAAATGAAAAAATTGAAATCGACATAAAAGGTTTCTTACGGATGTTACTTCGACGTGTATACATAAGTTTAGAATAACAGAGGGGGCATAGTTTGTCTCCTCTATATGTATATTGATGCTCTTTAATTAGTCAAAATGCTACTTTTATAGAGCTTGTTTTTTAGATTTTGCATATCCTCACTTACTTTAATATCAAGAACCCGCGCATAATGCTGAGTGGTTTGAAGCTTTTTATGACCGAGCATCTTTGAAACGGTTTCAATTGGTACCCCATTGCTTAGCGTAACTGTAGTAGCGAAAGTATGGCGGGCCGTATGTGTTGTTAGATTCTTGGATATTCCACATATATCTGCAAGCTCTTTTAAATACGAATTATATTTTTGATTGCTTAATACAGGTAAAAGCCTTCTGCTATTGACACATTGAGGATGATCTTTATAAACATCCAATATTTTTTTGCTAGCAGGCAATAATGGGATTCTGGAAGGCGTATCAGTTTTACCCCTACGGGTAAATATCCATAACTCATGATCTATTCCAATTGAAACTTCTGACGCATTTAATTTCTTTATGTCAACATAGGCAAGGCCGGTAAAACAACAGAATAAAAAAACATCACGAACCTGTCTTAATCTATCTATTTTAATTTCTTTGGATGATATAGTTTGTATTTCCTCTTTGGTTAAAAATTCAGGAATTACTTCTTCTTTACTCATCTTGAATCTTGCAAAAGGGTCTTTATCTAACCAGTTATTATTTACACAAAAAAGAACAATCATTTTTAAAATACTGATGTATTTCACGGTTGTATTTTGCCCGCACTTACGTTCTGTTTTTAGCCAAAGTTCCAGGTCATTGATAAACTCCATATTAAGGCACTGAATAGGCAAATCGTTTTCTTTGTACTTCCATTCAATAAAAAGCTTTGTAAATCTTTTTGTCCTGTCATATTTAGTCCATGTAGCCTCTGAATAATCGATCCCAATTAACTTTTTAATGTTATCATTATAGTTTTCAAAAATTTTGATAAGCATTTTATTTCGTTGATCACTGCCAAGCAAATGATCTTTAATAGATGAAGCTGTAATCAATTGATTTGCCTCAATCATTATACGTTTTGCTTCATATACCTTTGCTTGTAAAGTATCTAAATAAGTGTTCAGCGCTCTTGAATCCTCTCTCGTCCCGGCTGCTCTTTCGGCGGCTGAATTCCAACGACCAGGATCGCATACTCTTTTAGTTGATAGTTCTTTTGGGATACCATCTACTGTAATTCGCAGATAAATAGGGATAGCACCTTTTTCATAGTTTTTGGGCTTCTTCAGATAGAAGTGCAAACCGAAACTTTTGTCTAACATTTTTTTAATTTTTAGCGTTAACAAATTTCGATATGCAATTACTCTCAAACAAGATGTTCAATAGGTGAACATGTTGTTTTTCAATAACTTATGGCATATTTCGTGAGTAAATTTTTTACTTTTTTTTACTCACGGAATAACTCACGATTATTTTGCGATTTAATGAATAATATGACGAAGTAGAAAAACAAAAAAGCCCGTAAAATCAATGATTTACAGGCTTTTGAATTGTTTTGGTATTGAACCAGGCGGACCGGACGGGACTCGAACCCGCGACCTCCGCCGTGACAGGGCGGCATTCTAACCAACTGAACTACCGATCCAAAATTCATAATTTGGGAGCGCGAAGATAGTAAAATTTCAACTGAGCCCAAGTACTTCAACAATTTTTTTGTCTTTTTTTCAAAAAATAAATGACTGGGTAAATTATCATCAATTTACTTCAGTTGCAATAAAAAGTTTTGCATTTTGAAGTTTAATTGCAAAATAAAAATCATTATTATTCCTTCGTTTACTGGCATAAAAACGCTTTCAACAACTTAATAATACCTTCGGCACTTTAATTGCTTTTCATAGTTCAAAAAAAATAATTGTAATGGAAAGAATATTTGCAATCGGCGATATTCACGGATGTAGCAAGACGTTTGAAAAATTACTTACAGATAAAATTCGGCTACAAAAAGACGATAAAGTATATTGTATTGGTGATTATATTGACAGGGGAGAGGATAGCAAAGGCGTTATCGACCTGATCCTGAAACTGCGAGCCGGAAATTACCATATTTATACTTTGAGAGGAAACCACGAACAAATGATGCTGGACGCGGTAAATGATAAAAAATCATTGAACCTTTGGCTTGATAATGGAGGAAAAAATACACTGAAAAGTTTTGGCATTAAATCGCTCGATGAATTGCCTTCTGAATATTTTTCTTTTTTAAACGAAACCGAATTTTACCTGCAAAAAAATAATTACATTTTTGTCCATGCAGGGCTTAACTTTAAAAATCAAAACCTTTTTGAAGATAAAGAAGCTATGCTGTGGGAAAGGGACTTTTTTCCGCAACAGCCGGCATTGGAAGACCGTTTGCTTATTCACGGACACACACCGATTCCGCTTACATTTATCTTGAAACAGAAAGGAAATTGTGTAAATATTGACGGAGGCTGCGTATATACCAATCGTCCTCACTTTGGGCATTTGATAGCAATTGATTGTAACAAAAGAGAATTTCTTATTGAAGAAAATTGTGAGTAAGTTTTATTAAAATAACACTAATGCTTAAACGAAAAAAAATATAAGATGATACCAATTTTAAAACTTCTGATAACCTATACTCTCATGGCTAATTTTGAAGGACATACTGTTAAAAATATCCCCGTACAAAAAACAAGTCCTGTTATTGCAGATGGAGCCAAATTAAAACTGGTGACAGACCAATTTAAATTCACAGAAGGCCCGGCGGCAGATAAAGAAGGGAATGTATTTTTTACTGATCAGCCGAATGACAAAATCTGGAAATATGATACAAACGGAAAACTTTCAGTTTTTATGGATGGTGCCGGCCGCTCTAACGGAATGTATTTCGATAAAAAAGGTAATCTCATTTCCTGCGCTGATGAAAATGAACAGTTGTGGTCTATTGCTCCTGACAAAAAGGTAACTGTGCTTGTAAACGGTTATAAAGGAAAAATCTTAAACGGGCCAAACGATGTTTTTGTAACCGCAAAAGGAAAAATTTATTTTACAGATCCTTATTATCAGCGTGATTACTGGAAAAGAACCTCATCTGACCTTGATGGACAAAAGGTTTATTACTTAAAAGCCAAAAATGATCCGGAAGTGGTCGTAGATAATATGATAAAACCGAACGGGATTATCGGAACTCCTGATGGGAAATATTTGTACGTAGCTGATATTGAAGCCAACAAAACCTACAGGTTCACCATTGCTGAAGACGGAAGTTTAAAAGACCAGACTTTATTTGTGCCGCAGGGTTCGGATGGAATGACGATAGATAACGAGGGTAACATTTATCTTACCGGAAAAGGCGTTACTGTTTATAATAAAGAAGGTGAAAAAATTGAACACATTGATGTTCCCGCCGACTGGACAGCTAACATCACTTTTGGAGGTAAAGAAAAAAATATTTTATTTATTACGGCATCTCAAAATATTTATATACTGAAAATGAAAGTAAAAGGAACCGAGTAGTTGAGATCAAAAACAGCTAAGCCTTATAGCCACTCGTATTTAGTTCTTGCAATAACGCAATTACTTCCTCATCAGTAGTTTGAGAAAAATCTTTGTAAAATCTTCCTACTCCATAAAATGGAGTCGGCGTGTGTAAACAAATAAATTCATCCACTACTTTTTTTATCCTTTCCGCGGCTTCCCGGGAAGAAACCGGCACTGCTACAACCAGTTTACGTGGATTTTTTCGTCGCAACATTTCTAAAGTAGCCAATATCGTTCTGCCGGTTGCTACTCCGTCATCCACTACAATTACAATTTTGCCATTGATATCAATGGGTTGTTTGTTGCCCATGAATTTCTTATATCGCTCTTTTAATTGACTATGAATATATGCTACTTCCTCGTCAATATATTCCGGCGAAATCCCCTGTGTTTCCTCAATAATTTCATCTTCAAGTCCAACAGCACCTATTGCAAATTCCTCATTATAAGGATGCCCCAATTTTTTAGACATCAGCAAGTCGAGGTCGAAATTCAGATGTTTTGCGATATAAAAACCAATGGGTACACCGCCTCTCGGAACGGCAAGAACCACACCCTGTTCCCCCTTATATTTTTCCAGCTTTTTTGCCAGTTGCATAGCAGCATCGTACCTGTTTGTGAAGTATTGCATATTTATAATTTACTGAGCACGCTCTTCTATCATATTATTGCACAAATACAGGTCAAACCAAGATGAAGCAAGATTTGCCACCTCATTTAAACTGCCCGGCTCTTCAAATAAATGAGAAGCACCGTCAACAATTTCTATTTTTCTGTCGCACTTAAGCTGGTCATAAGCCTTCTTGTTCAAATTAATTACGTCAGTATCCAATGAACCTATAATCAATAAGGTAGGTGCTTTCACTGCTTTTAAATTTTTAGCCAAATCTGGGCGGCCACCACGGCTCACCACTGCTTTAATGGTGTCGCCCAAAAAAGCGGCAGCATCCAAAGCAGAAGCAGCACCTGTACTTGCACCAAAATATCCGATCGGCAAATCATCAAAAGCAAATTGCTCAAGCGCCTTTTCAGTAAGCCTTATAAGCCTGTCGGTCAATAAATCAATATTGAACCTGTTCTCATAAATTTCATCTTCTTCAGGTGTAAGAAGATCCGCCAGTAAAGTGGTAATGCGATTTTGATTTAGCACATCAGCCACAAAATTATTTCTGGGGCTTAAATGACTGCTGCCACTTCCGTGGGCGAAGATCACCATTGCAACCGGATCTTTTGGTTGGGCAAGATTCGCAGCTACAGAAACATCTGTCAGGTTAAGTTTTATTTCACTTTTATTCATTGTCTTTGGTTTTTAAAATGATCATTTCTTCAAAACTTTCTCCGCATCAAAAAAAACCACAATTTTTGTGCCCTAAAAAAGAAAAATCTGCCGCATTATACCTTTTGATAAGAAAATAGAAATCACCGTTATTTGTTTGTTTACTGCCTTAGCGTAAATTGCGCGCTTCAATCACTCAACTTTATCATTCATTGACCTACGCAGCATCTATACATTATCTATACAATAAGCTCCCGATGTTCAGCAACAGTGGTGTAAAGGCTTACAAAGCAGATCTCAAAAACACATTGGCATTGTGCCGCTTTTTAGGTGATCCGCAGGATAAAATTAAAACGATTCATGTGGCAGGAACTAATGGCAAAGGATCAGTTAGCCACATGCTGGCAGCCATCTTACAAGAAAATGGGTATAAAACAGGATTGTATACCTCCCCGCATTTAAAAGATTTCAGGGAAAGAATAAAAATAAACGGTGAAATGATGGCTGAAGCATTCCTGGTAGATTTTGTTGAAAAAACAAAAGAAATTTCAGAGGAAATAAAACCATCTTTTTTTGAACTCACCTTTGTGATGGCCCTTGATTATTTTGCACAAACAAAAGTAGATATAGCAGTTATTGAAACAGGCCTTGGAGGAAGGTTAGACAGTACCAACGTAATTTCTCCATTATTATCTGTTATTACCAATGTAAGTTTCGATCATATGGACATCCTGGGCGATTCACTCGAAAAAATTGCCTTTGAAAAAGCAGGAATCATCAAAGAAAATATTCCTGTTGTCATCGGTGAAACTTCACCTGAAACAAAACCGGTTTTTGAAAAGAAAGCGCAGGAATCACATGCGCCACTTTTTTTTGCTTATGAAAAATATGAAATTATTTCATCCCGCTATGAAACAAAATCTTTGGAATTAAAAATTCTCAATAAAAAAAAGAATGAAGAAAAGTTGATAAACCTGGATCTTAACGGCAACTATCAGAAAAAAAATATTCTCACTGTGCTCATGGCTGTAGATCTGTTACAAAACAATTTTTCTTTAAAAGAAGAAAATATAACCGGCGCTTTAGCCAACGTAAAAAAAATAACCGGGCTTTTTGGGCGATGGGAAATAATTTATGAAAAGCCAACAGTGGTATTGGATGTAGCACATAATGAAGACGGAATAAACCAATTAATTCAACAGATCAACCAAATTGAATTTAAACATCTCCATATTATTTTTGGAATGGTAAAAGACAAAGAAATAAAAAAAGTATTGTGCCAATTTCCAAAGGATGCATTTTATTATTTTACCAAAGCACATAACCCTCGTGCTTTACCAGAAGATGAATTGCAGAATATGGCAAAAAAATTTCACCTGCATGGTGAAGCATTTTCTGATGTGAACAAAGCTTTAAAAACAGCGCTGAACAAGTCATCAACGGAAGATCTTATCGTAGTTTGCGGAAGTGTATTTGTAATAGCAGAGGTAGAAAGTCTTCACAATTAGATTGCATTACAAAAAGGAAATTTACAATTCCCCAAGTTCTTTAAGCGCGTAAAAAATGCAATTATTATGCGTAGCCTGCATGATTTTATTTTCAAGAAAAAGTCTTTTTAGTTCAGGTAAAGAAATTTTTACAATTTCTACTTCTTCATTTTTATCCAGATTTTGTTCGCTGGTTTTTTTACCGCCTTTCGCCAGATAGAAATAAGTAAAATTATTAAGCACCCCGGGGTTTGCAGCAATTTTTCCAACATAGGTAAAGGAAGAAAATTCATAGCCGGTTTCCTCTTTCAATTCTCTTTTAATTGCTTCTTCAGCACTTTCATTTTCATCCACAAACCCGCCGGGAATTTCAAGAAGCGTTTCTTCAATAGGATGCCTGTATTGCCTTACCATTAATACTTCACCTTCTTCTGTAAGTGCTACGCCACAAACCGTCAGAGGCAATTCAACCACAAAATATTCTTCGACAATATTTCCATCCGGCATTTCGCATTTATCCCTGCGGGCCGTAAAATATTTATGCCTGCTTATATATTCTGATGATAATATTTTCCACTTCATAATTAATTTCTGATTGCCGGTTTTTAATTCCATCCTTCTCTTTCCCGCAGTTGCAAAATGTGTGCAACATGATGTCGGCTATGCCAGGCATAAGATTTTAAAAGGTTCCACATGCTAATTTCAATTTCCCTTTCAGGGTGATAGACCGTACGCTGCCACTCGCTTTCAGGCATATCTTCCATCAATTGACACCAACGTGCATGTAAAGCATAGAGAAGTGTTATTGAAATATTTACAGGTACTTTTTTTGAATCAGAAAGATTAGCCCAGGCTTCCTGGTCGTAAGGTTTTATGATTGGATTGTGTTCAGTAAGGCCAAGCTTAAAACGGATGTAAGCATTCATATGGCTATCAGCAATATGGTGAACTACTTGTTGAACCGACCATCCACCGGGCCTGTATGGAGTTTCCAATTGAGAAGCATCAAGATTTTGAATGGCAAATTCCAAAGAAGAAGGAAGCATTTTTATATCGTTAATCAGCGAGGATTTTAATTGCTCATTAAATTCACTTTTATAAGCTTGCTGTTCGTTTTCCCTTCCTATCGGGTAACGAAATTTTTCATCTTCTGCCATAAAAAATTTATTTATTTACAATATTCAATAACTCTATCGTAAAGATCAAAGTTGCTCCTCCGGGAATTACTCCGCCTGCACCTCTGTCGCCATAGGCAAGATCAGAAGGAATATACAATTTCCATTTGCTTCCTACAGGCATCAATTGCAAAGCTTCCGTCCATCCCCGAATAACTCCTGTAACAGGAATGCTAAGCGGTTCACCTCTTTTATAAGAGTTATCAAATTCTTTTCCATCGATCAATGTGCCGATATAGTTGGCTGAAACGGTATCTTTTGCAGTTGGTATCGGGCCGGTACCTTTTGTAATAATTTCATATTGCATTCCATCAGGTAAAGTAACTACGCCGGGCCTTTTACCATTTTCTTCTAAAAATTGATTGCCTGAATCTTTTACTGCCTTTATTTTATTAGCCATAAATTCCTGTAATTTTTTTTGTACATACATATTCGCTTCTTCTTCTGAAATGGTTAAAGGTTTATTATTGTATACATCGTTAACTGCTTTTTTTACATACTCAGCATTTATTTTTTCAACGTTCTGAGTTTGTTTGTAATATTCCGCTACCTCCAGACCTATAGAATAACTTAGGCTGTCGATAGAATTCATTACAGGTGCTTTTAAATTGGTTGTCTTGGGTTTTGCTTCTTTTTTTGTCTGTGCAAAAGAGTAAGAAAAAGGGAATAATAACAGGATGAATAAAGCTTTCATTTATTTTTTTGGTCGGTTTGATTTTAAAAACAGAGCGCAAATATAGTTTAATCTTCCCTGAAATCTTTACCTGTAAGGTTAATAAAAACATCTTCCAGGTTCGCAGATTTGGTCTCTTTAGGCCTTTCAAAACCTGAATCCACTAAATTATCGATAAGCTTGTCCGGGCTTTCCAGCGCAATGATTTTTCCTTCATCCATAATTGCCACCCGGTCGCATAAGTATTCTGCTTCATCCATGTAATGCGTGGTTATGATAACCGTAGTGCCTTCCTGCCTTATACGTTTGATCAATTCCCACAAATTACGTCGTGCCTGTGGATCCAGGCCTGTAGTAGGTTCATCCAAAAAAATAATTTTCGGTTTATTGATCAATGTGGTAGCAATAGAGAAACGTTGCTTTTGCCCGCCACTCATTTCCTTGTATTTGTTTTTTGCTTTATCCTTCAGGTTTACCATTTCAAGCAATTGGTTCGAATCAGCTTTTGTATTGTACAATCCGCAAAAAAGATCAATCAGTTCAAGTAAATTCAAGCCCGGGTAAAAGCCTGAGGTTTGTAATTGCACACCAATTATTTTTTTTATTTGCGCAGCATCATGATCAAGATCCAAACCATCTACCATTACTTTTCCGGAAGTTTTATCCCGAAGCGTTTCTATAATTTCAAGCGTGGTTGATTTGCCGGCGCCGTTTGGTCCAAGCAACCCAAATATTTCTCCTTTAAATACATCAAATGATATTCCCTTTACAGCTTCAAACTTGCCGTAATTCTTTTTCAGGTCTTTTACTGAGATTATCGTTTCCATTTCCATTTCTTAAGCTGATTATTTAAATACTTTAATTTGCTCATTACATGTTCCCTGATTAAAAGGCTTCCAGTTCTTCATCAATTATTAAATTTTCTGAAAAAGAGAAGTCGGTTCAGGTATTACTTTCAAGTTGACAAAAGTAGGGCAATTAATTTTCATTTTGCTTCTGCAACAGTTGCTTTTCCATCATAAAAAAAACTGTTATTAATGGATATTCTCCATTCCATAGTAAATGAACAAATACTCGAAATTTTTGTTTTTCATTTTAAAAATTTAAATCAGATAGAGCATCACATCGTATTTCCACTATTTAAAAAAACGTAATAATATCATCAAAACAAGTGGTTAAATTACGATCGTTACAGTAAATATATATTCAAAAAAAAGAGCAATGTCTCTATTGTGTAATGTGCACGCCATCTATATCTTTGTTCCAGAAGTTGATTGATGTTCAACAACATTAATCAAAATCCAAATCCATTGAAAACGACTGTTCCTTTAATCCAGGAAAAACCAAAAAAAAGTCCGATATCAGTCAACTTCTACTTTTTTTGAATTCAATACCTAAGAAAAAATATTAATCCCAATGAAAACCAGGCCGAAAGGCTTGACCAGATTTCTTCCTGCTTAAACAAACCCCCAGGAATAAATTACTAAAAGCTTCT
>DAHXOZ010000040.1:0-4027 GCA_027364635.1 bacterium | reverse complement strand
CCAGGAATTTGGAGAAGCTTTTTTGTTTAAACTAATTTATAGGTTCTTTAGTAATCATAATATTTATGAAGCCGCATTAATTTTAGCTTTTCTTCAGTTCAACAAAAACCAGAGAGTGCCAAAAAATTAGAAGAGATAACGTTTAGAAATTAAACTTTAAGAAAGAAAATCAAAGAAGTACAGATTATAGAAAGAAGTTTGTTTACTTGTAATCCAAAGCCGGCTTTTCTTTTTTAGTAAAATAAATAATGCCGATAATTCCTGTAATCACCAGCGCTGCAGAAATTAATTCTGCCTGCGTTGGATGAATTCCAAAAATGGAATAAGTAGTGTTGACACGAATCGTTTCTATCAAAAATCTTTCAATACCATTCATGATCAGGTAAATGCAAAAGAGCACACCGGGTACCTTGATCTTTTTTCGGATGGCCCATAAAACAGAAAACAAAATGAAGCACGCTATAATTTCGTAGAGAGATGTAGGAAATACGGGAAGCGGCAAGGCACGGCAATATTTTCCGTTACAATCCGGCAATAAAATTCCATCTTCATTTACGTTGTGAGGAAAGGTAAAAGCAAACATCCATGTAGGTAACCACTTCGGGCCTCTGAAACTTTTATGCGGCACTTTATCAAGAGAAGTTTCAGTACGATCAGTAACCATATTAGTTAAGCCATTAGGATCTGTAACTGTACCCGCCAAAAAGTAAGTAGAATATTTTTGCAGCTTTTGTTGAAATTCATCTGGAGTTGCCGGAACCACATGACCCGGAACATCAGAAACATACGCACTATTGAAAATACCCCAATCACCATCACCTGCCGATTGGCAGCCCATGCGCCCAATAGCATAAGCAATCATTAAAACGGGAGCAGCTGCATCAATCAGATAAAGTAACCCAATCCCCTTTTTTTTGGCATAAAGTAAAATAGCGACTGTAGCAAATATAAGTCCACCGTAAAAGGTAAGTCCGCTTGGTGCAATTAAATTAGCAATCGGATCAGCAATAAACCTGTCCCAATTTTCAAGATTATCAAAAATTTTAGCGCCAATGATTCCAAAAATCAAAGCAAAGATCACAATGTCCCCTACCCTGTCGTGCGGCCATATCCTGATACTTCTTTTTTCAGGTTGGGGAAGTTTCTGCTTATCTTTTTCCTTGTATTTTAAATAGATAAGTGCAATTGCAATTATAAGTCCGCCAAACCAACTTCCTTCTGATGAAAAAATATATTGCTGCAAATCAATACCGGCATGGCGGCTTGCCATGAAAGCACCTATGAGTTTATAGCCAAATAAAAATCCGACAAGCCCGTTAATAAATAATTCAAGTAAAGACGCAGGTTTTCCGGTGGTGATAGTTTCTTCGCGCGGTAATAAAAGTCCTTGTTTTTCTTTTCTTTTTAATTCTTTAGTGAGAATATAGGCAGAAACAATAAAGGCTATGGCTACAAAAATGCCGAAAGTGTAAAAGATCTTAAAAGCATTGATTTCCCATCCAAATAAGTCTTTAAATACAAAATATAAATTCGGATACATGTTTACTTTTTAGTTTCGGAAAAAACATTTCATGATCTTTTACAAGAGATATTTTTAAAAATAAAAACCTTCAAATGTACTGAAGGTTTTTATTTTATTATTTAACAATAAGCTTCAAAAGCAGCGGCAAGGTTATTGGCGATCATTGGTGCAGAAGCGCCTTCTATATTGTGTCTCTCTAAAAAATGAACCAATTTACCATCTTTAAACAAGGCTACTGACGGAGATGAAGGAGGATAAGGAAGCAAATGTTCGCGCACCTTGTTTACGGCGTCAAAATCAAAACCTGCAAATACTGTAGCAAGATGATCAGGCTTTTTTTCGCTTGTTTCCAAAGCAAGCAAAATGCCTGGGCGCGCAGTTCCTGCAGCGCAACCGCAAACGGAATTGATCACCATTAAAGTAGTGCCTTCCTGGTTTATTTCTTTCTCCACCTGCTCAGGTGTTACTACGTCTACAAACCCATTTTCTGTCAATTCTCCTTTCATGGGAATTACTATTTCTGCTGGATACATATCTTTTAAATTTAAAATTTTAGAGTGCAAATTTACAATACTTAAATCTTTTATGAATCATTGATTTTCATAAAGATTTGGAAAAAATGACAGATGCTTTTCTTTCATAAGACTTTTTGTCTTAATATATTACCATAATTACAGTTAAAATGTATTGGTATTTTTTTTGATCATTCAAAGAAAAATTAATAAACAAATTTCAAAAAAATAAACATTATGACAACCTTAAAATTCAACCAGCCAACCTTGAAAACTTTGGATAGTTTTCTAGATAACTTATTAAGCGATTTGCCGGTAGCTAATACCAGCGGCATCAATACACCAGCAGTAAATATTTGCGAAACCAATGACAATTACGAGCTGGAATTTAATGCCCCCGGCAGAAAAAAAGAAGATTTCAAAATAACTGTTGACAAAAATATTCTAACAGTTTCTTTTGAAAAGAAAGAAGAACAAACAGAAGAAAAAAGGCAATTTATTAAGAGGGAATTCAGCACTCAGTCTTTCAAAAGGTCATTTACCCTTGATGAAAAAATAAATGCTGACGCTATCAATGCAAAATATGAAAATGGAATTTTGTACCTCACTCTTCCTAAAAAAGAAGAAGTAAAAGTGATGCCCAAAGAAATCTCAGTAAGCTAATTTGAGTGGAAAATGTAGATTAAAAGCCTCCTCATTTTTGGGGAGGTTTTTTTGTTTTATAACAACTCGAAAAATTTTGGGATTGTTTTTCATCTTTTATTAATTTAAATTCGTGAAGTATTTTATTTAAAAAACCATGCAAACCGTAACAGTAGATATTTTGAACAATAAAGCTATTAAGCTTCTAAAGGATTTGGAACAATTGCAACTTATACGTTTAAGAAAAGCCGCACTGAAAATTGCTTCTTCAGATTCAGTAAAGAAATACAAAGGAAAAATGAAGAAACAGCCTTTAACAGAAGTCGACAATCAACTAAAGGATTTACGTAAAGAATGGGAATGAATTATTTATGGGATACCAATATTGCTATTTATTATTTACAACAACAACTTTCCGAAAAAGCAGAAAAATTCGTTGATGAATTAATAAAAACCAATCAACCAGTAATATCCGCAATTACTGAGATTGGATTACTTTGTTGGAAAACAGCCAGTGAGAACGATATCAAAGTAATGCATAACTTTATTTCTGATACAGTTGTTATCGAATTAGATCAAACAATTAAAATGAAAACGCAGATATTCGCAAAACTCACAAAATTAAATTAGCAGATGCTATAATTGCAGCTACGGCTATTGTTAATGATTTAACCTTACTTACAAGAAATGTTAGTGATTTTAATTCTATTGCCGACATCAAAATTATAAATCCCTGGGATATGTAATCTAATTTTTTAGTCAGTAAACCAACAATTAACAGCAATTCCTATTTAGCCTCGTTCATTCTTATTTATACCCTAATATCTTCAGCATGCTTTGAGCGCTTTGCTCCTTAGCATAAACCCAGTCCACCAGTTTCCCGTTCTTATCATAATCAAGCACAATATATTTTGGAGAAGGAATTAGGCAATGTTTGATGCCACCATAACCGCTTATCTGGTCCTGGTAAGCTCCGGTATGAAAAAAGCCTACATACAGGGGTTCACCTTCGCCCACTTTTGGTAAAAAAACTTCGTTGATATGTTCTTCTGAGTCGTAATAATCGTGACTATCACAGGTAATACCTCCAAGAGTTACCCTTTGATATTCATTATCCCATTTATTGATGGGAAGCATCAAAAATTTCTCACCAATGCCCCATGTATCGGGCAGAGTAGTAATAAAAGATGAATCGATCATATACCATGTTTCGCGGTCGTTTTGCCTTTTATCGCCTATTACGCTGTAGATATGCGCCATGCTTTCTCCTACGGTAAAACTGCCAAATTCAGTAAAAATATTGGGCATCGGCACTTTACTTTTTTTACAACCTGCTTTTATGTTTCTTACA
>DAHXOZ010000409.1 GCA_027364635.1 bacterium | reverse complement strand
CGGGGCAAGAACATCTTTACTGGTTCCACAATTACATTTTTTTTTCGTAGCTGAACCATCTGACTATACTCATGATGCCATGCTTAAGGTTTATCAAATTCAAAAATAAAAATATGAAATGGATTTTAAGGCAGCGGCTAAAAATTGAAAATGCCATCATGCATTTTTCGGACGATTTAATTATGTATCCTTCAAAACAAAAAGTCAATTGAAATATTTTAAACCGGCAATCTGGAGTTTCTTAATAGCACATATGTTTATTGGAAAGGTGATTGCACAAGCCCCTGTCGATACCTTGATTCAATTAAAAGATGCTATCCGGCTATCAGAAGAGCATTATCATTTGCTCAAATCAAAAAAGTTTGAAGCAGATGCAGCTACAAAATATGTCAACGTAATAAAGTATAGTAAACTGCCAACCATTGATGCAAGCTATCAGGCAAACATAGCTACAGCAAATAACCTTACTGGAATGTTTTACCCAAATGGCATTTTACCAATAAGCGGACCGCCGTCTTCCGCAAATAATTATAACCCTTCAACAGGAAGCGCTGCCGGTATTTTATTAAATTGGCAGGCAGTAACCTTTGGCGAGCGAAATGCTAAAATTGATGTATCCATTGCAGAAGCGAAAAGTAAAAATTTAGAATACAAACAGGAACTGTTCAGGCAAAAGATAAATGTGATAAGCGCCTACCTGGACGTGCTGCTTTCTATTGATGTAATACACATTCATCAGCACAATATCCATCGTGTTGAAGCTAACCTTATACAAAGCAGAACGCTCACTATTAGTGGAATCAGACCCGGCGTTGATACAGCTTTATTTTTATCAGAACTTTCAAAAGCAAAAATTGCTCTTCTGGATGCGCAAAGGCAATTGCAAACCCAACAATTGTTATTGGGACAATTGATAGTTGTGAATGGTTTGCCTGTTCCTGCCGATACCAGC
>DAHXOZ010000408.1 GCA_027364635.1 bacterium | reverse complement strand
ATTGGAGGAGGATCAGCTAATTAAAACATTTAAATCAACAATAGCCCCGCCTCCAAAAGAAGCGGGGTTTTTTATTTTAAAACCCTTTAAAAAAAAATTATGTATTACAACAACGATACTTTTATTTATTGGAACGGCAAGATCGTAAAAGCTTCCGAAGCTAAAATTGACCTGTACAGCGAAACGCTGCATTATGGTTATGGCGTTTTTGAAGGAATCCGTTCTTATAAAACAATAAATGGCGAAACAAAAATTTTTAAAGAAGTTGAGCATTTTGACCGGTTGAAAAATTCTGCACAAGCGCTTAATCTTCCTTATAAATGGGACTGTGATGAATTAATAGAAGCGACCTATGAAGTATTAAAACTCAACAATTTGCAGGATGCCTACATCAGACCTTTGGTGTATGCACCCGCTAACATGAGCTTTAGTGTCAATACTGAATCTTTTATTACAATCGAAACATGGCAAATGCAGCCATTTTTGGGAGAGAAATTATTAAATGTAATGACCTCTTCTTTTGAGCGGCCCAATCCAAAGGCTTTTAAGATTGAAGCAAAAGCAACCGGCCATTATGTAAATTCTATTCTTGCCAGCCAGGAAGCAAAAGCAAAAGGTTTTGATGAAGCTTTATTAAAAGATATTGACGGATATGTAGCAGAAGCACCGGGTGCCAATATTTTTATTGAAAAAAACGGCAAGCTTTTAACTCCGCAGCCAGGAAATATTCTTCCCGGAATTACACGCACGACCGTTTTTGAAATTTGTAGTGAATTGAATATACCGGTAATTGAAAAACAAATTACATTGGCTGAACTTCATGAAGCAGACAGTGCTTTCTTATGTGGCACAGCCGCAGAAGTAATCGGGATTTGCACTCTCGATAAAGTCCCTCTAAAAAAAGATTGGGCGGATTCGATCGGAAGCATTATTCAAAAAAAATATAAAGATCTTGTTACCTGCAAA
>DAHXOZ010000407.1 GCA_027364635.1 bacterium | reverse complement strand
GACGAACATTGGGCAGGCAGAACTGATCACAATAAAATGGTGGTATTTCCTAAAACGGGAAATCTGAATAAAGGCGATTATGTGGACGTAATGATTGAAGAATGTACCGCCGGTACTTTAATAGGAAGGGTAAAATAAAAAATATGGTTGCGATTGTTGAGAATAAGATTGAGGAAATAAAAGAACTCTGCAAGAAAATGCAGGTTCAGTCATTATATTTATTTGGTTCAGGGACCAGCGAAAAAAGTTTTACAAAAGAAAGCGATTTGGATTTTTTATTTCAATTTAAAAAAGATGACCAAGGGTTACCTGTTTCCGGCTATGATTATTTCGATCTAATGTTTGACCTCGAAAAAATAACCGGCAAAAAGATTGATCTTGTTGCAGAAGAAAGGGTAAAAAATAAATTTTTCCTTTCAAGGATTAACAATGAAAAAATAAAGATTTATGAATCTTGAATCTCCAAAATATCTTGAAGACATTTTAGATTCTATTGAAATCATAAAATCTTACATGAAAGAAGTAAGAACATTTTCTGAATACGGTTCAAACCTAATGCTAATTGATGCAGTAGAAAGAAGATTGGCAATTATTGGTGAAGCGCTTTGGAAACTTACTAAAACAGAGAAAGATATTAAAGTAACTGATCAAAAAAAGATTATCGGATTACGTCACATTTTGGTTCATGATTATGATTTAATAGATGACGGATCAATTTGGAAAATCATTTAAAATAATTTAGACAAATTACAAGAAGAAATAAAAACTTATTTAGATTAAAATACTAATGGATCAGCAAGCAATAAAAAACAGGTTTGGAATTATAGGAAACTCGCCGGGCTTAGTGCACGCTTTGGATGTAGCCATCCAGGTGGCCAATACGGATTTGAGCGTTTTTACAAATGTTGACGTATTTCTTCATGGTAAACAACACTTCATCCGTAATATCTTTTGGATGAGAAGTTGAA
>DAHXOZ010000406.1 GCA_027364635.1 bacterium | reverse complement strand
TATCCAAGAAGCCCTTACGGAGTTGCAAAATTATACGCCTATTGGATTATGGTAAACTATCGGGAAGCATACAATATGTTTGCCTGCAATGGAATCCTATTCAACCATGAAAGTCCATTGAGAGGAGAAACATTTGTAACCCGAAAGATTACACGAGCTGTAGCTGCCATTGCAGAAGGATTGCAGGATTGCCTTTTCCTGGGTAATTTAAATGCACGACGGGACTGGGGACATGCAAAAGATTATGTAGAAGCAATGTGGTTAATCTTACAGCAAGAAAAGCCAGAGGATTTTGTAATAGCAACGGGAGTAACAACGACAGTAAGAGACTTTACTAAAATGGCATTTGAAGAAGCAGGAATAGAAATTACATTTATAGGATCAGGATCTGAAGAAAAAGGAATTATAAAATCCTGTAGCAATTTAAAATACCAATTACCCGTTGGAAAAGAAGTGGTTGCTATTGATCCCAATTATTTCCGCCCTACCGAAGTTGATCTTTTAATAGGAGATGCTTCTAAGGCTAAAGAAAAATTAGGATGGTCGCCAAAATATACGCTCAAAGAAATGATTAAAGAAATGGTAGCGAGTGATTTAGAAACTTACAAGATGAGCCTGGAAAGAAAGTTTTTTATGTAATTCTAATCCTTGAATAATTAAATAACTTACAAAAGACAACAGAAAATTTTGGGAATTACCTCGTTAAAAATGACATTAAAAGAAAAAGCCGCATCAGCCTTTTCTTATGCAAATAGTATAATTAATAAAGGTCAGGAGCGCAGCGTTAAAGCTAAAAAAAATATAGTAGCAACCTTTTTTATAAAGGGCTTAAGCATCGTTATTAGCATTATCCTGGTGCCTATGGCCATAAATTATGTAAGTGTATCACAATATGGTGTTTGGCTGACTTTGAATTCAATTGTGGTCTGGTTTAGCTTTTTCGATATTGGATTAACCCGAGGTTTAAG
>DAHXOZ010000405.1 GCA_027364635.1 bacterium | reverse complement strand
GTAGGGCAACAGGATGGAACTGTTATCAACCGCTAATGTGGTATCATCATAACTGCTGTGGTAACTCTGATCTTTAGTAACAGAAGAGGTAAAAACTCTTGATGTTTTACAGGAAGTAAACACAACCCAAAAAAGAATTATTGCTTTAAAAAAGGAAGATTTAAGAGTAGTTTGCATGCGATAGTATTTTATTTGATCCCGTTTCAGGATATTATTTAGAATAGCTAACAAAGAAAAGAAATAATATGATTGGCCTAATTTATATTTAGGTTAAGAATAATCCGCCTGTATCTTTATATCACTACTCAAATACATTATCTAACGAATAATTTTTTGCCAATTGGTTAAACTTATCCACCTGATTTTTTCTCCACATTTCGTCACGGTTTAATTCTTTCATCATAATATCAGCCACTACGGGAGCAAGTTTAATAGCAAGTTTTGAATCACTAAACAAAACCCGTGTTCTGCGTGCCAGCACATCTTCCACAGTCCTCGCCATTTCATTCCTCACTGCCCAAATTACCTGCGCCACTGTTATATGGGTTTCTTTACTCAGAGGTTCTGCAAAATATTTATTTTCTTTTTCGAGCTTTTCAATTTCAATTTTATCTGAACCGTAGAAAGACAAAGTGCTTGCCTTATCAGTAATCTCATAACCATGAATTTTTAAATTTTGGGTGGATCCGCTTTTTGCAGAAAGCAGTTGGTGATTCATAATCTTATTCATAGCATCTTCCGCCATCTTTCGATAAGTAGTCCATTTGCCGCCGATCACCGAAACCAGGCCGCTTGCTGAAATAATTACTTTATGACTCCGTGAAATCTCTTTTGTTTTCGCTGTCTCATCACCGTTAGCAGCTAACGGTCTTAACCCCGCGAAAACACTTAATACATCCAATCTCTGTGGCTCTTTTGATAAAAATTTACCCGCCGTCTTCAATACAAATTCAACTTCTTTTTCCAAAGCTTGCGGTTCGATGGAAGG
>DAHXOZ010000404.1 GCA_027364635.1 bacterium | reverse complement strand
TTTCACCAGTTCCATATTCTCTAACTTCGGCTCAGCTTTAATTTGAGCAAGAGTTACCGGTTTCTTTAAAGGTTTTACAGGACTAATATCAACTACCACCCAGTTTTTATCATCAGTTGTAGGATCCTGGTAAGCCTCTTTTACCACCATTGCAATTCCTACAATTTCCATTCCTTCGTTGCTGTGATAAAAAAATACCTCATCTCCTTTTTTCATATCCCGAAGGTTATTTCTTGCCGCATAATTTCTTACGCCATCCCAAAATGTCTTCTTATCCTTTGTCAATTGATCCCAACTGTATTTAAAAGGTTCTGATTTTACAAGCCAATAATTCATATACTGTTTTTACTGTTTTTTAATAAATGTTTTTAAAAATAAGATTTTAAAATTAACCTAAGATTTTTAACACAATCACCGGCGATAATTTTATTCTCACATTGTTAAGTATTACGATTAACTTTGAGAATAATAGCAAAAATAATCTTCAAACAAAAAAATAAAATCATGCTAAGCATTTTCCTAAAACCAGTTTTATTACTTTCAATGCCCGGCGGCTCTGAATGGATATTAATACTTTTAGTTGTTTTACTGTTCTTTGGAGGTAAAAAAATTCCTGAACTGATGCGGGGCATTGGCAAAGGCGTGAGAGAATTTAATGATGCCAAAGATCACATGAAGAGCGAAATTGAAGCAGGGATAAAAGATAAAAAGGTAGATTAGAAAAATTCAATTCATTCCTATAATCTGTTAAATACTCTGAAAAATATCGTATTCCCGGTAAAAATTACCGGGAATTTTTATGTACAATTGTATTTAAATTATAAAAAGAAATCTTCGTTTGCCGGAGAATTATCAAAGAAAATTTACATTACTCTAACACAGATTCTACTACCTTTGAATAATTATTTATTAAAATCCAAACTTTTAACTCATGTTAAGCATTATTCTAAAGCCAATCTTACTCTTATCAATGCCCGGAGAATCAGAATGGCTACT
>DAHXOZ010000403.1 GCA_027364635.1 bacterium | reverse complement strand
CGGAATACTTTTTGCTTTATAAATAGTTGATAATCAATTTAATAAATCAATTATGAGTACTCCACTTTTCTCAGACAAAGTTGCGGAAATTTTTGTAAAAGTTGATGATTTTTGTAATCATTTTGAAGATGAATTCAAAAAACACAGTTTACCACCTGCAATTGGCACCAAAACAAGAAATAGAAAGACTACTTTATCCGACTCGGAAGTAATCACCATTTTGATTACTTTTCATGGCGGCCAGTTTAGGAATTTCAAGCATTTTTACTGTAACTATGTTTGCCTTCATTTAAGGGACTGCTTTCCCGATGTGGTTTCCTATAATCGGTTCATAGAATTGAGTCATCGATGCGCAGTACCATTTATGTTGTTTCTGCATTACTGCTGCAGGGGCGAATGTACGGGCATCAGTTTTATTGATTCTACTGTTTTAAGAGTATGCCATAACAAAAGAATTAAACGAAACAAAGTATTTAAAACACTGGCAAAAGTGGGCAAATCTACCGTAGGCTGGTTCTTTGGTTTTAAACTGCATTTAATCATTAACGACAAAGGTGAAATCCTCTCTTTCTATCTCTCACAGGGCAATACAAGCGACAACAATGCTAAAATAATTACCCGGATGACTAAAGAAATATTTGGAAAAGTATTTGGCGACAAAGGTTATATCAACAAAGCATTGGCCGATTTATTATTTGATGATGGGATACAATTAATTACTGCTATTAGAAGAAATATGAAACAAAAAGCATTGAGCAATGAAGAAAAATTATTGCTACGCAAACGATCTGTGATTGAAACCGTTAATGATGAATTGAAAAATATTTGCCAGGTAGAACATACCAGGCATCGCAGTATAGCCGGATTTATTTTAAACATCATGAGTGCTATTGCTGCTTACTCTTTCTTTCCTAAAAAACCTTCTATTAAAAAAGATATTGAAGAAACTAATCCTACCCTTATTGCTCAATTAAATCAACCAAAATTAATCGCAGCTTAACCCGAACTCAGGTT
>DAHXOZ010000402.1 GCA_027364635.1 bacterium | reverse complement strand
TGGCAATGTCTTTTTCATCAGGAGAAATGGTAACTTCATTTCCACCTTCCATCGTTGTGATTTTTTTTGTCTTACTATCGGCAATGCGTAAACGATAATATTGATGTTGGGCTGGCTCAATTTCGTTGGTGCTGATGTAAAAATATTTTTTATCGTTTGAAAGCTGTGCATCCAGCACTTCATAATTTCCTGAAGTGTAGGCTTTCTTTTTCCCGGTAAGAACATTCACGGAATACAAGTGAGAAAAGCCGGTTACCTCCGATTGATACCAATAATTATTTTCGTCTATCCAGCCCGTGTTCCAGATTCCGGGGCCGCTGATCCAGGCACTGTCGTGCTGGCGGTCCAATAATTTTAATTTTTTTGTATCCGGGTTCCAAAGCATCAGCCAGCGGTCTTTATGATCCTGCGAACGAATATCAAGCACAAGATGTGAGCCTCGTGGAGACCATTGGGCCGAAGCAAAATTTACTTTTCTTGGCGCATTTTCTTTTTGCCTTTCTTTTAATTCTGACGGATAATCTTTTAAAAATTCCGGCAGATCACGGATGCCTTCGATTGAATCGGTTTTTATTTCGATAAGGCTGTCTTCTTCACGATCATAAATAAAAAAGCGGTTGGTTCCCTGCGGTTCGCCTGCCTTCTGTCTTCCTTTTATTTCTTCCGTAAAACCTGATTCAGTAATGTAATTGGGAACAATGGTAGGGCTTTTTGTTGAAGGTGCATTGTATAAACGATAACTTATAAATTCACCATCGGGGCTTATCGAAAGATCACGGATAGCTTCGTTACCAATATTTATTTTCTTAACAGTTTCTGTGGCAGTTGAACTATCATAAATGTGTGCCAGTCGTTTTTCGTGTAACCTTTCCCGTAATACCTCCATGTATTGCACCTGCTCTTTGCTGAGCCATTCATTTTCAGGCGTGCCTTTAATGGAAAAGACAACTAGCAAGATATGGCTGATTAATTGGCAAAAAAACAAAATAAAAATCTTCAAATTTTCTTCGTTTACTGTAA
>DAHXOZ010000401.1 GCA_027364635.1 bacterium | reverse complement strand
GAATTACATTAAAGTGGTAACAAAAGATAAAACCATTGTAGCCAAATACCCTATTTCCACATTGGAGAATGACCTGCCGAAAGCCTTGTTCATTCGCATTCACCGCTCGTTTATCATAGCTAAGGATAAAATAGATGCTTTCACACACGACTTTCTTCAAATCGGAAAATATGAGTTGCCTGTGAGCAGAAGTTACAGGAACGAAGTAATAAGGATTTTGAAAACAGAGGAGTAACAGTAAACGAAAGAAAAATGAAGAATTTCATTTTGAAAGCCAAAAACGAAAAAGTTTTTTTTATCGTTTACCACCGTCTTGGTTCGGTGTCTCACGAACCAAAGTTTTTAAATTACTTCAGTAAGAAAAAGTTTACATGGAATCTTTTTTCATTCCAGCCATCTTCATATTTCCCATCCTCATATTTCCCATCTTCATATTGCTCATTTTTCCATTCATATACACACATTCGCCATTTTTTAACATCATTGTTTTTCCGTTCTTCATTTTTACCATTCCGTCTGTCATAACCATTGTGCCATTGCTCATAGTCATATTCGAGTTCATAGGCATGGTTTTATTATTTTTCATCACCATCATTTTGCCATCTTTCATCATTACGGCATTCTTCTCTTTCATGTTCATGCCATTCATTTGGGCAAACGCGCCTGTGCCAATCAGGGAAATAACAAGTACTACCAATAGTTTTTTCATAATAAAATAGATTGTGTTTCACGTAAGTAAAGATTCCGTAAAACGGTTATTAAATTGTTCGGATATTGTATATCAAAACACAGTCCAGAAGATATTCTCCGGCAAATATTTAACTTTCCAATAGAGTCCAACCACCGTAATAGTTTGTCTCTTCACACTTCGATAATTCCGTTTCCTGATGGCACTAACCGGAACAATAGGCAAGATACAAAGACAGTAAAGCAAGAAATAATGCGGAATATTAATTTAATGGGATTGAAGACCTATAAGGTTTTTTGAAACCGTATAGGTCTGGGGATACATTGTTAGCAG
>DAHXOZ010000400.1 GCA_027364635.1 bacterium | reverse complement strand
TTTCGCTTTATCGGCCATAAAGGTTGAACCGTACAAGCCTTGTTCCTCGCCACTTACGGCCACAAAAATGATGGTAGCCGGAAAAGAATGTTTACACATGATTCTTGCACATTCAATCACAGCAGCCGTTCCGCTTCCGTCATCATTTGCGCCGGGCGCATCGCCGGTTTTATTCATCACATCAGATCGGCGCGAATCAAGATGACCACTGATTATAAAAATGCGATGATCATTTGGATCGGTACCTTTTAAAGTGGCCATTACATTTCCTAAAAGTATTGGTTCATTTATTTTGGTTGAAGGGTGAATGGTTGTTGTGTCAATTATTGCAGATAATCTTCCTCCTGCATTTTTTGCAAAATCATCAAACTTTTTCAGTATCCAGTTTCTTGCCGCGCCAATTCCTCTTTTCGCATCTTTTTGTGTGCTTAACGTACTTCTTGTTCCAAATCCAACCAATGTATTAATGTAAGATTGAAGAGAATCAGCAGAAACTTCATTCACCATTTTTTCAATTTCCGGATCGCGGTTAATTATGGTTTGGGAAAAAGAAAGGTTGAATAAAAAAATAAAAATGGCGGAGAGAAGTAATTTCATTTCTGTAAATATTTTAAAATTAGCCCGGTCTTGCAATCATTTGTTTCTGGTAAAAAATCTTCCCAACACGTTGAATATGATCGATCAAATCAGGGTTTTCAATTTGTGAAAAAACAGAAAGATCAAAAGAGTAAGGCAAAAAAAGATCGTCAATTTTCAGGCTGATCTTATTGATGATTTTCAAATCAAGTTTTTTCCCTTTTACGGTAATATCCACATCTGATCCTGGTTTGAAGTTGCCTTTTGCCCGTGAACCATAAATAATTACTTCATCAACGGCTTCAAATTCCCGGAAAATATTTTGGATTTTTTCTATAATATCGTTTCGTAAACCAAATGGCATAGTAAGATTCATTTTTAAAAAAGCTGGTTCTTGTTTTCTTCAAGATGTTTATCCATTTCAATTTGAAGGTCTGTAAATAACTGAAAATATTTAGAAAAAATGTTGGT
>DAHXOZ010000003.1 GCA_027364635.1 bacterium | reverse complement strand
GAAAAGCCGGAATTGAAAGCTGCATTTTTAAACGGTGATATTTTCGTTGGAGATAATCAATTGATCAACCTTACGAAGATCAAGACCAAGAACGAATTGATCGGTGAAGTGATCGGATTATTGATGTCACCAATTCAAAGAGTAATTGGTGCATTACAAAACAGGGCGGAAACAACCCCAACCCCTGAAGTGGCTAAAGAAGCTGAAGCAGCACCAGAAGCAAAAGCAGAAATGCCAAAGGCAGATGAAGCTGCAAAACCAGCCTCTGACAATGAGGAAAAGACTGCGGAATAAAGATGGATTCATTGGCACATTGGCACATCAGCTAATTGGCTCATTAAATTAAATAAAACAAACAATTTTTTTAAAACCCTCCACCGGATCAGTAACTGAAAAGAAGGTGGAAAAAATTAAACTTAAAAATCATGGCAGACGTAAAAGCATTAGCTGAAAACTTAGTAGGCTTAACCGTAAAAGAAGTTCAGGAATTGGCTGAATTCTTAAAAACAGAATATGGCATTGAACCAGCAGCAGCAACAGTAGTTGCCAGCGCTGAAGGAGCAGGACCAGCAGCAGCTGAAGAAAAAACCTCTTTCGATGTGATTCTAAAAGCACCTGGTGCTAACAAACTTGGAATTGTAAAGATCGTTAAAGAACTTACAGGCTTAGGTTTGAAAGAAGCAAAAGATCTGGTTGACAATGCACCGAAAGCAATTAAAGAAGGAGTAGATAAAGCAACTTCTGAAGAAATTAAAACAAGATTGACTGAAGCTGGTGCTGAAGTTGAAATAGCTTAATTTTTTTTATTGAATAAGTAAAAGCCGGAGATATTCTCTGGCTTTTTTGTTTTTCACGAAGTGTGCCATATAAACGGGGAAATAAAAGTTTTTAAACCCGGTATCCGTTTTAAAACATTTGAAATAAACACGTCAGGGGACGATTAATGGTAAGTTGCTTTAAGCTTTACATACCAGCAGCCTTTCAGTTTGAATAAAAACTTTACTGTGTTTCAAAGATCAGCCTTATCAAAAACCCTGTTGAAATCACATTAAAAACTACCCTTTTGAGACGCCTCTTTTAATTGTAATTTATAAATAATTTCACTGAAAAGACGGTATCAAAGTATCTTGCAAATGGGTATATTTTAATATTTACAAATTCTAAAATGTTCAGTATAATTACCGGCAGTATTATTTTGAGTCTTTTACATGCCACTATTCCAAATCACTGGTTGCCGGTTATCGCCATCGGAAGAAAAGAAAAATGGTCGGTTGGAGAAGTAACCCAGGTTACTTTTATATCAGCCATTGCACATGGATTAAGTACTGTTGTAATTGGTTTTATACTCGGATTTATCGGCGCTCAACTGGCTGCAAAGATTGAAGATTTTACACACTATATTGCGCCTGTAATTTTGATTGCGCTGGGGCTTCTGTTCATTTATCGACACCACAACCACCAACATTTTCAAATAAGCAATACCATTAAAAAAAAGAAATCCAAAAAGACCATTATTTTGGCATTGGTGCTTGCAATGTTCTTATCTCCCTGTATGGAAATTGAAGCCTACTTTTTGTTAGCAGGAACCCAGGCACCATGGCTTATCTGGTTTATTGCTGCTTTGTATTTAATTATTACAACCGGTGGCATGGTACTACTGGTTAGATTTGCATACATTGGTGTATTAAAGCTAAACTGGCATACATTGGAACACAATGCAGGAATCATTACAGGCGTAACCTTGGTCGCAACAGGAATTCTTGCCTTTTTTATTCACTAATAATGCTTCTCTACATAAATTTTAAATAACCCGGATAGTAGCTGAAAGTTAAACAAGTCATACTTTCTTTGCATTTTTCTGATTACCGCTTATGTTTGCATCTATTTTTAAAAAATGAAAGTTACAGATCATATAAAACAATCAAAAGGAACATCCATTTCTTTTGAAATTCTTCCTCCGTTAAAGGGAAAAACCATTGAATCTATTTATAATCATTTGGATCCATTAATAGAATTTAAACCGGCATTTATCAATGTAACTTATCACCGCAGCGAGCAGGTTTTTAAAAAGAAGCCTGATGGAACATTTGAAAAGGTAGAGATACGTAAACGGCCGGGCACAGTGGGTATTTGCGCTGCAATTATGAACCATTATAAGATAGATGCCGTACCGCATTTAATTTGTGGAGGTTTTAATCTTCAGGAAACTGAAAATGCCCTGATTGACCTTGCCTTTCTTGGTATCGATAATGTATTACTGCTAAGGGGTGATGCACCAAAAAATGAAACTGTTTTTGAGCCGGAAGAAAACGGACATGCTTATGCTATTGACCTGATAAAGCAAACGGTAAATTTAAATCATGGGATTTATCTCGAAGATGATATAAGAGATGGTAACAAAACCAACTTCTGCATTGGTGTTGCCGGGTATCCGGAAAAACATTTTGAAGCTCCCAATCTTCAAAGCGATCTGAATTATTTAAAAATGAAAGTAGAAGCAGGAGCTGATTATATTACCACACAAATGTTCTTTGATAATAAAAAATATTTTGATTTTGTAAAAAACTGCAGAGACATGGGAATTGAAGTTCCTATTATTCCGGGCTTAAAACCCATTACTTCGAAAAGGCAGCTCACCATTTTACCACGAACTTTTCATGTAGATATCCCTACAGAATTGAGCAATGAAATCATGAAATGCAAAACAGATGCTGAAGTTGAAATTGTGGGAACCGAATGGCTGTTGCAGCAATCCAAAGAGCTTAAAAAAGCGGGCGTTCCTGTTTTGCACTATTATACTTTAGGAAAACCCCAGGTGATTGTAAATGTTGCGAAAGAAATTACCTGATATAGATGAATCAATAAAAAGAAAATGTAGCAAAAGAAAAAGAAGACCTGAGTGTAATGTGCAAACGGAAACTTTCTCTATCTCCCCTGTTTAATAAAAACAGGCTGCCCCGGAATTTTGAAACAACCTGTTATTTTTAAAGTTATCATTTTCTGTGAAGCGGAATTCCAACTGAAACACTCACAGTACGGTATTTATTTTTATCATTGGCGCTATTATTACTTTGAGTAGAGTTAATCTTCGCCATTCCTAATGAGTAATTTGCTTTCAGAATTATTTTACCTAAATCAAATCCACCGCCAACATTCACGCCGTAATCAAACCTTTTTAATTTGTCATAGTTGGCATCTTCCTGTTGAGTGGTGGATGGGTTATCATTATTGAATTTAATATCATAAGTTGAATTGGAAACACTACCCAAAAATTTTGTTTCCACTTTGGATTTTCCTGCAATTCCCATTGCAACATAAGGCCCTGCATTAAAAAAGATGTTTGATTTACCCTGAAGAGGCAGTCGAACCACAAAATTAACCGGCAATTCAAGATATAGCGGATTAAATTTTGTTTTCACATAATTGTCTGTAGTTGATGTAGTAAGATAAGTATCAGCTTTAGCACCTCTTCCTTCCAGTAGCAATCCTGATTCCAGCGCAATTGGTTCTGTTGAATTAGATCTTGCCATAATTCCGGCATTAAAAGTGGTGAGCATATTACTTTTTTGAGTGGCCCCCGAATTGGAGGTAGAGATGTTGGCAAGATTTACCCCTCCCTGTAAATAAATTTGCGATTTAGCTGTGGTAAACATTCCGACACATAAGGCAATAGCTAATAATTTTTTCATTACTTTAGTTTTTAGTTTTTAATGAGTTACGATCCTTTGGGCCAAACTTTTCAAAAAGTTTGCCAATAGACTGCAAAAGAAATAAGTAATTTGGTAATTATTTGCTAAAAGCAAATTTATATATCAGGAAGTTTTACTGTTCTCACATTTTTATTATGCAATAAAATCAATGTTTGTATCGATTTAGAACTTTTTAAAATGGGTTTTAAAAAATTGGTATAATTTATTTTCCGCCAGTTTCGGGGCTCTTCAAAGGTATTTCAACCACAAATGTCATTCTGTTTTCATCAATAAATTCAACTTCGAACAAGCAATAAAGTTGAACAAATGCCCGTCCTATTTATCCATATCTTTTAAAGTTCAGAAACCAGAATCGCAATAGAATCATTGCGACTTCCTTGTTGGAACCGGATCCTGCGAAATCTTCTATGGTAAACTTGTTTCGATAGCTCATAAAATTTGAAAAACTATAGCCGTACCGCTAAACTTCTTATTCCTTAAAATAAATTAAACATATGATTAAAACATTTGGTTAAATTAAAAATATTTTTTTAATTTTGCTGAAAGAAATATGTAAAATAAAAAGTGACCAAAAAATCTAAACGGGAAACGGATACTTCTACTGAAGAAAAAATAAAAGAAGCAGCAAGAAAAGTTTTTTTACAAAAAGGCTATTCTGCCACACGTACCCGCGATATAGCTGAAGAAGCTGGGATTAATCTTGCCTTACTGAACTATTATTTCCGAAGTAAAGAGAAATTATTTTATGAAGTGATGCAGGAAAAAATGCAGCAATTTTTTGGCGAATTGTTATCCATTGTAAACGATGATTCTACAAAGCTAGAAACCAAAATTGAATTAATTGTTTCCAACTACATTACTGTTCTTTCTGAAAATCCGGAATTACCTCTTTTTGTTTTAAGCGAAATGAAAGGGCATGCGGAGAAAATAAAGAAAATTTTACCCGTACAAAAAATTTCAAATAATATCAGTTTTATAAGGCAATTAAAAGAAAGACGGCCGGATATAAATCCTATACATTTTTTAATGAATATACTGGGAATGACTGTTTTCCCTTTTATAGCCAGGCCGGCATTCAATCATATTGCGGCTACTAACAAAAATGAGCTTGATTCAATTTTGAAAGAGAGGGAGAAATTAATTCCTCTTTGGGTAAAAGCAATGTTGAAAGCGAAATAATTTTTTGCCTTTCAATTAATCAAATGATTAAAGCAAATGAAAAAAATAAAAGTATTTTTTACAACCTCTTTCCTTCTTTTTTGGGCGCTCGCCTCCGCACAGAGGAATTCTCTTACATTGGATTCATGCTATTACCTGGCCAAACAAAATTATCCTTTGATTAAGCAACGCTTACTGATTGAAAAAACCAGTGAGTACACAATTGCTAATATTTCAAAGGGCTTTTTACCACAGATCAATTTTGCAGGGCAGGCTACTTACCAGTCGGATGTAGTCCAGTTTCCTAAAGCAATTCCGGGTGTTCCGGTTCTGACTAAAGATCAGTACAAAGTTTATGCAGAAGTTAATCAACCAATTTATGACGGAGGGATTATAAAGGAACAAAAGAAATTACAAGAGGCAAATACGATTGTTGAACAACAAAAGCTGGAGGTCGATTTATATAAGTTGCGGGATCGAATCAATCAGTTGTTTTTTGGGGTTTTATTGGTTCAGGAACAACAAAAACAAAATGAGCTGATGAAAAATGATATCCAGCTTGGATTAAATAAAATAAATGCAGCAATAGCAAATGGAACGGCTCTTAAAAGTAATGCTGATGTTTTAAAAGCAGAACTATTAAAGGCGGAAGAACAGTCAATTGCTTTGGAGGCAAACCGGACGGCGTTTACAAATATGCTCGGTTATTTTATCAACAGGCAAATCAATGAAAATACAGTTTTTGTAAAGCCGGAAAATGTAATTCCATCTGAAGAGATCAGGAGGCCTGAATTGCTGATGTTTGATTATCAAAACAAAATTTTTGATGCTCAAAATGATTTGCTTACTGCGAAGAACCGGCCCAAAATCAGTTTTTTTGTACAGGGAGGTTTTGGAAAACCGGCATTCAATATTTTGAGTAACAATTTCGATCCTTTCTATATCGGAGGTTTACGATTTACATTTCCAATATCCGGATTTTATACGCTTAAAAATGAGCGCGCGTTGATCAAGCTCAATCGTGAAAATACTTCCATTCAAAAAGAGACTTTTTTGTTTAACACCAATGTGGCTTTGCTACAGCAGAATCAAGATATATCAAAACTTCAAAAGATGCTTCAAACGGATGAAGAAATTATTCCGCTTCGTACTCATATAAAAGAAACGGCGCTTGCACAATTAAATTATGGAATAATCAACAGCAGCGATTACCTGCGTGAAGTGAATGCAGAAAATAATGCAAGGCAGGATAAGATTTTGCATCAAATACAATTGCTGGTAGCGGAATACAATGAACGAAATACGCTTGGAGAATAAGAAAAATCAATCATAAAAATTCTATTGTTTTATAAAACGAAAAGAAATGATAAAAAGAAATTCCCGAATCTTAAAATGGGCAAGTTCCATTTTTTTATGGTCAATTATATTTTCAGCCTGCAACAATCATAAGGAAACGTATGATGCTTCCGGAACCTTTGAAGCCACAGAAATCATAGTTCCCGCTGAGGCGAATGGTATAATTGAAGCCTTCAATATCAACGAAGGAGAAACATTGGATTCAGGCCTGCAAATCGGCTATATCGATACCACCCAATTGTATTTGAAAAAGAAACAGTTGGAAGCACAGATCAAAGCAACGGGCGCCAAACTGCCTGACATTGCTGTACAAACTGCCCAATTCAAACAGCAGGCAGCAGTAATACAAAGCCGCCTTAATTATTTAAAAAATGAAAAGAACAGGATCCAAAATTTAGTGAATGCAGACGCAGCAACTCCAAAACAGTTGGACGATATCAATGCCCAGGTGGATGAGACACAGCAACAATTGAAGGCCGTTAATGAACAAAGTTCTGCGCAAACATCAGCGCTGCGAACCCAACACTCAGGAATTTCTTCAGAAATAAATCCTTTGTATATACAAATTCAACAGGTAAATGACCAGTTGGAAAAATCAAAAATCATTAATCCGATTAACGGAACAGTATTAACCAAATTTGCCGAAAAAGATGAAATGGCAACAGTCGGAAAACCTCTTTATTCCATTGCAGATCTTTCAACAATCACCTTGCGTGCTTATATAACCGGCGATCAGTTCACCTCCATAAAACTAGGACAAAAAGTAAAAGTTTTGGTTGATGATAAATCAGGAAAGATGAAAGAATACGGTGGAACAGTTACATGGATTAATGACAAGGCAGAGTTTACTCCAAAAACGATTCAGACGAAAGATGAAAGGGCCAACCTGGTGTATGCAATAAAAATAAGTGTGAAGAATGATGGCACATTGAAAATAGGAATGTACGGAGAAGTTTCGTTTACTGATAAAAAGTAATTATGGTTACGGCTAATGATCTGGTGAAAACTTACGGCAAGAAAAATGAAGTTCTTGCAGTAGATCATGTTTCGTTTTCTGTAAAAGAAGCGGAAATTTTTGGTTTGATCGGGCCTGATGGCGCCGGTAAAACAAGTATTTTCAGGATGCTTACAACTTTGTTATTACCCGATAGCGGAAGTGCTTCTGTACAAGGTTTTGACGTAGTAAAAGATTATAAAGCAATCAGGAACACCGTAGGATATATGCCCGGGAGATTTTCCTTGTACCAGGATTTAACTGTGGAAGAAAACCTGGATTTTTTTGCCACGGTTTTTGAAACCACTGTCGCTGAAAATTATGATCTGATCAAAGATATTTATGTGCAGCTTGAACCTTTTAAGAAAAGGCGTGCAGGAAAACTTTCTGGCGGAATGAAACAAAAGCTGGCTTTGTGTTGTGCCTTGATCCATAAACCTACGGTACTTTTTTTAGACGAACCAACAACAGGTGTTGATCCGGTTTCGCGCAAGGAATTTTGGGAGATGCTGAAGCGCTTGCAAAGTCAAGGCATTACCATTTTGGTTTCAACACCTTATATGGATGAAGCCGATTTATGTGATAGAATTGCTTTGATTCAAAATGGGAAAATTTTATCGATCGATACCCCGGAGAATATTTCTGCTGCCTATCCTGATAAATTATTTGCAGTAAAAGCAAACAAGATGTCAACGCTCTTGAAAGAACTTGCTCAATTCAAAAATGCCAGTGCCACTTATTCATTTGGTGAATATGCACATGTAGCAACCGATAGCAAACAATTTGAAGCGGGAAATGCTCCGGTTGAATTTGAAAAAGAATTAGAGGATTATTTGGCTGATCACGGGTTGGAAAATATTGAGATCAAAGAAATAAAGGCAAGTGTTGAAGATTGTTTTATTAAATTTTTGAAATAAAAAAGATGCCCGAAGTAGTTATACAAACTGAAAATCTTACAAAACGTTTTGGCGATTTCACCGCGGTTGATGAAATAACGTTTGAAGTGTTTAAGGGTGAAATATTTGGTTTTCTGGGAGCAAACGGAGCAGGGAAAACCACCGCAATGCGCATGCTTACCGGTTTATCCAATCCAACTTCGGGAAAGGCAACAGTTGCCGGTTTTGATGTGTACAAACAACCGGAAAATATTAAAAAAAATATTGGCTACATGAGTCAGAAATTTTCTCTATACGAGGATCTGACTGTGATGGAAAACCTGCAATTTTTTGGGGGGATTTATGGTTTATCCGATAACCAGATTAAACAAAACAGCGAAGCGTTGATACAGGAGTTGAGTTTACAAAATCAGGCAAAAAAGCTTGTTGCTGATTTGCCCTTAGGCTGGAAACAAAAACTCGCTTTTTCAGTAGCTATTTTTCATAATCCAAAAATTGTTTTTTTAGATGAGCCTACGGGAGGAGTTGATCCATCTGCAAGAAGGCAAGTTTGGGATTTGATCTATGCGGCGGCTGATAAAGGAATTACCGTTTTTGTAACCACACATTACATGGATGAAGCAGAATATTGTAACCGCATTTCCATCATGGTGGATGGTAAAATAGCGGCGTTGGATGCTCCCGGAAATTTAAAAAAACAATTTAGCACTCATTCGATGGACGATGTTTTTTACCAGTTGGCAAGGGGTGCAACAAGAAATGAATAATTAAAATGAAACAGTTTTTATCATTTGTAAAAAAAGAATTCAGGCATGTATTACGCGACAGGCGGGTACTGTTGATTCTTTTTGGTATGCCCATAGCGCAGGTTTTGCTGTTTGGTTTCGCCTTATCCAATGAGATAAAAAATACGAAAATTGTAATAGTTGATTATGCCAAAGATTATGCATCACAACAAATAACCACTAAAATTGCCGCGAGCCAATATTTTGATATTGACAAAAATCTTTTATCGCACGATCAACTTTTGGCAGCATTTAAAAAAGGAGATATAAAAGAAGCGGTTATTTTTCCTGTAAACTTTGCCGAAGATTTATCACATCAAAACCAGGCGCAGATCCAGATTATTTCTGACGCCACTGATTTAAACATTTCCAACCAGGTAATTGCGTATCTCACCAACATTATTTTAAATTACCAGGCCGAACAAAATCAACTTCAGAAAATCCCCTACCGGATTATTCCTGAAACAAGAATGCTCTACAACCCCGAATTAAAAGGCGCGCCTAATTTTGTTCCCGGTGTTATGGCGATGGTGTTATTGCTGGTTTGCGTAATGATGACAGCAGTCGCCATTGTGAAAGAAAAGGAAACAGGAACCATGGAAGTGCTCCTGGTTTCTCCAATGAAACCATGGACCATTATTGTTTCCAAAGCGGCGCCCTATCTTATTTTATCACTTCTCGATCTGATTTCCATTTTAGTGTTAAGTGTTTTTGTATTGAACGTTCCGGTAGAAGGAAGCCTGGTTTTATTGTTGGCAGAAAGCACATTGTTTATCGTAACGTGCCTGATGCTGGGCATCCTAATTTCAATTCAAACTTCTTCGCAGCAAATAGCCATGTTGATCTCTTTGGTTGGAATGATGATGCCTGCTATGATGCTGAGTGGCTTTATGTTTCCAATAGAAAACATGCCTTATGCCTTACAATTAATTTCCAACATCCTTCCGTCAAAATGGTATTACATTATTGTAAAAAACGTGATGATAAAGGGAACTGGTTTCGCAGCCGTGTGGAAAGAAACATTGATAATGGCAGGAATAGCCATGTTGTTATTTTTGGTGAGTTTGAAAAAATTTAAAATCCGGTTGCAATGAGAACTTTAAAGATTTTATTGCAAAAAGAGTTCAGGCAAATATTCAGGAATAAAATTATCCTGGGAATAACGATGGTGATGCCGGTAATGCAGTTTATTATTTTGCCGTTGGCCGCTAATTTTGAAATTAAAAATATAAATCTTGTTGTAGTTGATCATGATCATTCTGTTGATTCAAGAAAGTTATTATCAGATATTACTTCTTCAGGATATTTTCGCCTGATAGATTATGATAACACATTTGATGAGGCATATAAATATATAGAAAGAGATAAGGCTGATGTGATTTTGGAAATTCCTGCAGACTTTGAGAGAAACCTCGTTCGTGAGGGAAGCCAAAAAATATTTATTGCTTTTAATGCAATTAATGGCACAAAAGCCGGCCTGGGAGCCAGTTACCTGGGTACAATCGCTTCAAATTATAATAAAAACATCCTTATTGGTCTGATGCCTTCAATAAAAAATGAAAACAAAGCAGGAATAGATGTTGTACCGTTGGATTGGTTTAACCCTCAGAGAAATTACAAACTTTCACTAATTCCTGGAATCCTTGGAATGTTAGTTACGTTGGTTGGTGGATTTTTGACCGCGCTCAATATCGTGAAGGAAAAAGAAATTGGGACCATTGAACAAATTAACGTTTCTCCCATCAGGAAAAAGGATTTTATACTTGCCAAATTGATTCCGTTCTGGATTTTGGCAACCGTTATTTTTACTATTGGGTTGATCCTTTCTTATTTTCTTTACCATATTGTTCCCCGGGGCAATCTTTTGATTCTTTACGCTTTTGTGGCAGTGTATTTATTGGCCATATTAGGTTTTGGATTATTAGTTTCAACTTACTGCGACACACAACAGCAGGCAATGTTCATCATGTTCTTTTTTATGCTGATTTTTATTTTGCTCGGCGGTTTGTTTACACCAATAGAAAGTATGCCTTTGTGGGCCCGGGCAATTACAAAACTTAACCCGGTAGCGTATTTTATCAATGTGATAAGAATGGTAATGCTTAAAGGAAGCAGCTTTAAAGATATTTTACCAGAGTTAGGCGCAGTATCTATAATGGCGGTTGTATTAAATGTTTGGGCGGGATTAAATTATAAAAAGAAAATGTAACTTTTCGTTCATTCATTGCCGTTATATACAGTAAATCAACTTTTTTCAATGATTTTTATTTTGGAACTTCTACTTCTTTTAGGGAAAAGAAGTACGTTGAAAGGTAATTGTACGATTGTTGAACATCGTTAATTTACTATTTCCACAGTAAATTCAATACACACAAAAACAGTCAATACTGCGCTTGCACCGCCAATGGTGCCTGTGTATCTTTGTTCCAGAAGTTGATTGATGTTCAACAAACATTAATCAAAAATCCAAATCCATTGAAAATATCAGTTTCCACTAATCCCGGAAAAACCAAAAATAAAATCTGATATCAGTCAACTTCTATTTTTTTTGAATTCAAGTCCTTAGAAAAATATTTATCCCGATGAAAACCAGGCTTTAATCCAGCCTCTAAAATTTATCCTTGAGAAAACCAACCCACAGGATTAAAAAATTAAAGCTTCCGCTGTAAATGCGGAAGCTTTTTTATTACTTAGAGAACAAGTAAATAAACGAAGTAATTGAAGGTAAATCTACGATTGCTACAGTAAATTCAGTAGTTTAAAAAACAGTCAATACTGCGCTTGCACAGCCAATAGTGCCTGTGTATCTTTGTTCCAGAAGTTGATTGATGTTCAACAAACATTAATCAAAAAATCCAAATCCATTGAAAATATCAGTTTCCACTAATCCCGGAAAAACCAAAAATAAAATCTGATATCAGTCAACTTCTATTTTTTTTGAATTCAAGTCCTTAGAAAAATATTTATCCCGATGAAAACCAGGCTTTAATCCAGCCTCTAAAATTTATCCTTGAGAAAACCAACCCACAGGATTAAAAAATTAAAAAACTTTCGCCTAAAAAGCGGAAGTTTTTTATTTAAAGAAAATCATTTTATAGTTTATTTGTTTGTTTACTAAAGAAAAAGGCAGCCGTTTCGACTGCCTCTTTCAATTCATTTACTGCAAACCTATAAGCCGGATTCTGTATTCCGCCTGGCGGCGGACGGTTATCATTTATCTGGCTGTTGCATTACTGCAACAATCTTGCTGCCTACCCTTCAGCATCAGGCGAGCCGCCTTCAAACGCTGATATACGTGGCATTGCAGTACACAAGGTTTACCCATTGTCACAATTACTTGTAACGATCGTGAGCTCTTACCTCACGTTTTCACCCTTATCCGCCAGAGGCGGACGGTAATTTTCTGTGGCACTTTCTTCCCGACCCTTCGCAACCCTTCGGCAAGCTCAGGATCAGGACCGGCTATTAACCGGTGTGTTGCTCTATACTGTCCGGACTTTCCTTCCCAATTTTCATTGGAACGATAACCCGGTTTGCAGCATCTGCTAAGTTACGATTTTCTATTGCAGGTTAATATTGAAAATAGATTTCGGTAGCTCCAAAACCGAAATTTTGATGGTACTGGTTGGCGAAGCTTTTCACTTCTTTTTTTGTTTTTAAAATCTCATGAATTTCATTTCGAAGCTTGCCTGTCCCAACGCCATGAATTACAATGAGATTTGGCTGATGGTGCGCAACCGCCAGTTGATAATACTTTTCAAAATTGCTTAACTGGATTGTAAGAATCTCAAAATTGCTCAAGCCTTTCCAATTATCAGTTAATTTTTCAATATGGAGGTCAACAACTGATCGCGCCGGTTCCAGTTTTTGACGTGCTTCAGAAATATTATAAATTTTACCACCGGAATTATAATAGTCCGGAATTACTTCATCAATTTTATCAGGATAATCGTCAAAAAGCAGAAATGAAAAAGTAGGCTCATTTTTCAATTTCATCTCTTCGATCTTTTTAAATAATTGTTTTGCTTTTATTTTAAACGTCGTTTCGTAGTGATCAACTTTATTTTTGTTTTTGGTAGCCAATTCAAAATCAAATTCAAATTTTGGCGCATCATTCATTTCTTCGAATGGAATATCATGAAGATAAAATTCATTGAAAGGTAAGGCTGTATTGCTTAAATGAAAATCGGGAGATCCTTTAAATTTTATTTCGTACGAAAAATGATATGTGTCATTTGTTTGATTGATCAGGTAAATTTTAAATTTTTCTACCACATCATCATCAAAAATATCGTTATCACAAACAGGAAGAAAAGAAAGCCAAACTCCGGTATGAACATGATATTTTTCAGAAACAGTTTCTTTTTTTAAATTATCTACATATACCTTTTCTTTTTTGGGAACTACTACCTTTTTTTCTGAAAATCGTTTGAAATAAGGAAAATCGATCTGGTCGGTATAAACAGGAAATTGAACACCTTTCACTTCAACCATTACCAGTTCTTTACTGATAATTTCCACTATTTCGCCTTCTTCCTGTGAATGCAACATCAAAACCGTATCGCCTAACTGGTATTTCATTTTTCAAAGATACTTTTGTTTCATTTTGTAATGAGCTCACTTTTCCTGTTTTCGAAAAGTGGGTATCAACTTCGGGACTTTTGACATATACTCCAGGTAACCGGCTCCAAATTCTTTTTTTAATTTTTTTTCTTCAAAAACAATTCCGACTAAAATGTATAAGATTAATAACAAGACATCAATCAAATTGCTGAGTGTAGGTAAGATAAAAAAAAGGCCGGAAACGAAAAGAATTGTTCCTGAATATAAAGGATGTCGGACAAATCTGTGAATACCATCTGTTTTCAATTCCGGAGTGGCTACAGGTGTAAATATCGACTTTATTCCACTCAGCAACATGAAATATTTTTTCAAAGAAATCATCATAATTATACTTCCTGGTATGATGAGAAAAACAAAAGACAAATATTTTATAATCAATGAGTTTATTAAAACAGGACTATAAAAAGAATATTGAAAATACAATAAACCAATCAGTGTAAAGGTTGCAAAAAGCGTAAAGCACAACCTGTAATACCGGAACTGTTTTTCTAAATATTTTTTGAAAAATATTTTTACACTTGTTGAGGCAAATACACTATGAAGTGTGTAATAAACGATCCACAATCCTATCAATATCCAATGTGAAGTGTTCAATTTTTTTATAAAAGGTAAGCAAATTGTGTACATAAAAATTTATTTCCGTCAAGTTTTTTATATAACAGTAAACCAACTTTTAATGGCAATTTTTATTTTGGAAAGAAAGCAAAAAACCTTTCTTCTGGCAAGTAAATTGTGGCTTTTTAGCATAAACAGTTTGTTATGTTTCCATTAAATAATTCAAGAGATTTGAATCCGCTGCTGGACGATATCGGAGATCGTCCTATTGTAATGTTGGGAGAAGCTTCGCATGGTACCCATGAATTCTACACATGGCGCGCGGCTATTTCAAAAAGATTGATAGAGGAAAAAGGCTTCAATTTTATAGCGGTAGAAGGCGACTGGCCTGATTGTTATAAAATAAACCGTTTTATAAAGGGATACAAAGATGCGGGAGATACCATAGAAGATATTTTAAAAACATTTGACCGCTGGCCTACCTGGATGTGGGGAAACTGGGAAGTAGCAGGCCTTGCAGAATGGTTGAGAGAGCATAATCAGCCTCTTGCAATTGATAAAAAAGTTGGCTTTTACGGATTGGATGTCTACAGTCTTTGGGATTCGATGAAAGCAATGATGCATTACCTGGAAACTGAAGATCCGAATGCTGCTAACTCAGTTAGAAAAGCGATTCAATGTTTTGAGCCTTTTAATGAAAACGAACAACAATATGCCCGTTATACATTAAGAGAATCAGGCTGCAGCGAAGAAGTGCTGGCGCTTTTAAAGGAGATAAGGGTAAAAGCCCAATTTATGGACGGCGACCGCGAAGCCGGTTTTAATACAGAGCAAAACGCTTTGATAGCGGTAAATGCAGAAAAATATTATCGTACCATGATTGGGTTTGATAACGAAAGCTGGAACATACGCGACCGCCACATGATGGAAACTTTGAATCGCTTGATGAAATTCCATGGAAAAAATGCAAAAGGAATTGTTTGGGAACACAACACCCACATCGGGGATGCAAGAGCTACAGGTATGTCAAGAGCCGGAATGGTAAATATCGGTGAATTGTCAAGAGAAGAATATGGCGAAAATAATGTTTACCTGGCTGGCTTCGCAACCTACCGGGGCACTGTAATTGCCGGGGCAGAATGGGGCGCCCCGATGGAGGTGATGGAAGTTCCGGAAGCACAAAGAGGCAGTGTGGAATATCATTTACATCATAAAAGTGATGAGGACCGTTATTTACTTTTCAACAATGAAATACCTGAAGAATATTTTGAGAAAATAGGGCATCGGGCGATAGGAGTAGTATATGATCCGACAATGGAAAAATATGGAAATTATGTTCCATCTCTTCTTCCACAACGGTATGACGCTTTCATTTTTATTGACGAAACCAAAGCGTTACATCCGCTTGCTTTACATGTTGACAGAAGAAAGGTTCCCGAAACTTTTCCTTCCGATTATTAATATTTAGCTGGAATTTTATCGTCAGGGTCACAAATGCAAAATCAAACTAAATGAATGCGAACTATTTTATAAGTCATCTTCAATTACAGCCTCATCCTGAAGGAGGATTTTTTAAAGAAACTTACCGGTCAGAAGAAAAGATTATTGCGGAAGCTTTGCCTAAACGCTTTGAAGGTGAAAGGAATTTTTCTACTGCTATTTATTATTTATTACGGCAGGGCGAGCATTCACTTTTTCATCGTATTAAAAGCGAAGAGTGCTGGCACTTTTATGCTGGTGATAAATTGCTGATTCATGTAATTGAACCTAAAGGAAAATATTATTACATAAAACTTGGTTCAAATATTTATTTGGAAGAAACATTCCAGTTTGTCGTGCCCGCAATGTCCTGGTTCGCTGCTGAACCTGATGTAGAAAGTTCGTTCAGTCTTGTCGGTTGTACTGTTGCCCCTGGATTTGATTTTGCTGATTTTGAGATAGCAGATAAAACAAATCTATTAAATGCCTTTCCGGAGCATAGAGAAATTATTAGCCGTTTGAGCCGGTAAGGCCGGTTATTTATTGCAATATCATTTTCCATATTTCTTCAAGAGTTTGCCGGGCATAAAAACTCTTTTTAGCAGAAGCCTTGGTAAAATTGATCAGGGAATTACAATTTGCCAAGGTGTGATCCGGAAAAATGGTTTCAATGATGTTGGTATTTATTAATATTTCAATACCATCTTTTTGGGTAACCTTGATAAACTGGGCCATAAATATTGTTGATTTTATGATTTTTATTTAAAATATTTTTGAATAAGAAATTATAGATGAGGGATTATAAATTTATTAATTTTTCTATTGTTATCCGGGAATTTACACAAATTTTCTTTTTTAATCTTCAACCGGAAAAGTAAAATTTCTATATATCAAATCGTGTTTTTACGAATTACAACCGTATTTCCTTAATAAGAAAAATCAGCATTAATGCTATTGCAGATCGCCCACCCTGTTTCTATCTTTGTTACAGAAGTTGATTGATGTTCAACAAACATTAATCTACCGTTAAAAATCGGGAACCATATCCATTGAAAAAAATTGCCAATAATCCCGGAAAAACCATATAAAATCTGATATCAGTCAACTTCTTTTAATATCCAATATTTTTAGATAGACCGAACCAAAGGAACACTAACCCTCAAAATTCGCAAAAAGTTTAAGCCTGAAAAATCAAAGAAACCCCAGGATTAAATTACTGAAAAGCTTCCGGGTAATTCCGGAAGCTTTTTAAGTGCGTCGTGCATCATGTTGTTCTATAAATTATAGTCCTTAACAAGCCATCTACCGGTAGCTATTAATCAAAGCAAAGTTGTTTATAGTGCGATAAAAACTTATGAAATTGGTGAATAAAATTGCAATTCAGCTCAGGGTTAAGGCTTTTTAGATTACACCAGATAGAAATCGTTTACAAAAGAAAAGAAATATTTTCTTCAGAATGAATTTTCTTTTTTGCGAAACCTTCCCCGTTTTCGACGGATGTAAATAGTACGCCTTCTCCTTCACCAAAATATTCGAGCTTTTCTTCTTCAAGTTTTAAATAACTCCCTTCTGGTAAACCTAAAATAAAAGCATATGGATTCATTATTAAAAATTCTCCCAAACGATCGTCGCGGGTTTCTCCATTAAAACCTTCTATTTTTTTATTAAAATAATGAGGGTTGATTTGGAACGAAAATATTCCAAGAGCTTTAAAAGATTTCGGTTCAATGACCGGCATATCATTGGTTGTTGAAATCGAAGGAGCCAAAATATTGGAGCCGGCACTCCAACCGATGTAAGGGCAACCATTGTTCAGTTTTTCACGAATCGTATTTAAGATTTCCAATTCATATAAATCATGAATCAACTTAAACGTGTTGCCACCACCGACCATTATAACTTCAGCGTTTTCAATTACAGAAGCTGCATTTGAAGGCAAAACAACATTGATTTTTACTCTATTATTTTTTAAACCATTCTGAACAGCTAATGTATATTCTTCGTATTTTTTACCTACATCTGCAAAAGGAATAAATGCAATATTTGTTGGTTTACTGCCAATAAATTTGTTGATTACTGAAGAAGGTTTTTCAAGGAAGGCAGAGTTACCAGAGTGCGAACTGCTAAACGCAAGAATCCTTTTTGAGATCATTAATTTTATTTTATAACAGTAAAGAACATACGCAATTATTGCCTCAGAATAAATTCTATTTTGTCAAGTTCTTCTTTGCTAAATTTTACATTTTTCGTTGCTTCAATCCCTTCTGTTACCTGCTTGGCTTTGCTTGCCCCTAAAATTACAGAAGTTATCCTTTCATCCTTTAAAACCCAGGCCAGCGCCATTTGTGCGAGGGTTTGATTCCTGGCCGCAGCCAATTCGTTTAGTTGTTTTACTTTATTGACTGTTTCCCCGGTTATTTGTGATTCTGTAATTGCACCATTTTCAAGATGTCTACCTACCCTCGAATCTTCAGGAATTCCTTTAAGGTATTTATTGGTAAGCAATCCTTGTGCAAGCGACGAGAAGGTAATGCAACCCACTTTTTCTTTTTCCAAAACATCCAATAATCCATCCTCAACCCAACGATCTAACATAGAATATCGTGGCTGAACAATCAGGCAGGGAGTTCCCATTTGCCGCAACATGTCAATTGCTTTTTTTGCTTCATGAGGTTGATAACTTGAAATTCCAACATATAAAGCCTTTCCCTGGCGAACAATCAGGTCAAGTGTGGTCATTGTTTCTTCCAAAGGCGTTTCCGGATCCGGGCGATGATGGTAAAAAATATCTACATATTCGAGCCCCATTCTTTGCAGGCTTTGGTCGAGGCTGGCCACCAAATATTTTTTGGAGCCCCAATCGCCGTATGGGCCCTCCCACATATGGTAACCAGCTTTTGAAGAAACAATTAATTCATCACGATAGTGTTTAAAATCCTGCTTAAAAATTTTGCCAAACGTTGATTCTGCAGCTCCAGGAGGAGGGCCATAATTGTTGGCTAAATCAAAATGAGTAATACCATTATCAAAGGCAGTATGCAGAATAGAACGACAATTTTCATAATCATCAATTTCGCCAAAGTTGTGCCAAAGGCCGAGTGAAATTAAAGGCAACTTTATGCCACTGTTTCCGCAACGGCGATAATTCATTCTTTCATACCTGTTTACATCTGCTTGATAAGCCATAATTTTTACTTAATAATGTGATAAAATGAGGAATCCGTTTTGTACAAAACTAACGACTCAAATATTAACGGGCAAAGTAAATATGGGATAGAAAATACAAAAGAGTTGAATATTACAATTGTAATTTTATTTCTTCATTACTCTTGTCAAAAAAATGAAATTCAGTAAGGTGATAATTTGTGTTGGAGCGCACCTTGATTTTTTCTTTAAATTTCAGGCTCCATTTCATTCTCCTGGAAGGAAAGCCTTTGGTTAGATACGCATACATAATAGGATGCACTTCAATAGTCAGTCCTTTATGTTTTTGCATTATTAAATAACTGAGATTCTTTTCTATTTCATCTTCAAGTACCAAGGTAGACGAAACTTTTCCGGTGCCACCGCAACTTGGGCACAACTCCATTGTGTTGATATTAGTTTCGGGCTTCATGCGTTGCCTGGTTATTTGCATGAGACCAAATTTACTTATAGGCAGTACGGCATGCTTTGCCCTGTCTGTGCGCATGAACAAATCCATTTGTTCAGCAAGCTTCTTTTTGTTTTCAGGAAGTTTCATATCAATGAAATCAACCACGATAATTCCGCCTATATCTCTTAATCGCAATTGCCTTGCAATTTCTGCGGCCGCTTCCAGGTTGGTTTCCAGGGCATTTTGTTCCTGGTTATTGCCTACGCTTTTGTAGCCGCTGTTTACATCTATTACATGCAGGGCTTCGGTATGTTCAATAATCAGGTAAGCTCCACTTGGCAGGTTAACGGTTTTGCCAAAAGAGGCTTTTACCTGGCGGGTAACACCATATGCATCAAAAATGGGTGAACCATTACTATGAAAAGAAAGTATGTCAATTCTATCCGGCGCAATGCGCTGGAGATAAGATTTGGTTTCGTTAAAAATATTTCTATCATTAACAACAATCTTATTAAAATCCTCAGTAAGAAGATCGCGAAGGATACTATTGGTTTTCCCTTCTTCGGCCAGAATCTTTGTAGGAGGAACAGCATTTTTTAAGTTATTCTGAATATTGTTCCAGGTATTGGTAAGTCCGATGAGGTCTTCATGAAGTTCGCTGGCAGGTTTGCCTTCAGCTGCTGTACGCACAATTACTCCAAAGTTTTTGGGTTTTACGGCTTCAATAATTTTTTGCAATCTTTTTCTTTCATCAGAAGAATGGATCTTCCTGGAAACAGCAATAATATCATTGAAAGGAGTAAGAACTACATAGCGGCCCGGCAATGAAATTTCACAACTGAGGCGTGGGCCTTTAGCTGCGATAGGCTCTTTTAATATTTGTACCAGGATATTAGGTTTACCGCTTAGCACCTCTGCAATTTTTCCCGTCTTTACAATTTCCGGTTCTACCTGGAAATTTTCAAAATTGATTCCTAATGGCGAATTATCATTCATTGCCAATTTGGTAAATTTTAAAATAGAACGGATATATGGACTTAGATCAGAATAATGTAAAAAAGCATCTTTTTCAAAACCTACATCAATAAAAGCAGCATTAAGTCCCGGAATCAATTTTTTTACTTTCCCTAAATACAAATCACCAACGCCAAAGCTTGAATTTGCATTTTCATTGTGCATTTCCACGAGCTTTTTATCCTCAAGTAAGGCTATTTCAACTGCCTGTGGGGCAGCATTTATAATAAGTTCCTTATTCAAACTTTAAATTCTTTAATCAGTTCTTAAACAAAACAGAAGGAAAAGGATAAAGCCGGATATACCGGCGTGCGAAAGTAAAAGTAAGTAAATAATTACCTCTTCTTATGACGATTCTTTCTTAAACGCTTTTTACGCTTATGAGTAGCGATCTTATGGCGTTTTCTTTTTTTACCGCAAGGCATAAATAGTTTTTTTAATAATTTATAATAAAAGGCAAATAATAATTTTTTTATTTGCCATTGTTACTCTGCTAACAATTACTGGTTTTCTTTCAAAATTTTTATTCGCGCGTCAATTTCTTTAGTAAACGCCGGATTATTTACCAAATGCTCACTTTGCTCATACCATTTTATCGCATTTTGCTTATCGCCTGCTGCGGCATAAGCATCGGCAAGCCAGGAAACTGCTTCAAGATTTTGTGGGTCAAAACTCACTACCTTTTTTAACCTTTCAATAGCTTTGTCGTATTGGTTTGATATAACCCCCCCAATTCCTAAAACCAACTGCGCCTGCATGTTGTTGGAATCCTTATTCACTACCTGGAGCAATTGTTGTATTCCTTTCATTGTCTGCTCAGGATTACCAATCATTCCTTCTCCGTAAACGTAACAACTTCCCAATCCGACTTTTAAGTCATCATTATCCGGATTCAGCTTTAGTGCCTGTTCAAAAAGTGAGGCTGCTGTTTGCGCTTCCCATACTTTCTGAGCCGGGTTATCCTCCCTTTTCATGTTCTCTAAAATCAATCGGGCTGCAAAGGTGAGTTTTTTTTCTGAATTATCCAACTTGGCAGCTTCACTCAAATAATAAGCATAAGGAATAAATTTTCCTGCAGTGTCTTTCCAAAAATTAGCAAGGTCTGTATACTGATTTACACCCTGGTGCTTAAGATCGCCCCTGCTGATATCGTTTTCTATCTTGGTAACATACAGTAATTGACTGGCAGATAATTGTTGCTTATCGGCACTAAGGGTATCTTTAAAATTAAATTGTGGAGTTTCAGCCTTGGCCATTAATGGCATTTCCTTCTTTGAAGTTGCTGTTTTTCCAAAGAAAAAAAGTACGAATACCAAAACAACACCTGCTCCTGCTAAAATGATTCTTTTGTTCAAAATCTAAATCTGGATTTTTTATCAGGCTGCAAAGTTAATGCATTACTATCTTTTAGGGAAGGTTCTTTTCTTTAATTTGCTCAACAAATTCCTTGGAAGGTTTGAAGGCCGGAATGTAATGTTCAGGAATCTCTACTGCTGTATTTTTTTTAATATTGCGACCTATCTTGGCAGCTCTTTTTTTCGTTATGAAGCTACCAAAACCCCTGATGTAAATATTTTCACCCTCACCAAGTGATTTCTTTACTTCCTTAAATAAATTTTCAAGTGTTACGAGAACGTCTACTTTTGCGATTCCCGTATTTTCCGAAATCCGGTTAATTAAATCTGCTTTTCTCATTTTAAACTCTTTTTTAGTTAGATGAAAATTAAAATGTGCTCTAAAGATGTTTCAACCAGGTATGACAAATTTAGCGATCTTTTGTGTAATAACCTGCTATAACATCTTTTGTGTATTTATTTTTTTTTTATTTTACTTCAAATTCCGGTTTTCTTTGATTAAAATCAATTAAAATATTTGTTATTTCGCTTTATATGCAAAACACAAATTTCTTTTCTAACACTCTTCTGGAATGGAATGAAACTGAAAATAACAGGCAAATGCCCTGGAAAGGAGAAAGCGACCCATACAGGATTTGGATAAGTGAAATTATTTTGCAACAAACAAGAGTGCAACAGGGAATGGAATATTACAATCGTTTTATTGCAGCATTTCCCGATATAAAAACCCTTTCAGGTGCTTCCGAAAATGAAGTTTACAAATTATGGGAAGGTCTTGGATATTATTCAAGATGCAAAAATTTATTAGCAACCGCTAAATTTATTAATGAGGAATTAAATGGAAGGTTTCCTGATAAATATGAGGATATTCTCACTTTAAAAGGTATTGGAACGTATACTGCATCAGCAATTGCTTCATTTGCTTTCAATCAGCCTTTTGCTGTTTTAGATGGTAATGTTTTTCGGGTATTATCAAGGTTTTTCGGGAAAGAAATTCCGATAAATACTACGGAAGGTAAAAAATTTTACAGCAGACTTGCACAATCGCTTCTCAATAAAAAGGCCCCCGGAAAATACAATCAGGCATTAATGGATTTTGGAGCAATAATTTGCAAGCCAGCTGCGCCTTTGTGTTTGCTGTGCCCTCTTCAAAAAAAATGTGTTGCCTTATTGAAAAACAAAGTGACTGCTTTGCCTGTAAATACAAAAAAGATCAGCCAAAAAGAAAGGTTTTTTAATTACCTCGTCGTTGAATATGACCACCAAATTTACGTGCGTAAAAGAACAGGGAAAGATATCTGGCAAAATCTATATGAATTCACCTTAATTGAAACAAAAGTTGGGCTTGATGAAACTAAACTTACAGTAAACAAAGAAATTAAGAAAATTTTAAACCAGGCAGATTTTACAATAAAATATATTTCACCAAAAATTTCCCAAAAGCTTACTCACCAGCTTATTACTGGCAGGTTTATTCATATTGAATTAAAAAAACCATTAAGCATTCATGAATACTTCCAGGTGAACCACCAGCAGATTAAAACCCTCCCTTTTCCAAAATTAATAGCATCCTATTTAGCAGATAAAAATGTATCTTTAAATTGAATTTGGTTATTTAAAGAAGAAAAAAAGTTTTATGCGTGGAGTCAATAAAGTGATGCTAATTGGAAACCTTGGTAAAGATCCTGACATCCAATATCTTGAAGGAAACATCCCTGTATCAAAATTTCCATTAGCCACCACGGAAACCTATAAAGACAAAAACGGAAAATTAGTTTCTCAAACCGAATGGCATAATATTGTGCTCTGGCGCGGACTTGCGGAATTGGCACAAAAATATTTACATAAAAGTAGCCTGGTTTACATTGAAGGTCGTTTAAAAACAAGGTATTGGGAAGATAAGGATCATAATAAAAAAGCAATCACAGAAATTATTGCTGATAACCTTATTATGCTCGACAAACGTTCAGACATGCACCCTGAAGAAACACACGAACCCATGGAAAATCACGAAAATACAATTGAGGACGAGGATAAAGAAAAAAATTCGTAAGGTACTCAGAAGAGCTACCTATTTTTAATTAAATCTTATTTTAGATTATATTTTGGTCACCAAATAGTTATCAATTGCTCACAATTATAGCCATTACACCTACATCTGCTACAGCAATCCTGTTTTTCATATTACTGGTACTTTTCGTTTTATCTTTTCTTTTTTCAGGATCCGAAATGGCCTTCTTTTCACTAACGTTGAAAGATATTAATATGCTTAAAACACGTCAGCAGCCATCGTATAAAAGAATTGTAACCTTGTTGGAAAAGCCAAAAGTTCTCATGGCCTCTTTACTGATTGCCAGCAGTTTTGTAAACATTGGTATTATTTTAATTTCCAACCTGCTTTTAGATCAATGGATCGAAACGCTGGAACTGCATTTTATTATAAACTTCCTTATAAAAGTGGTAGTTATCTCCGGTGTTTTGGTTTTGTTTTGTGAGGTACTTCCCAAAGTATGGGCTACACATCACAAAATATGGTTTGCTTCTACAGCGTCCCTGATCGTAGATATTTTCAATACTATTCTTAATAAAATAAGTTTGCGCCTGGTAGCCTTCAACACCTCTATAGAAAAAATTTTTCATTCGGGAAATAATACCCAGGAAGAATCTCAACTTGATAACGCTATAGATTTGTTGCCTGACAATAAAGCTTCAAGCGAAGAGAAACAAATTTTAAAAGGGATCCGAAAATTCAGCAACACCACAGTAAAGCAAACGATGCGGCCACGCCTCGATGTGAGTGGCATTGAGGCTTCTGTTTCTTTTAGCACTTTGCTAATTAAAGTAAAAGAATATTCTTATTCGAGATTGCCGGTTTATAAAAACAATCTTGACGAAATCGTCGGTATTCTTCATACAAAAGATTTATTGCCTCATCTGGATAAAAAAGAAATGGACTGGCATCCCTTGATGCGATCAGTGTTTTATGTGCATGAACAAAAATTAATTGAAGATCTTTTACAGGATTTCAGAAATAAGCGTATACACATGGCCGTGGTTGTTGATGAATTTGGCGGTACTTCAGGCATTATTACCCTCGAAGATATTATGGAAGAAATAATTGGGGATATCCAGGATGAATTTGATGATGAGGAGAGTGTTAATAAAAAAATTGATGAATTTAATTATGTCTTTGAAGGCAAAACGATGATCAACGATCTTTGCAGGATTTTAAATATCCCAACGCATACTTTTGATTTGTTGCGTGGAGAAAGCGATTCGCTGGCGGGGCTGATCCTGGAAATTGCAGGAGAGTTTCCAAAAGTAAATGAACAGTTTGAGACTCAACATTATACTTTTACGGTTTTGGAAATCAATAAAAACCGTATCGAAAAAGTGAAACTTACATTAAAACAAAAACAGGAAAAATAAATCATCTTATCTTGAACGAAAATTGACAAATGCAGCGGATATTTTTTTTCTTTTTTCTTTTATTGATCGTTAGTTGCAATTCAAATTATACTTCTAAAAAAGAAGGATATTTTAAAATAGATTTTCCTAAAAAGCAATATATAACTTTCAATGAGCCGGGTTATCCATATACATTTGAATATCCTGTTTATGCCCGGATAGCAAAGGATTCATCCTATTTTTCAGAAGGCGAAAAAAATCCTTACTGGATCAATATTGAATTTCCATATTTTAACGGAACCATATTTATCAGTTACAAAAAAATAGGCGGCACGTCCGTTTATAAAGTAAAAAATCCTGATGGAATAACTTATCGCGATTCTGTTGGTGTAAATGATTTCCATAAGATGATAGATGATTCTTACAATCTTACTTATAAGAACGATGTAAAAGCGTATTCAATTGAAGACAGCGTGATGCATACGCCAAATAATATTACGGGTGTTTTCTTTAAAGTGTCAGGAAATGTTGCTACTGCAAAACAATTTTTTCTTACCGATACTACTCATCATTTTTTAAGAGGCGCTTTATATTTTGATGTTACGCCTAATGAGGATTCCCTTCGGCCTGTAAATGATTTTCTGCAGCAAGACATGAAGCATCTTATCAATACATTAAAATGGAAATGAAAGGACTTACAATTTTAGCCGCTATTTCTTTATAACTATATTTTGATAATTATAAGGTATTTCAATTTTTTCTTCATCAAACCGTTGTTTAATACTTCTAAGTAAATCGCAATACATTATAAAACCATTTGCTGCATTTTCAGAATACGCCCACGCTTTTAGCATAACTGAAGAATTACCTAAAGCGACAACCCTTGAAATTACCTCGGGTACATTATTTCGCAAATCCTCAGGTGTTCGGTTATCAATGTGCAATGGATGTTTTGAAATCTCTTCTTCCATGATTTTAAGTGCATTACCAATATCAGAATCGTAGCCAATTCCAATTTCAATCATTTTGCAAACTTTAGTTTCATTTAAATCTGCATTAACAACTACTTCATTACTGATTACTGAATTTGGGACAATCACCCTGTTATTTTCAAAATCCCTGATAACAACTTGTCTTAGGTTTATTTCTTCCACTATACCTGTAAAAGTTCCTTTAAAAGTTATTCTGTCATTTATTTTGAAAGGCTTAAATAACACAATCAAAAAGCCGCTCATTATATTGCTTAATGCTTGTTGAGAAGCCAGGCCAGCAACCAATGATAAAATACCTGCACCGGCCAATAGAGAATGCCCTACAATTTTAAATTCAGGTATTTGATCCAGCGCAAATGAAAATCCAATCACATATATTATCGCCGTAATAATTTTTTTGGCAAACACATAACTTGTCGGGTCCATACGTTTAGACATCACTTGCTTGCGAATAAATTTATCAGTAAAATATTTGAAGATTAAACCGATGGCAATAGTAACTCCAATTATTATCCCTACAGTAAAGGCTGTTCGAAAATCCAGAAAGAATGTTTTAATCATTTTTTGAAGTCATTCTTAATTGTTATTAATTACCGCTCATCCTGGTATCGCTTCTTTTTAAATGACTTGCAATCTCAAATATACGTAACTGGTTACTTTTTAGTTGCGCAAATGAAATCAATGTGAACCGCAATAATTAAAATGAAAAATTAAAATCTCATCCTTCAACTTCCATATAACTCTCAACCGGTTCGCAGGTGCAAATTAAATTTCTGTCGCCGTAGGTATTATTTACGCGGCTAATAGTTGGCCAAAATTTATTTTCTTTTAAATAAGGAAGCGGGAAAGCAGCTTTGCTTCGCTGATACTGATGATTCCAATCATCAGCCGAAATTACAGCCAGTGTATGCGGTGCATTTTTTAATACGTTGTCTTTCTTATCCCATTCCCCTTTTTCAATGCTTTTTATTTCTTCATAAATAGAATTCAAGGCATCGCAAAAGCGATCCAACTCTTCTTTATTTTCACTTTCGGTAGGTTCTATCATAATAGTGCCAGCAACCGGAAAACTAAGTGTGGGTGCATGAAACCCATAATCCATCAATCTTTTGGCTACATCTTCTGCTTCTATTCCGGCGCTATTTTTAAAAGGTCGGAGGTCAACAATAAATTCATGCGCACATGTGCCACCTTTGCCGGTAAACAAAATTTTGAAATTCTTTTTCAACCTGTTCATCATGTAATTGGCATTCAGAATGGCAAGTTCAGTTGCACTTTTTAAACCTTCGCCGCCTAACATTTTAATGTAGGCATAGCTGATTAATAAGATGCTGGCAGAACCATATTTTGCGGCACTTACCTGTCCCATTTTTTCAGTTCCAGGTAGAAATGGAGTAAGTTTTTCATTCACACAAATGGGGCCCATGCCCGGACCGCCACCGCCATGTGGAATGGCAAATGTTTTATGAAGATTTAAATGGCAAACATCCGCGCCGATGAAACCAGGAGACGTAAGTCCAACCTGTGCATTCATGTTCGCGCCATCCATATAAACAAGACCTCCGTTGTTATGAATGATGTTACAAATTTCCCTGATACCTTCTTCGAAAACCCCATGGGTAGAAGGATAAGTTACCATCAATCCGGCGAGAGAATCTTTATTTTTTTCTGCTTGCTCACGTAAATCATCCATATCAATATTTCCATGTTCATCGCATTGGGTAACAACCACCTTGAATCCCGCCATCACTGCGGAAGCAGGATTTGTTCCGTGGGCAGAAACCGGAATAAGAATAACATTTCTGTTGGATGCATTCTTACTATGATGATACCTCCTGATAGCCATCAAACCGGCAAATTCGCCCTGCGCACCGCTGTTAGGTTGAAGGCTGCAAGCGTTAAATCCTGTGATCTTGCAGAGTAATTTTTCGAGTTCGGATATAATGATTGCATAGCCTTCGGTTTGATTCGCAGGCGCAATAGGATGAATGTTACTAAATTCAGGCCAGCTGACAGGAATCAATTCTGTAGCGGCATTTAACTTCATTGTACACGAACCGAGCGGAATCATCGAATGAGTAAGCGAAAGGTCTTTATTTTCCAGCAGCTTGATGTACCGCATCATCTCGGTTTCACTGTGGTATTTATTAAATACAGGGTGCTGCAAATAAGGAGAATTTCGCTGAAGCGAAATCGGAATATTCTCTAACTCATTTTCATGTTCGAAAGTAACAATGGTAGTTTCAATATTTTTTACCTCATTAAAAACGCTTAAAATTTCAAGAACATCTTTTTGAGTCGTGGTTTCGTCAAGCGAGATGGTAACTTTTTTGTCAGAAGGGAAATAAAAATTCATTTCCTTTTGTTCAGAAAGCGACGCAATTTTTTCCTCATCATCAACTTTCAGGGTAATCGTATCGAAATAATTTTCAATCAATAATTCGTATCCACTTTCTTTCAATCCTTCCGCCAATGAAGAAGTTAAAAGTGAAATTCTTTCGGCAATATTCTTCAATCCTTGCGGCCCGTGATAAACAGCATACATTGCCGCCATGTTGGCCAATAAAGCCTGCGCCGTACAAATATTGGAGGTAGCTTTTTCGCGACGAATATGTTGTTCGCGGGTTTGCAAAGCCATGCGCAACGCACGATTGTTTTGAGCATCAATACTTACCCCGATAATCCTTCCCGGAATATTTCTTTTAAATTCATCTTTCGTGGCAAAAAAAGCAGCATGGGGGCCACCAAATCCCATGGGAACGCCAAAACGCTGTGAGGATCCAATGGCAACATCAGCACCCAATTCGCCAGGAGGAGTGAGTAGAGTTAAAGCCAACAGATCGGTAGCCATGATTACCTGCGCGTTTACGGCATGTACGGTTTCAATAAAACTGCTGTAATTTTCAATGCTTCCTTCGCTGTTTGGATATTGAACGATTGCTCCAAAATAACTTTCATCCAAAGAAGCAGTTTTAAAATCGCCGAAAATAATTTCAATTCCTACCGGCCGCGCTCTTGTGATTAATACTCCTTTCGTTTGTCCAAAAATCTTTTCGTCAACAAAAAATTTGCCTGCAGTAATGTGCTCGTGGTCTTTATTTTTATGATTAAAAAGCATCGCCATTGCTTCTGCTGCCGCAGTTCCTTCGTCCAGCAAACTTGCATTGGCTATGGGTAAAGCAGTAAGATCGCTTACCATCGTTTGAAAATTTAGTAAACTTTCTAACCTTCCCTGTGCAATTTCTGCCTGGTAAGGCGTGTACTGTGTATACCATCCCGGATTTTCAAAAAGATTTCTTAAAATAACAGAAGGGATAATCGTATCATAATATCCCTGGCCTATGTAGGATTTGAAAACCTTGTTCCTGGCGGCAATTTTTCTCAAATTGGAAAGATATTCAAACTCGCTCATTGGTTCGCCAATGTCTAATTTTTTTTCAAGCCTTATATCATTCGGAATTGTTTTGTCTATCAGTTCGTATAAGGTATGAATACCAATGGTAGAAAGCATTTCAGCAGTTTCGATTTTGTCCGGGCCGATGTGCCGCTCAGCAAATTCAGCCGATTGTTTTTCGAATAGATTCATAAAAAAATGACGCTTTTTATCCTCACAGTAAACGCACAAAAAATGGCTTTTTTTATTTTACGTGAAAATGACGGCGCGAAGTTACAATTGAAAATGTTATCAAAAGTTGAAGAGGATTAACAAGTTTCACCCAAAATGTATCTTTACCGGATGAATGAAAATGTTTTACAAAATTGGGAGAAGAAATCAGCCGAAAAACAGAAAAAATATGCAAATTTTTTAAAACGTGCCGATAAAAATAAGGTGCTGAAACAATTGCCTGCATTGAATGAAGAAGCTTTTGAAAAGATTGATTGTTTGCAATGTGCCAATTGTTGCCGAAATTATTCGCCGCGATTTAAAACGCCTGATATTAAGCGGATTTCTAAACACTTAAAGATGAAAGAAGGTACATTTATCGAAACGTATCTCCGTGTGGATGAAGATGGCGATTATGTGACTAAAAATTCTCCGTGTCCGTTTCTGGGAGAAGATAATTATTGCAGTATTTATGAAAACCGCCCTTCCGATTGCCACCGTTTTCCTTATACAGATGAGGACGTATTTATAAAAAGGCCTGCAATCACTTTAAAAAATTCTACCTTTTGCCCAATCGTTTATTATGTGTTGGAAAAGCTGGCAGCCTCCCCAAACCCCTCCAAAGGAGGGACTTAAAATAAAAATCGCAAAGAATTGTTGGTTTACTGCAAAAGGCAATGAGCTAATTTTCATATTTTCACATCTTCAAATTTTTACCATTCATGTCAATAGAAATAAATAAAGATTCGATCGCAGAACGTTTTATGAGATATGTTCAGATTGATACGCAAAGTGATCCAAAAAGCGGAACGCATCCATCAACCCAAAAACAAAAAGATTTAAGTAAAATCCTGGTTGATGAATTAAAGCAATTTGGAATTGCTAATGCTGAAATGGACGAATTTGGTTACGTGTATGCTACAATTGCCTCCAATTCTGAAAAAGGAAATGTGCCGGTGATTTGCTTTTGCAGCCATATAGATACCGCACCGGATTGCAGCGGAACCGATGTAAAACCGATACTTCATAAAAATTACCAGGGGGAAGACATTTCACTTCCTGAAGACGATTCACAGGTTTTATCAACTGTTAGTTTTCCTTATTTAAAAACTCAAATCGGCGGTGAAATTATTACCGCCAGCGGAAATACATTGCTGGGCGCGGATGACAAAAGTGGGGTTGCGGCAATTGTGGAAGCGGCCAAATATTTGATTGAAAATCCTTCATTAAAACACGGCGAAATAAAATTATTATTCACACCAGATGAAGAAATAGGTCAGGGAACTGAAAAGATAGATATTAAAAAGCTGGGGGCTCAGTTTGGTTATACGATGGATGGTGGAGAAGCAGGTAGCCTTGAGGACGAAACTTTTAGTGCCGATTCTGCAAAAATCATTGTGAATGGAGTAATTTCTCATCCGGGCTATGCAAAAAATAAACTGGTAAATGCCCTAAAGATCGCCGGAGAAATTTTACACGCCTTGCCGGAAAATGAATGGTCGCCCGAAACCACAGAAAAGAAAGAAGGATTTGTTCACCCGGTACATTTTGAAGGTATTGCCGAGAGAGCTACTTTAGAATTTATCATCCGCGATTTTGATGATGAAAAATTAAAGCAGTCAGGAGAAAGATTAAAAGAGATTGCTGAAAATGTGGCCAATCATTATCACGGCGCTTCAATAGAATTTCATATTGAAGAACAGTATCGCAATATGAAAAAGATTCTTGATGAAAATCCTGAAGTTGCAGCATATGCTGCAGAAGCCATAAAACGATCAGGCCTTAAAGTTAAAACCGAAAGTATACGCGGCGGAACTGACGGAAGCAAACTTAGTTACATGGGATTACCTTGTCCGAATATTTTTACCGGAATGCAGGGAATTCATTCTAAACTTGAATGGATAGGAGTAAACGATATGGCAAAAGCTGCAGAAACGATTGTGCATTTATCAATGATTTGGGAAGAAAAAACCGAAGTTTGAAAAAATTAAAAAATAATTCATGCCCTATTTTAAACAGGATAAACCCTTTGTAGTTCCGACAACTGATGGAAAATTAATTGAAGAACATTTTGGAAATGCCTCAACCAAAACCGGTGATTTAAGTATTGCACACATGATAGCGCCCTCGGGCTGGAGCGAGCCTTATCAGAATCCTGAATTTGATGAATACACTTTAGTGAGCCGTGGAAAAAAATTGTTTGATGTGGATGGGGAAAAGATTGTGGTGAATGCAGGGGAAAGTATTTTAATAAAAAAAGGAAGCAGGGTTCAATATTCCAACCCGTTTGAAGAGCCGTGTGAATACTGGAGTGTATGTATTCCTGCTTTTTCAATTGATAAAGTGCATCGCGAATAATAGCGTTAACAGTTTAGTTAAAGTTTGCAATAAGATTTTATACATCTTCCAAATTTGAAATTACTTTTTACATTTGTTACTAAACCAATTTAAATGGATTTATTTTTTCTGCAGATTGACTCAACCGCAATAACCCACACCGCCCCCCAAACACAAAATTTATGGGAAACTCTCGAAAGAGGAGGTGTCCTGATGATTCCTTTAGGAATTCTTTTTTTGGCGGCTGTTTATTTCTTTTTTGAGAGATTAATTGCCATAAAAAAGGCTGCGAAAATTGATGATAACTTTATGCGTATTATCCGCGATCATATCGTAAGCGGTAATGTTACTGCAGCAAGAAGTTTTTCCAAAAACAACGAAAATCCTGTTGCAAGAATTATTGACAAAGGTATACAACGAATAGGCAAACCGATTGACGCAATTGAAAAAAGCATGGATAATGTGGGTGCCCTTGAATTGTACAAACTGGAGAAAAACCTTTCTATCATTTCTATTGTAGCCCGCATTGCGCCACTGTTCGGGTTTCTTGGAACAATCATCGGGATGCTGGCATTATTTAAAGGAATTGCAGCAAGTACAGAGTATACAGCCAACACGATAGCCGATGGTATTTATATAAAAATGATCACATCAGCTACCGGTCTTATCATTGGTATATTAGCATATATCGGTCACAGTTACCTTGTTACACAAATCAACAGAATTGAGAATAAAATGGAAATTGCCAGCGCTGAATTTGTTGACATTTTGCAGGAGCCAACCCATTAATAATTCAGAATTTCGAATTAAGAAAATAATTAAATGAGCATCAGGAAAAAATTTAGAGACGATGATACAGAACTGGATACAGGCCCCTTGAATGATATTCTGTTCATTCTGATGTTTTTCTTTTTGATCATTTCCACAATGGCTAATCCTAACGTGATTAAAATGAATAATCCGCGTGCGAGCAGCGATACAAAAGCAAAGCAAAGTGTGATTGTAAGCATTAATAAGAATAAGCAGGTTTATATAGGGCAGGATGAAATTCCTTTTGATTCCCTCGAACCGATGTTGAGAAAAAGATTGCCTATTGCCGATTCATTGACAAAACCTGCAGTAGTGATTAATGCTGATTCTTTAGTAAGTTGGGGCGATATTGTAAAAATAATGGAAGTGGCCAAAAAATTAGGTGCAACTACTTCCGCTTCTGTAAAAAAATAATGTTTTAAAAGGCTTTTACCATTCTCTCCTTACCGTAAATGTCTTTTTTAATTTCACATTCAAATCCTGCATTCGCAAAAATACTTTTTATGTCGTTCGCGTATTCTTCATGCACTTCAACATAAATTTTTCCTTTCGGTTCCAAATGTGTTTTGGCAAACTCTGCTATCTTTTTATAAAAAATACAGGGGTCATTATTTTCTACAAATAAAGCCAGCGTTGGTTCATATTCTGTTACATTTTTTGCTAACATTTTTTTTTCTTTTAACGGAATATAAGGCGGGTTGCTGACTATTATATCATATTTATCAAGTTGTTGCCATTCTTTTTCATTTAAAAAATCCAGTTTCAATAAATCAATTTCAACATCAAGTGCTGAAGAATTCTTTTTAGCAACCTGCAAAGCTTTTTCGCTCGTGTCAATAGCTGTGATATTTACTTTTGAAAATTCTTTTTTGAGCGCAATTGAAATACAGCCGCTTCCTGTACCAATATCTATAATATTTGTTGGTTTACTGGTATCATTAACAACCCATTCAACCAATTCTTCAGTTTCGGGCCTGGGAATTAAAACATTTTCATCAACAAAAAATCTCATTTTATAAAACCAGGCTTCCTGTAAAACATACTGAACCGGCTTGTGTTGCTGCAGTTCGTGCAGATAATTTTGCAATTCTATAAAATGAACTTCTTTCAGTTGGTTGTACCTGTTCAATCTTCTCTCTAATCTTTTTGAACCGGTAATTTTCTCGAAAACCCAATCGGCAATAGTATCCGCTTCCCGTTCATCATAAATGGTTTTCAAACTTTTTACAAAATCTATATAAGCTTTCTTTGTTGTCATTAACACAAACTTAATTATTTTGTGAAGCAATAATTTTAAAATAATTCATTTGAATGTTGATGAAAAATACATGAGCCGTTGTATCCAACTTGCAAAGTTGGGAGCCGGAAATGTTGCGCCTAACCCGATGGTAGGAGCAGTATTAGTGTATGATAACAAAATCATTGGCGAAGGCTATCATAAAAAATATGGTGAAGCGCACGCGGAAGTGAATTGTATCAAAAGTGTTCCCGCTGAACAAAAATCATTGATTGAAAAAAGCACGATGTATGTATCTCTGGAGCCATGTTCTCATTTTGGGAAAACGCCTCCTTGTTCGAATTTGATCATTCAACAAAAAATTAAAAAAGTGGTAATTGGCTGCCGCGATATTTATAAAGAAGTTGATGGGAAAGGAATTGACAAGTTGCAGAATGCAGGCCTGGAAGTAATTACAGGTGTTTTGGAGGATGAATGTAAAGAATTAAACAAACGCTTCTTTACTTTTCATCAAAAGCAACGGCCATATATTATTTTGAAATGGGCGCAAAGTGCGAATTCAAAAATTGGAAGCAAAAACGGAGAAAGAGTTCTTATCAGCAACGAGTTCAGCAACCGGATAGTTCATAAATGGCGTAGTGAAGAAGCGGGAATTTTAATAGGATCAAATACTGCTTTAAAAGACAATCCTTCTTTAACTACCAGGTTATGGAAAGGGAAAAACCCGGTAAGAATTGTGATTGATCCAAAATTAAAATTACCGGTTTCGTTGAAGATTTTTGATGACGAATCAAAAACGATGCTTTATAATTTACTAAAGAATTCTTCTGAAAAAAATATTGAATACATTCAACTAAAGCCTGAGAATTTATTAGAATCATTGCTTTCTTCACTTTATGAGAATGATATTCAAAGCGTTTTGGTAGAAGGTGGCGCTAAAACATTGCAATCTTTTATCGACCAAAATTTGTGGGATGAGGCCAGAGTAATTACTAATGGTGAAATGATTATCGAAGAAGGAGTGGATGCGCCGGCAATGAAAAATTTTTATTTGTTTCAACAGGAAAAGATTTTTTCAGATGAGATTTCTTATTTCAACAGAAAATAAAAATCTTTCTAATTTGTTTGTTTGCTGTGTTTACCGGCTCGGGAAGTAACATTTCTTCTTAAAAAATAAAATGAACTTTTTGTAAATTTGCATCCATGAAGTGAATATATTTTATGTTCACTTTTTTTATCATTTTAATTAAACTGAATACTCAATAATATGTTTGACTCTTTAAGCGACCGCCTCGATACCGCGTTTAAGAACTTAAAAGGACAGGGAAGGATCACAGAACTCAATATTGCTTCTACGATAAAAGATATACGCCGTGCCCTCGTGGATGCCGATGTGAACTATAAGATCGCCAAGGAATTTACCGATTCGATCAAAGAAAAAGCCACCGGCGAAAAGGTAATTAACGCGGTAAGCCCGGGCCAGTTAATGGTGAAGATTGTAAAAGATGAATTGACGGATTTGATGGGCGGCGTTGAAACCGATTTGGATTTAAGCGGCAACCCGGCAATTATTTTGATCGCTGGTTTACAAGGTAGTGGTAAAACAACTTTTAGCGGAAAACTTGCCAATTATTTAAAAACAAAAAAGGGGAAATCTCCTTTGCTTGTCGCCGGTGACGTTTATCGCCCGGCAGCGATTGAGCAATTAAAAGTGTTGGGTTCACAGGTAAATGTTGAAGTTTACAGCGAGCCGGAAAATAAAGATGTGGTTGAAATTGTTCAAAACGCATTAAAGGAAGCGAAAACAAAAAATAAGAATGTTGTAATTATAGATACTGCCGGCCGCCTTGCGATTGACGAAGTGATGATGACGGAAGTCGCGAATATCAAAAATGCATTCAACCCGAAAGAGATTTTATTTGTAGTAGATAGCATGACCGGCCAGGACGCTGTAAACACGGCTGCGGCATTTAACCAGCGATTGAATTATACAGGAGTTGTTCTTACTAAATTAGATGGTGATACCCGCGGTGGTGCTGCCATTTCTATTAAATACACAGTAAACAAACCGATCAAGTTTGTAAGCAGTGGTGAAAAACTGGACACATTGGATGTGTTTTATCCTGAGCGTATGGCCCAAAGGATTTTGGGAATGGGCGATATTGTGAGTTTGGTAGAGAAAGCGCAAGAGCAGTTTGATGAAGCACAAGCCGCTAAATTGGAAAAGAAGATCAGGAAAAACCAGTTTGACTTTGAAGATTTTAAAACCCAATTACAGCAGATCAAAAAAATGGGAAACCTTAAAGATCTTATGGGAATGATTCCGGGAGTGGGTAAACAAATAAAAGATATTGACATCAATGACGATGCCTTTAAAGGAATCGAAGCAATGATCAACTCAATGACATTAGAAGAACGCAGAAATCCCGATGTAATAAACCCGAGCCGTAAGCAAAGAATTGCCAAAGGAAGTGGAAAAGATATTGCCGAAGTAAACCAGTTTTTAAAGCAGTTTGACCAGATGAAAAACATGATGAAGATGATGAACAAAATGCCGATGGGAAAACTTGCCGGTTTGGGCAGAAAATAATTATATTAAAATTTTGTAAAAAATCAGCAATATATTAAGAAATAGTAATTTTTTTTGAAAAACCGGGATTATCTTTTGTGTTTTTCATGTTCAGGTCTTATCTTCGCTGTCCTTTTTAGAAACCCAATTTAATCACAACCCAAAAAAATTTCTATTTTTTATGGCTGTAAAAATGAGATTGCAACGACATGGCTCAAAGAAGAGACCATTTTACTTTATAGTAGTTGCAGATTCCCGTAGCCCACGCGATGGCAAATTTATTCAGAAACTCGGTTCTTACAATCCTCTAACGGTTCCTGCAACAATCCAGGTAGATCGTCAAAAGGCATTGGAATGGCTGCACAAAGGTGCGCAACCGACCGACACAGTGCGTCGTATTTTAAGTTTTAAAGGCGTTTTATACCTCAAGCATTTGCTTCGTGGTGTATCCCTTGGCTTATTTGACGAAGCGGCTGCTATGGAAAAGTTTACCAAATGGAGCAGCGAACATGATTCTGAATTTGCAAAAAGACAGGAGAATCATAAGAAAGCGAGAGCTGCAAGCCGGCCGGCCTTTGTAAAAAAAGCAGAAGCGCCTAAAACTGTTGCTTCAGCAACATCTGACAAAGCTGCCAAAGAGGAAACTCCAGGCGAATAATCTGTAAAGAAAAATAAAGAAGCTTTAAAAAGCTGTCTCCTTGTGAGGCGGCTTTTTTTGTGCACATAAGGCGCTAACCACCATCTATTCCTTAAAAAATAGATAAATAAATAGTGAAGGAAAGTTTAATTCATAAAAGGGCATTAATGTTGTATCAATTATTCTTAAATTTTTTAAAATCGATTTAATAACTAAGACATGAAGACCTCAAAATTGTTCCCTTTTTTATTTTCGCTACTGGTTCTGTCATTTTCTTTTACTCCAGTTAAAAGCCAGATAAAACAAAGAGACCAGGAGAAAATAGACGCGAGTATTAAGGTTTTGCAGGATTTCGGGCAGATGAAGGATAAAATTCCCAAGGAACTAATGGAAGTGACACAGGGCATAATTGTAGTTCCCAAATTAATAAATGCCGGATTCGTTGTAGGCGGAAAAAGAGGAAAAGGCATTGCGATGGTAAAACTGGAAGATGGAACATGGAGCGATCCTGTTTTTGTAACCATTACCGGCGGAAGTGTAGGGTTACAGATAGGTGTTCAGGCAGTGGATCTTGTTTTAGTCTTTAAAAACAGGGAAACTTTGCAAAATATTAACCAAAGCAGCGTTACTCTCGGTGGTGATGTATCTGTTACAGCAGGCCCGATGGGAAGAAGTTCATCTGCAAGCACCGATACAAAATTTGAAGCGGAGGTTTATTCTTATTCCAGGAGTAAAGGACTATTTGCAGGAATCAGTTTAGGGGGCTCAGTTATTGCTATCGATGAAAATGCCAACAATGTATTTTATGGTGGAGATGAAAGTACAAAGACTTTATTTTCAAATACCTCTTCTACATCAGAATCTGTAAAACAGTTGAAGGAGGTACTAAAAAATATGTATCAATAATTATTGCAAAGGATTTTCTTTGTGATAAACTGTAATGACCATATTCAAAATAATGTAATAAAACACAATCCAGACGGAATCCGGCGGCCTTTTTTTAGCTTTAGTTGCTTTTTATCAGTAAAATTATTGGTTAAAACAGATTTACAATTGTTGAAAGACAAAAATTTTTTGTACTTTCTAAAAAGATTAAAATAACTGGTTTTAGACCATAAAAAACAGTTTAGTCAATTGAAAACAGCGCCTTTTCAATAAAAAATCAATTTTTAATTAAAAGAGATTGAAAGACTTTTTGATTAACTCTCACAGGATATTTTTTCTTTAATTGCTCAATCCATTTTTGTTCAAGGTAATTTTGATAATCATTAATCACAAGCCCGCGGGCATCATCAAAGTTTCGTTGCTGATTGGAAGGATATACTTTTATGATTTTTGCAAATACAGCGGTTCCATCAGTTTTATTAATTACGGGAAGAGTAATTAAACCGTCTGAAAATGCAGTTCTATCCACTACAGGAATCTGTCCTAATTCGAACCTTCCGGAATCGGCCTGAACGGACGAGGGATTTTCATTTACAATTTCTTTCCAGCTCTTCCCTTTTTTCAGTTTTGCGATACTGCTTTTAGCTACTTCCGCATTAGAACAGGAAAAAATTACAGCCTCTGCACTGGCACTCCATAAATACTTTTGTTTGTGTAGCTCATAAAACTTTTTTAACCCTAAAGTATCAGAAGTTGCCTTGCCCCACACTTTTCTTTGCATGATTTCAAAAAGCATATTGCCTTCTTTAAATTCATTGATTTGAGCTCTAAATACAGGGTTATAATTTTCAAGTCTTGATGCATAATTTGAAATTGCAGATTGATTAACAAATTCCGGAAAAATTTTCTTATAAGATTTGTGGTCGCCGTTTATTTTATCATTACTGTTTCTGACATATAATATCCAATCGCTCACTCTTACACTTTGATTATTATTAAATGAAAGTAAGATGGTCTGTTGATTTACGTTTCCTGATGCTACTTCTTTATTTTTTAGTAAGGCGCTGTCAGTAAAACGCCAAAGGTCTTCCAGATTAATTTTTCTTCTGGTTAACCTGATAACCGGAAATATTTCCTTTAGAAACATTTCTTTCGCTATTTCAATGCGGCTATCATTCAAGACCTCCTCTTTTAAATTATACATATACTTTTCATCATCTTTGCTCGTGGGAACAGGTTCTGCTGAAATTCTTTTTAGAATGTGGTATCCGAATTTGGTTTCAAAAGGTTTTGATATCTCTCCATCTTTTTGAAGTGAAAAAGCATGATTTTCAAATACAGAATCATATTTTGCTGTTCCAAACTCTGGCATCCTTCCACCATTCATAAAGGTTGTTCTGTCATCACTGAATTGTTTTGCAAGCATTGCAAAATCACTTCCATTCAATAATGCCGTATAAACAGAATCTGCCAGTTTCTGTGCTTTTTCTTTTTGATGCGCATCTCCCTGCGGCACTGCAAATAAGATTTGTGCAACAGTTATTTTGCCCACCGCGTGCCTTTCGCCGTCGTTTTTAAAAATATACCAGCCGTTTTTTGTTCGAACCGGAGCGCTTGCTGTACCCGGCTTTAATCTATAAATAATATTTTCAAATTTATAAGGCAATGTAAAAGCAGTGATATAACCAATATCTTCTCTTTGAATTTTGCCTGGTGTATTTGCATTTATTTTTGAAAGAATAACTGCACCGGACTCACCGGAATTCAGTTTTCTGGAAACTTCATGAATGAGATTCATCTCCTTTACAGAATCTTTATCATCATCTGATTTCATATAATAATAAGTGGTGTGTATATCTTTTTGACTTCTCATAAAGGCTTCATCAACTAACCGGTTCACTTCCTTTTCATCTTTTAAGTAAGTACCCTGTATCTGGCTTCTAAAATTTTGCAGATCTGCTATCATTGATGGAAGTGTATCAAGATGTATATCCCTGGCAGCCTGAACTTTTAATCTAAAATTTATATAAAGTCCAAGATAATCGCGAAGCGCCTGTGAATCGACACTTGTAGTAGTTTTATTTTTATTGTAGGCGGTTAAAAACTCTGAGGCACCTACTTTATGAATGCCATAAGTAAAAAGTGTTTGACTGTACGAATAAAATAATGAAGAAGTAAAAACAAAAATGAGAAGCAGTTTTTTCATTAAATATTTTTTAAAAGGATCTCATAATTGATAAAGGAGCTTTCACCTTTGCTAAAATCAAAATCATACTTAAAAGTCGTTTTACTAGCGATTTGCCGTTTTAGCAGACTGGTTTTTTATTTTCGCATCAAGTACATCATCCATTTGCTCCATAGTTAATTTTTTTGCAATAATTTTTTTGTCTTTATCTAATAAATATAATGTAGGAGTTTGAATTACATCATATAATTGCTTGTAAGATGCTTGCTTTGAATCTTCTATTATTTTCTTCTGCGCATCAGTTTCATATACATTGATCCAGTTACCCAAATTTTTATCCCTAATAAACTTTTTCCATTGTTCAAGATCTTTTGTCTCTGTAAGAACTCCATACATTTTTACGCCTTCATTTTTCCATTTGGCATTGTAAATCGAATCCAGCCGGGGAACCTGCTTTTGGCAATGGCCGCAAGTAGGATCCCAGAAACAAATAACGATATAATCTGAATTAATATTATACAAAGGAACATTTTTGCCACTCGAATCTACCATTTCAAGATTGGCAGCCTGCTCTCCTATCAAATTAGCCATCAACATATAAGCCCTGTCTGAAATTGTTTTAAGTTGCTTTTTATTAAGCCAGCTTGAAACTCCTTTTGAATGATATTTTTCAAATAAATGAACAAACACGGCATCCTGTCCCATATATTTAGGATAAATGTATTCATCGGTAAGCCAGTTTAATAAAAATTTATACATTTCGGGAGATGAACGGGCAAGCAGCAACATATAATCAGACTCTTTGATTATTGAATCCGGAACCGGAGAAACTACGTTTCTGTAATATTGCTCCAGCTTTGGTAAAAAGAAAGGAGTGCGGATAATACGGTCATCCATAAACGTAATTCCATCCCAATAATGTTTTTTATAATACAGGAAATTAGCTACTGAATCTTCATGTGTTAATGGATCAGAATATAACACCGGGACGGGCTTCATACTTATAAGCAAAGTTGCCAGCATAGATTGAGGATGATCCTTGATAATATTATCCCTGTAAATATTCAATTCGTCATTTAATTGCTTGTATTTTTTTTCATGCGCTGCACTATCTTCTTTGGTTGTAGAGGCTTTGTAAGCCTGTAATTCTTTTTGCAACAATTTACCTTTTGCAGAAGCATATTTTTGATACTGCTGGAAAAGCCCGTTTTCTTCGGCACCGGTTATTACTACTTTATCAATGATATCAGTAGTATCCGGAACCAAAATATTGATTATTTGTTTGTTTGCTATTAAAAAATCAAACAATTTAGTCTTGCCCGGCAAAACAATTGAATAAACGCCCGGAAGCACTTTATCTTTTCCCTGGAATACCGCAACACCTTTTGAATTCACAATAGCCGAATCCTGCACATTCATGCTTTTACCGTAATAATAAGTAAGATAAGCGAGTCCACCGTTATATTGAGGAGCCTTTAAAGTAACTTTATACCCTTGCGCATTAGCTATTGAAAAAGAGAAAATGAAAAGAAAGAAAGAAAAAAATAATTTCATAGTTTGAATGAATGAAAAACAAAAATATTCAATTTGAACTGTAAAAAAAGGTTGGTTTAAATAGTTAACATTTTAATTAGCCCTGAACTTCAGCGCTTTTTTCAAAAAAACTAAAACGAAATTTTCAGCTTATTATTCTAAAAGTTTCTCAATAATTTTTAAAGAGCCTTCATACAACATCATTTATTTTTGCACCCGTGAAAAGAAAAAAAATCCTCTTAGAAAATATTCCTGTAACAGGATACGCTGCGGAAGGAAAAGCATTGGCTAAAGTTGACGGCAAAGTAATCTTTATAGAAGGGGCTGTTCCAGGCGATATTGCAGATGTTTTGCTCACCAAAAATAAAAAGGATTGGGCAGAAGGAAAAGCTACCAAAATACATACCTACAGTGCTGAAAGGGTTTCTCCTTTTTGTATCCATTTCGGAATTTGCGGCGGCTGTAAATGGCAAATGCTTCCTTATGAAAAGCAATTGGAATATAAAGAACAGGAAGTTAAAGACGTAGTAAAGAGAATCGGCAAATTGAATGATGTTCCTGTATTGCCCATTATCGGATCACAAAAAACAACCAATTACAGGAACAAACTTGAATTCACTTTTAGCAATAAAAAATACCTCACTCAAAATGAATTGCAGGTTTTAGGCGAAGAAAAATGGCCCGGGGGCGCCGTAGGTTATCATGTTCCAAAACTGTATGACAAAATAATTGATATCCGGGAGTGTTGGCTAATGGATGATGTCAATAATATCATAAGAAACACTTTAAGGGAATTGGCAGAAAGCAACCGTTACAGTTATTACGACATTAAAGAACATAAAGGATTTTTAAGAAACATCGTTATTAGAAATTGTACTACAGGCGAACTGATGATAAACCTTGTTTTTGGGAATGAGGACAAAAAAGAAATTGAAAAAATCAGTAAAAATTTATTAGAAAAAGTACCTGCGATCACTACCCTCGTTTACACAATCAATCCAAAATGGAATGATAGCCTTAATGATCTTGAGCCTATAACTTTCTTTGGCAAAGGATATGTTATTGAAAAGGTCGGCGATTTTAATTTTAAAATTTCTCCTAAATCTTTTTTTCAAACCAATACAAAGCAGGCTGAAGTTTTATACAATGTCGTAAATGATTTTGCAGCGCTTACTGGCAATGAAACTGTTTATGACCTGTATTGTGGTACCGGAAGCATTGGAATATTTTTGAGTAAAAACGCAAGGAAAATAATTGGGGTTGATGTAATTGAAGACGCGGTTAAAGATGCCAAAGAAAATGCAGCTTTTAACCATCTTAATTCAGCAAACTTTTTTGCAGGAGATGTTATTGAAATCTGCAATGATGATTTTTTTAACTTACATGGCAAAGCCGATGTAGTAATTGTAGATCCTCCACGCGCCGGGCTACATCCTAAATTAGTAAACAAACTTTTGGAAATTTGTTCTGAAAAAATCGTGTATGTAAGTTGCAATGTAGCCACACAGGCCAGGGATTTTCAGTTGCTAAGTGAAAAATATATTGTTGAAAAAATACAACCTGTGGATATGTTTCCGCATACGCATCATATTGAATCAGTTGCTTTGCTTACACTAAAAAGGCAGAATTAATCTTTCTCTTTTAAATCAAGAATTAAATTGGCGATCAAAGCAGTCCAACCGGTTTGGTGGCTTGCACCCAATCCGCGAAGGGTATTGCCATGAAAATATTCGTTAAATAAAACAAGGTCTTTATTTTCTTCTTTTTTATAAAACCAGTTATAATCGCCATTGCAAAGCCTTTCATTCTGCTCATTCTTTTCAAAAATATGTAGTAGCCTGGCAGAAATTTGATTTGCGACTTCAGAAAGTGATACACTTGTTCCCGAATGTGAAGGAAATTCAACTTTCAAATCGTCGCCGAAAAAATACCCAAAAGTTTTAAATGCAGTGATGAACAAATAATTTACCGGCATCCAAACGGGGCCACGCCAGTTAGAGTTTCCACCAAACATATTGGAAGTAGAATCACCGGGATCGTATTGAATAGAATAACTGTTGCCATCGTAGTTTAAAGTGTACGGATTTTTTTCATAAAATTTTGAAAGCGCCCTGATTCCTCCTTCTGATAAAAACTCTGATTCATCTAATAATTTTTCACACAAATATTCCAACCTTTCTTTATTCACTAAAGAAAGCAAAGTGCATTCAAAATCCTTTTTCGCTTCGCTTGGTAAATATAAATGATTGGCTTGCCTGTATTGTTGGAACCATTTCATTCTCTTGGTAAAATCCGCCATCTGATCAAAAACTTCCTTTTTGATAACTGTCACAGCAAATAAAGGGATAAGCCCTACTACTGAGCGGACCCTTAATGGAAAAGCTTCAGATTTATTTATGGAAAGAACATCATAAAAAAACTTGTCCTCCTCGTTCCATAATCCAAGCTCATTTAAAGCTTCTGCTATAATTACAAAATGCTCATAGAATTTGGTTGCCGTATCTTCAAAAGAAGGATCGTGCATCGAAATTTCAAGCGCGATGTTCATCATATCCAATGCATATTTCCCCATCCAACTTGTACCATCAGCCTGTTCTAAAACAGCATTCCCGGGTAGAACCATACTACGGTTAAACAGCCCGATATTATCGAGACCAAGAAAACCACCTTCAAAAATACTGTTACCGTTCTCGTCTTTTCTGTTGATCCACCAGGTAAAATTGATGATTAGTTTCTGGAAAATACTTTTTAAGAAAACAATATCAGTTTTACCATATAATCTTTCTTCTGTTTTATAAATTTCTAACGCAGCAAACGCATGGACCGGCGGATTTACATCGCTGAAATTCCACTCATATGCTGGCAATTGCCCTTGTGGATTCATGTACCATTCGCGCATAAGTAAAGTGAGTTGATGTTTTGCAAAAAGAGGATCAATCACTGCCATTGAAATACAATGAAAAGCCATGTCCCAGGATGCATACCATGGGTATTCCCAATTATCAGGCATAGATAAAATATCCTGGTTTTTTAAATATTTCCAGGTATTATTGCGGCCATTTTTACGTTCAGGAGTGTCTGGTGTTATCCCATCACTTGTGTTTAACCATGTGTCAAGATCGTAATGATAATATTGCTTATTCCAAAGCAAGCCCGCAAATGCCTGCCGCTGAATATTTTTTTGATCTTCTGTACAAGAAGCCGGATGTATGCTTTCATAAAAAATATCTGCTTCGTTCTTTCTTTTTATGAAAATATCCTTGAAGTCCTCCGGAAAATAATCATCCACTTTTTTATTTGAAAGCCTTAGAAATACACATTCTGACTTTTTAGATTCAATTTCAAAAGAATAAACAGAAGCACATTTGGTACCACCTTTTTTGTCTTTTAGCTTCTGAAAATTAGTTCCGTAAATAATGGCTTCATGAAAGGCATCTTTTACAAACTCAGATGAGTTAGGCTTATTAAAAAGTCTTTGAAAATTGGTTTCATTTTCAGTAAAAAGAACATTGTCGGTTGGCTCAAAATAAAGATAATAATCCCCAATATATTGATGATGTGCTTGTACGCAATGGTCCGAAACATAGTTGATGTAAGGTTTGTTATTTTCACCGGCATATTGCCAGTTGTTATAAAACCACAGGGTGGGCAAAATAGTAATTGGTGCCTTTTCAGGACCCCGGTTCACTATCTCAATCTTAATAAAAATATCTTCACTGCTTTGCTTTGCATATTCAATGTAGACATCAAAATACTTGTCATCATTGAAAATTCCGGTATCCAGAATTTCATACTCAGGCTGTAGTTTATCCCGCTTTGCATTTTCTTCCAATAAATTGTTATAAGGAAAAACTTCTTGTGGATATTTGTACAAATATTTCATGTAGTAATGAGAAGGAAGATTATCAAGGTAATAATAAAGTTCCTTTACATCTTCACCATGGTTACCTTCCTTATTAGTCAAACCGAACAATCTTTCTTTCAGAATCGGATCTTTACCATTCCACAATGCAATGGCAAAGCACAATTGTTGTTTGATGTCAGAAATGCCTCCCAAGCCATCTTCCCCCCAACGATAAACCCTGCTTCGGGCATGATCGTGCGGAAAATAATCCCATGCATCTCCGCCGGCGCTATAATCTTCACGTACTGTTCCCCATTGCCTCTCTGTTAAATAAGGCCCCCACTTTTCTATCGGAACTTCTTTTTTTGCATTTACCTCTAATCTTTTTAACTCTTGATTTTCCATTATTTTATTCTTTTTAATCTTATCCGTTTGTAGTAAATCCGGGATATAATAACATCCCGCCGTCAACAAAAACTGTTGTTCCTACAACATAATCCGATTCGTCACTGGCAAGCCAGGCAGCTACCTTCCCTATATCTTCCGGTAAGCCAATCCGTTTGTAAGGTATCAGTGTTAGTAATTTTGCGGCAGCCTCAGGCGTATCCCAGGCATTTATATTGATGGGAGTTTCTATTGCACCTGGACCTATGGCATTTACTCTTATTTTTTTGGAAGCCAGCTCCTGCGCCATGCTCTTCATCAGCATTTCAATTCCACCTTTGCTTGATGCATAATTTACGTGCCCCGCCCAGGGAATTACCTGGTGCACACTGCTCATACAAATTATTTTGCCGGCTGCACTACTTCGCTCAGGCACAACACCTCGTTTCAAAAATTCCTTCACCGCTTCGCGAGAACATAAAAACTGACCTGTCAGGTTCACATCAATTACCAATTTCCAATCTTCAAGGCTCATACTTTCCAAGGGTGAATCTTTTTGAATTCCTGCATTGTTTACCAGGATATCAATGGTTCCATACTTATCATACATTTGTTGAAACATCGACTGAACTTCTTCCTCTTTACTCACATCAGCTTTTATAGCAATTGCATTACCGCCGTTTTGTTCAATTCTTTTTACTACGTCCTCTGCTTTTTCGGGATGCGTAACATAATTTACCACCACATTGGCGCCTTCATTTGCCAAAGCTATGGCAACCGCTTCTCCAATACCACTATTGGCACCGGTTACTAATGCGCATTGTTCTTTTAATTTCGGGTTAGGATTCATTTTAATTATTTAGAGTTGAGTAATAAATTTATACAAGTTTAAAAAAAACTACTGTGTACCACCACTTTAAAACTATTAAGGCTTTATTAAAAATATATTCTGCTATTTTTAAAGTATTCTGGAATAATATACATTCAAACCTTTTCAATATTTTTTTGTTTTCAGCGTTTTATATCTCAGCTATCCTCATTTGAGTAAATTTTTTACAAAAGATTTTACTTATGAAAAACATTTTACCCCTGTTTTTTTTATTCATTTCCCGTCTCACAATTGCCCAGGTAAATAAAGTAATGCCTTCTGAAGCAAATACTTTCTATCAAAATGCGATGGTAACCATAAAACCTGGCATTAAAAATATTATCGAAAAAAATGCCAATAAATTAACGCGGCGAAAAGTAAATGTGGACAGTCTTATTAAAGAATTGCATAAAAACCCCCTTTTACGAGATGGAAACGACAAAGATCTGGAGGCAATAACAGTTTTAATTTTAGTGCAGGTATCAGGAAATGCAGATAATGATTTAAAAGACCTTGTAATTCATATGGATCATTCAAAATCGGGAAAGAAAAATGAAGAAGAAAATGAAAATTGTAAAAATACAGCGGCACTTATCGTAGAAAACAAAAGTGAAATAGCCCAAAGCGTTTCAGTAATTATGAAAAAGTTATCTGGTTCGGCAGAAATGGCTATGGATAAATTTAAATAAAGTTTTTCCCTTCCTTCATTTAAAAAATTAAAATACCTATATACCCCATATAAGCCCCTGATTTTCATTTGCTCTTTTAAAAATTTTAAGTAATTTTTTTTTATTTCGTTAAGAATTTGGCGCAAATTGTTTTATACTTTTGCACACATGCTTAAAAACGCCGTTTCCAAGGTTTTACTGTTTTTTATGGCCTTGTTGTTTTTTGCAGTACATGTAAAAAGCCAGGTAACAGATAGTTCTTTTCTGAAAAAAAAGGATACAGTAGTGATGAATAACGATACCGTTCATTTACCTCCTGAAGACACTATTTACTTAAAACCGGTAGACACACTCTTAAGAATAAAAAACTTTAGTCCCTACTTTACTCTTCATGTGGATTCAACTTTGGATTATCGTTTTGAGATCAATAAAAACCCTTATAATTACTATTGGTATTTAAAAAATTCACCGGTTGGCTTACGGATCAATAAAGACAATGGTCTGCTGCATTTTAAGGCAGAAAAATCTTATTTCCTTTCAGGGAAATTAAAATATGATACCCAATACAAAGTGAAAATTGGTGTACAGAATCTGGATGACCCGAATGATAAGATGGATACCACCTTTTCGATCTTATTTTATAATACAGACATCATCCCATCCAAAATAAAACCCACTGTAAGCAGTGATCTCTCTATTGATGAAGGAGATACTTTAAATTTTAAGTTACAATGCGAACAAGGAAGTTTCCCGCTTGAATCAATTACTTATTACTGCAATTATCCTATTCGTTCTACAACCCCTATCACACAATGCGGCGACCAGTTTACCTGGGTAGCTCCTTATGATTTTATAAAAGACAATGACGAGGTTAAAGAAAAAACACTTGTTCTTAAATTTATTGGCGTTGATAAATTTTATAATCGCGATACCGCAGAAGTAACCGTGAAAGTAAACCAGGCAATCAATTATCCACGTCGCCTTTTGGAATACAATAATTTGACCAGTAATATTGATACATATATCCTTCAGTTAAAAAGTACTTTCCGGAGTCTTGACGAAAAGATTAAAAAAACAAAAAACACCCGAACTACTTTTGATCTTACCTCTGCAAGTACCTCTCTGGGTGGTACCGTTTTTTCTTCAATGCAAGATAAAAATTTACAAACTACAGGTAAAATTTTACCGAGTGTTGGGGTTGCTTTGGTTCCTGTAAAGGAAGCAGTGGCACCGAACAAGAATGATGAATTAAATGCTGCATCACTGGTAAGAAACGATATTAAAAGGCTTCAATATTTACTGACTGACAATGCTTTGGTAGGAGATAAAGATCCGAATATTGTTCAAAAAATTGCCAAGCTGAAAGATGAATTACAGCAGATCCAACTTCAGCTAATAGATGTAACTATTGTAGATGATACTACCGATAAAAAGAAACTGGACGAATATTTCAATAATCCTAAGGTAAATAAAAAGTATAGGCTTAAATCCAAATAAGCTGCGGGAAAATCACAAATACCACACAGTAAACCAATAAAAAAGCCTGATTTCTGTTCTACTAAGGAACAGGATCGTGACCATGGCTACCCCAGGGATTACATCTTAAAATTCTTTTTATGGTGAGCCAACCTCCTTTTAATGGCCCGTATTTCTTAAATGCTTCTATTCCATATTGGGAACACGTAGGTGTATACCTACAGGAAGGGCCCATCCAGGGAGAAATAATCAATTGATAAATTTTGATGAGTACTATAAACGGGAAGGACAATATTTCTTTTACTGATTTCACTTATGCAAATTTACACTGTTCTTTCTCTGGAAATATCAGCTATTAATATTGCCGCCATTGCCAAAGCTGCATCTTTAAGCATGTTGGTAACAAATAACATTTTTATAGGACTTGAAGTAGCATGAATAATGCCCGGAACGTCTACAGAAAAGACAATAATTAATAATAAGACCGCCAGCAGGTAACCCGCAATTTTTGCATAACGGTCAATAATAAATGCCATCGCAGCCAGTAAAAATCCGGTTCCTGACAAATAGACCATCCATTTAGACGCTGGTAAAAAAGAAGGAACATCCATAACCATGTGCCTTGCATTCAAAATAGTATTGGCCCCAAAAAAGGCAATTATTACAGAAAAAATCAGAATAGCGAGCCTGGTAGAAATCAGATTTTTCATCTTCAGAAATTTATTTAAATATAAAATTTATTCCGGGTTAAGAAGACGTTTAATTTTTTATAAGTAACTACCAGAAATAACCGGGGAAAATTAATTCCTGCGTTATATCTTAAGAAATTGTAAATATATTTTCCCCAATAAAAATAATAGTGTCAATCTTTCTTATCATGCCGCAAACCCTTATCTTTGCGCAAAATTCAGAAGAAGTATGGGTTCTAAAAGCATGAAATCTTTATTGGTAGCGGTTTTCAGCCTTTTTTTACTTACGTATTCATCAAACGTTTTTTCCCAGGAAAAGGCTGGTGATAACAAAAAACAAGATGAAAAGTTTGATCCTACAAAAGCAATTATGAATCACGTGCAGGATGCTTACGAATTCCACTTTTTTTCAACCGATCATTTTGAGGCAGCTATTTACCTGCCCGTAATATTATATTCTCCACAAAAAGGATGGTCTGTTTTTTCTTCGAAAAGATTTGGGCCTGAGCATAATCAAACCTATGATGGTTACCGCCTTGAGGATGAAAATACGGTCGTTCCGGTAGATCCTGATGTAACCGTATATGATCTTTCGCTTACCAGGAACGTAATTCAAACCTTTTTGGCGCTGATATTATTTTGCTACCTGATGATAAAGATTGCACAAAAGTACAAGAAGGGAGAAGGCGTTGTTTCTGCACCATCCGGAGCTCAAAGCTTTATGGAGCCGATTATTGTATTTATAAGGGAAGAAGTAGCCAAAGTAAACCTTGGTTCAAGATGGCAAAGATATATGCCTTATTTGCTTACCGTTTTTTTCTTTATCCTGATAAATGCTCTTTTTGGATTGTTGCCGGGTGCCGCTAATGTTGCCGGCAATATCGCCTTTACGCTGGTATTAGGTGTTATTTCACTCATAATTATTCTTGCCAGTACTACTACGCATTTCTGGAAACACATTATATGGCCACCCGATGTACCTTTTTTGGTTAAAGTAATTTTGGTACCGGTTGAACTTTTCGGGCTTTTTGTTATAAAACCCGGAGCATTGATCATACGTCTTTTTGCAAACATGGTAGCAGGCCATATCGTAATCCTGGCTTTCATTTCGCTCATTTTTATTTTTGGAGCTATGAATACAGTTGCTGGTTGGGGATTTTCACCGTTCTCTGTAGTTTTTGTTGTTTTCGATTACCTTATTGAAATATTGGTAGCCTTCATACAAGCATTCATTTTTACAGCCCTAACTGCCATATTTATTGGCCAGGGCTTTGAAGGAAGCGATCATGATGTGCCACATGAAGATCACGCATTTGTTTAAATTTTTTATTCATATCAAAACCCAGAATTATGTCACTAATGACCTTGTTATTTGAAGCTGGATTCTCGCACATGGGTGGAGCAATCGGCGCCGGTTTAGCTGCTATAGGAGCAGGTATCGGTATTGGCCAGATTGGTAAAGGTGCAGTGGAAGGAATTGCACGCCAACCGGAAGCAGCGAATGAAATTCGTGCTAACATGATCCTTGCGGCCGCATTAGTAGAAGGGGTTGCCCTTTTCGCGGTTATCGCCGGCTTATTGGCTGTTTTAAAAACTGCCACCGGAGCATAAGCGCAAATCTTTACTGCATCCAAAGCACAGGGCGGAGGATGCAGTATTTTTTTAAATTTTAAAATTCTTATATTTAATTACAAATAAAAAAGTATGCAACTTTTACTTCCCAAGTTAGGTTTAATTCTTTGGACACTGATTGCTTTTGGTATCGTGTTCTATATCCTGGCAAAATATGCATGGAAACCTATTTTGAAATCTTTGGATGAAAGAGAAAAAAACATCTCCGATTCTATTCTTTCTGCAGAAAACATGCGTAAAGAAATGGATAATATGAAAAGTGAAAATGAAGCTTTGTTGGCAAAAGCGCGTGAAGAAAGATCTCAGATGATGAGAGAGGCAAAAGAAATTCGGGATAAAATGATACAGGACGCTAAAGAACAAGCCAGGAAAGAAACCAACAAAATAGTTGCCGACGCGCAAAGTGTAATTAATCAGCAAAAAATGGCCGCCATTACTGATTTAAAGAACCAGGTAGGAAATTTGGTTCTTGAAGTGAGTGAAAAGGTTTTACGCAGAGAGTTAAATAACAAAGAAGACCAGGAAAAATATATTCAACAACTGGCTCAGAAGGTTGAGTTGAATTAATTTAAAGCGATATGAACAATCCACGTTTAGCACAACGATATGCCAAAAGCCTTATAGATATTGCAACCCAATACGATAAGCTGGATGAAGTGCATAATGATATTGTCTTTTTGAAATCAATTGTTGATAAAAGTCGCGATTTTGTTTTGATGCTTGAAAGCCCGATCATCCATGCTGATAAAAAATATAAAATCATCAGCGCAATTACCAACGGCAATATTTCAACCATTACAGAAACTTTTTTAAAACTGATTTGCAACAAAAGCCGTGAAGCCAATTTGCCTGTCGTTATTACTTCTTTCATCGCACAATATAATAGCATAATAGGACTTCATAACGCCAGGCTTACCACTGCAACTCCTATCAGTAAAGAATTAGCGGATTCTTTCGTTTTCAAGATCAAAGCATCTACTTCCTATGATAAAGTTCATTTAGAAACTGTGGTTGATGATAATATTATTGGTGGTTTTATTTTAGAAATGGAAGGCAAGCTGATCGACAATAGCATTTTGAGAAATCTGCACGATGTTAAAAAACAATTTGCCAATAATGATTATTTACATAAGCTGAGGTAAGAAGGAAAAGCATTCAACATACAAAGCCGGATATTTATCCGGTTTTTTTATTTAAATAAATTAGGCAGTAAACAAACAAATTCTCACAAATTTTGTTTTAATCAATCCTGGCTATTCATCATCGGAGCCACCTTCCTTATTGTAAGCTTTAATAAACAAAGCACCCAGGTTTTTTTGAGGGGGAATATAATCTTCAAAAGTTTCTCTTATTTGTTCAGGCGCATGGTTAAATTCAGTTTGCAAACCTGCCCACATTTGTCGCCAGTCTATATTTTTACCTGCCCGAAGTGTATTATCCAACGCGTCAATGATTGGTTTGTTCACATTCATTGCCCCGGTTTCTTTTGTAGAAATAATATGCGCTTCAGGAGCATATTTTAAAATTGTTTTCAGATTTTGATAGCCACCGCATGAGCCCAACATAATAATTTTTGCACTTTCTGGCAATTGCTTAATCGTATAAGGCAAATGATAACTATGGCCTCTATGGATCACAATGGTAGGCTTCAGTCCTTTTGAATCAAGATAATCAATAAGGTCGGCCTGCGCCTTGGCGTCTTTATCGGTTACATTATCCAGGGGAAGATTGGCATAAATTAAAATCGGCTTCCCTTTTATGGATTTTATCTCCGTCCATTCACTTTTTTGAGTAATGCTCCATTCACTTCGCGGAAATGAGGTAAGGAAACTCGCATAAGATGCCTTGCCGTCTTTGTCACCATAGAAAAATACCTGTTCAATTATTCTTCCAGAATCATCCGCCAGGTAATTATAATCTACTGTATAAATGGGTGGAATACCTATTTCTTTGGAAAGATCAATTCCGTTTTTGGGATCAGCAGAAAGAAAGATTGTTTTTAAAAGACTGTATATTTTTTTGCCGCGTTCATTATCTTCCTTGATACACCTTTGTTCATTCCATTCAACATTCTGCAACATTGATTTCTGCAACTCAGGGTTGGTGATACTCCCATAAGAATCAGCCACATCAACAGCATCTTCTAATGTTTTGGTCGTTTCTAATTTTGCTACAAAAGCCTGCATTAGTTTTTCTGAATTTGCAGGCATCGTCTTCAGAAACTCATCAAGCTTATTATAGCCTGCAGCCATCTTAATAAACTTTTTAAAATGGTCGAAATTGAGTGAAATAAGCAAGGAATCTCCATGTGGGTCAGGACCCATTTTTTGGATCATCCTGTCGAAACTGTATTCATAGCTTGAAGTATAGATGTCATTTTCGCCGAGTACCATCATGTAATATAGTTCCTGTGCATCGAGTGGTTGCAATGCTCTGAAGCGAACGGCGGGACTTGGATTTTCATGTAACACATTGATCGGGTAAATAAAATGCTGATACCCTTTTGTCTTGAGCATATCCAGCAACCCATTAGCACCCAGCATTGCCACGGGTGTATCCCCATGAACCATTCTGCCGTAATAATCAATTTCTGTTTTTACCAACATACGGTAATATCCCACACTGTCGTAGGTTTCATTTGACGTGCCTGCTACTTTCTCTATTTCGGCTATTGTTTTTTTACCACTTATAAGATCATCCAGGAAAGGGAAATAAAAAAGGGCCCGATTTTGCGTACTTAGCTTTACTACAGTTTGTATCCGGGGATCATCAATTTTCCTGATTAATTGTCCCTGCGGGCTGTTGGCAGACTGAGCGTAAGTATATAACTGGCTCGGGCTGTTATTAAAAGCCTCAATTACCAATGTATCCGCAAAAGGTTCATTTACATAAGGAGCAAGATTTTGAAGTATCTTATCAGGATTTAACCGGCAAAATTCTCTGAACAGAGCAATTTTACTTTCATTATAACCCGGATTTTCAATAAAAATAGAAGCATTGATAATTCCAACTTCGTAAGGCACTTTTTTTATTAAAGGCGTCATATTTTCGTCTTTAATATTGGCTTTATAGATATCATCAAAATTTTCTACCAGCAATGGTGCCAGCGAAGGATTGAGCTTATGAGTTTTCCAGCTAAGGATAAAATCTTTTAAAAGATCTTCTACATAGCGCAGGTATCTTACCTTGTCGTTATTTGTAGGCAAAGCATTGTTTATTTCAATATCATTGCGCAGTACATTTATTTTTCGGATGAGCGCATCTGTTACCTGTAAATTCACATCGGGATTGTTGCTTACTTTTATAATTCCATCAAGGCGGCCATCTGCTTTATCCGCAAGCCTTTGTTCTTCTTTTATCCTATCATGAAAAATCCTTCGGCTTATGGGAATATTGGTGGTATCACTTGCGGCAGCGGAAACAGGAAGAAAATAAATAAACAGAAAAAAAATAAATAAAAACCTCATGTTATCTTTAGGTTACTGAAAGCAAAAGTAGTTCCAATAAACAAATTTAACCAATGCTTTAGGTTATCAAATATTTTGTTCGGTAAAAATGGCCGGTAATAGCCAGTTATTAACCTTTTGTTAGGAACTTTCAAAATCTTCCTCCAACAGTATTTTAATATTAATAAATTGTAAACAGGCGATAGGAAATGATAATTTAATATAGGTTTGCAAATTATGAACCAGGAAGCAAGACCATTCACAATTTTAGTTGCTGATGACGAGTTGGATATTTTAGAAATTCTAACCTTCAATCTGCAAAGTGAAGGCTATCATGTAATTCAGGCAACCAATGGTAATGAGGCGGTAGAACTGGCCAAAATTCATAAACCAGATCTCATTATTCTTGATGTAATGATGCCCGGAAAAACAGGGTTTGAAGTTTGCAAAATATTACGTGCCGACAAGTCATTTGAAAATACTATCATCATTTTTTTAACTGCGCTTAACGATGAAAGCACCGAAATTAAAGGCCTTGAAACGGGTGGGGATGATTATATTACCAAGCCAATAAGCCCAAAAGTTTTAATAAGCCGTGTAAATGCACTTTTCAGGCGGATCATTAAAGAAACAGGAAGTGTTTTACAAATAGGAGATCTTGCTATCGACCGTGAAAAATATATTGTAACCTTAAAAGATCAGGAGATCATTCTTGCAAGAAAAGAATTTGAACTACTTGCCCTCCTGGCATCCAAGCCTTCAAAAGTTTTTTTACGGAATGAAATTTTGGATAAGGTTTGGGGAACAGAAGTGATCGTAGGCGACCGCACCATTGATGTTCATATCAGAAAAATAAGGCAAAAATTAGGGGACGATTGCATCGCAACAGTAAAAGGTGTAGGATATAAGTTTAAAATGTAGAATAAAATTATTTTAAATCCGTTTAAACAATTTAACAGTTTAACCATCAAACGGATTCGTAAATACATTTTACATTTGAAAAAAAACAATCATTCATCCCTATGAAATTTATTCTTACTATTATAGTCTGCGTCTTTTTATCCCTTTCACTTT
>DAHXOZ010000039.1 GCA_027364635.1 bacterium | reverse complement strand
GGGAAATTGGAAGTAGTAGTAACCAACATTCTGCCTAATAATAATGTGGAAGTAACTGTTGTTATCGGAGGAATACTTTCTTCCAAAAAAGGATTGAATCTTCCTGATACTAAAATCTCCTTACCTGCGCTTACTGATAAAGATTTGAAAGATCTGGATTTTATAATCGATCAAAACGTCGACTGGATTGCTCTTTCTTTTGTGCGGCAGGTAAAAGATATTACCGAGCTAAAAGATATTTTAAAGAAAAGAAACAGTACTTCTAAAGTAATTGCCAAGATCGAGAAACCTGAAGCAGTTACCAATATCCGTGATATTATTATTGAGAGTGACGGGATAATGATTGCACGTGGAGATTTGGGAGTAGAACTGCCGGTTGAAAAAGTACCTCTCATACAAAAAGAAATTATCCGAAAATGTATGCATCGTGCCAAGCCGGTAATTGTGGCTACACAAATGATGGAAAGTATGATGGACAGGGTAAAACCAAACAGAAGCGAAATAACAGATGTTGCCAATGCTGTTTTGGAAGGTGCTGATGCCTTAATGCTTAGCGGCGAAACTGCTACAGGAAATAACCCGTTGCTCGTTATCCAAACCATGAGCAAAATAATTCTCGAAATAGAAAAAACGGCTTATGATTATAATCGTGATGATATTCTTGCCCCACAACCGCATTCTCCTTCATTTTTAAGCGATGCTATTTGCTATAGCGCATGTAAACTAGCACAGGATGTATCAGCCGACGCACTAATTGGGATGACACAAAGCGGTTATACCGGTTTTATGCTAAGCAGTTATCGCCCTAAATCTCTTCTTTATATTTTCAGCAAAGTTCCAAGCCTTATTAACCAACTGAGTTTAAGCTGGGGAGTTCGTGCTATTTTTTATGACGAAGAAGAAAGCCTTGATGACATCTTTTATGACCAACTTAATATTTTGCGCGAACGGGGATTTTTAAAAGCAGGTGATGTTGTGGTAAACACAGGAAGCACCCCGGTTTCATTACATCTTCCAACGAATGTTTTAAAGATCACCAAGGTTGCTGAGTAAAAAATTTCTTATTCCCTTTTCGCTTAAAGAGAACAAGATAAAATAGCTGCAAATAATTTTACTGGCTTATCCCCAACTGGCGATGATAACTGCTGCAATAATATTTCCGAGAATATTGTACAGCCCGTTAATAAGATGCAAACCTAATGGCCGTTTTTCATAAATATATGAAATGTGGATGGCCGTTGCTGCAAAACAAATTCCGGTAATAAGTCCAATTTTTACTCCCGACAACCAGCCCGATAAATTAAAACGGGTAATAATCAAAGCCAATCCAAAAGAACAAACCAGCATCAGGATGAGAGAGAAAAACATAATTCCGACCCCCCCTTTTTTTGCATCAGGAGCATTCATAGCGGCGCTGTTATAAGATTGCCACTTTTTCCCAAATAGAAAAGAGTACCAAATGGCTCCAAGAAAAAAATAAGCTAAGCCGGCTACCAGTACGGCAAGCCAGTTAATGTGTTGCAATACGTCTGTGTTCATAATATTAGGTTTTGGGTAAACGATGTAGAAAATTAAACATATTTTATCAATTGATAACTATTAAAATTTGCACATTAATCTTTTTATATAAACAGAGAGTGTGTGAATCGAAAAGAATTTACAGTAACCGAAGAAAAAACAGGTCCTTTTTTCTCATCTGTCCTTTTACTTATTTGCATTCCTTTAAAACCCCTCTCATATAGTAAACAAACCAATAAAACGATTTTCTGTTTTGCAGTAATCCATCAAATAACCTATTTATTATGTACATTTAATCTTAAATATATTTTTATGAAAAAATATTTCCACCTTCTGTTTTTTACATTTTTTTCAGTTACGATTTTTGCGCAAAATCATGACAGCACCTGGATTATAAATAACTACACCAAAATGGAAAAATACATTCCCATGCGTGACGGAATAAAATTATTTACCTCCATTTATATTCCAAAGGATAAAACAGAGAAACATCCAATTCTAATAACACGCACACCCTATTCCTGCGCCCCTTATGGTGAAAATAATTTCCGTCCCTTCTGGAACAGTTACCAAAAGGCATATTTTAAAGAAGGGTACATAATGGTAATACAAGACGTTCGCGGCAGGTGGATGAGTGAAGGAAATTTTGAAAATGTAAGACCCTTTATTGCAAACAAATCAGGAAAAGAAATAGATGAAGCAAGTGATACATACGATGCTATTGACTGGCTGGTAAAAAATATTCCGGATAACAATGGAAATGTAGGAGTATTTGGAATTTCTTATCCCGGTTTCTATTCAACAATGGCGGCGGCCAGTAACCATCCTGCGTTGAAAGCGGTGAGCCCGCAAGCGCCGGTTACCAACTGGTTTATCGGCGATGATTTTCATCATAAAGGCGCATTTTTTCAAATGGATGCGTTTGATTTTTATTCTGCTTTGGGATTTGGATTTGGTGTACCTCATCCAAAACCAATTTCCGAAGCGCCTGCTCCGATTGGTTATCCCGATCATGATAATTACCAGTTTTATCTTGAAACCGGAACGCTAAAAAACCTTTCAAAATATATGGGTGATAGTATCAAATTTTGGAACGATTTAATGAACCACCCTAATTATGATGCATGGTGGCAGGCAAGAGACGCAAGAAGAGCTACAAAAAATTTACATCCCGCCATGCTTTGGGTAGGCGGATTGTTTGACGCAGAAGATTGCTGGGGTGCATGGAACTCTTACAAAGCCGCTGAAAAAAACAATCCAGGAAAAGCCTTTAATAAAATTGTAGAAGGTCCATGGTATCATGGCGAGTGGGCTAACCATGATGGAACACACCATGGAAATATTCAGTTTGGTTCCAACACGAGTACTTATTACCAGCAGCATTTTGAAATCCCCTTCTTCAATTATTTTCTAAAAGGCGAAGGTAATATCAACCAGATTGGGGAAGCGAATGTTTTTATTACAGGAGCCAATCAATGGAAAACTTTTTCAAAATGGCCACCTGCAAACGAAGAAGATAAGGCAATTTACCTGCAGAACAAAGGACAATTAAAATGGTCGAAACCTACAGTAGTAAATAGTTTTAGTGAATACATCAGTGATCCGGCTAAACCTGTTCCTTACGAAGAATTTGTTCATTTCAACAGGACAAGAACTTACATGACCGATGATCAGCGTTTTGCTGCACGGCGTCCTGATGTCCTCGTATTTCAAACAGATACTTTGACTAAGGATGTTACTATAACAGGCGATATCATTGCAGATCTTGAAACAAGTATATCTACAACCGATGCCGATTTTGTAGTAAAAGTTATTGATGTTTATCCGGAATATGCAGGCTATAATGATGTTGATATTTATGCAGAAAAGGACCCGGTAAATCCTTATCCCATGGGTGGCTATCAAATGCTGGTGCGGGCTGAAATCATGCGCGGTAAATTCAGAAACAGTTTTGAAAAACCCGAACCGTTTGTTCCCGGAAAAATAACTGAAGTAAAATGGGAACTTCCTGATGTGGCTCATACCTTTTTAAAAGGACATCGTATTATGATCCAAATTCAAAGTACGTGGTTTCCTTTGGTGAATCGCAACCCGCAAAAATTTGAGGACATCTATAAAGCCAAAGAAAGTGATTTTCAGAAATCCGATATTCGCATTTATCATGATGCCGCTCACCCCTCAAAAATAATTTTACCTGTTTTAAAAAATTGATAAATGAAGTTTCAATTATTACTGTTTTTTTCCATTTTATACCTCGGTGCAAAATGTCAAAACAGCACAGACAATTCGTATGTAAGAGACAACTATAACAAAATAGATACGACTATTACTATGCGTGATGGCATAAAATTATATACGGTGATTTACACTCCAAAAGATCACTCCCAAAAATATCCATTCCTCATGGAGCGCACACCCTATTCAGTAGCGCCTTACGGCGAAAATAATTATGCAAAAAGGTTGGGGCCAAATAATGAACTCATGCGTGAAAAATACATTTTCGTTTACCAGGATGTGCGTGGACGTTATATGAGCGAAGGGCATAACCTCGAAGTAACGCCCTACATACCTAATAAAAAAAGCAAATCGGAAGTAGATGAAAGCAGCGATACCTATGATACTGTTGATTGGTTGCTAAAAAATATTCAAAACAACAATGGCCGTGTGGGTTTATACGGTATTTCTTATCCTGGTTTTTATGCCACTGCAAGTTTACCTGGCGCACATCCGGCAATAAAAGCAGTTAGCCCTCAGGCACCGGTTACAGACGAATTTATTGGTGATGATGCCAATCACAATGGTGCTTTTTTTCTGCTGGATAATTTTGACTTTATGAATTATTTCGGCAAAGAAAGGAGCGGCCCTACAGAAGACTATGAATCTTCAATGTTTGATGCACGAACCAATGATGTATATCATTTTTTTATGAATGTTGAACCTTTGAGCAAAACACAGTCACCTCAATATTTTAACCACCGTAGCTACATCTGGAACGAATATTTGGCACATGATACTTATGATAATTACTGGCAAAAAAGAAACATTCGTCCATATCTTAAAAATATTACCATTCCTACATTGGTGGTTGGCGGCTGGTTCGATGCTGAAGATCTTTTTGGTTCATTACATACTTATGAAGCAATAGAAAAGCAAAGTCCTCACAACAAAAATTATTTGGTAATGGGACCGTGGACACATGGCGCATGGGCGCGAAATCAATGGACACATTTTGGTACTTATAATTTCGGAAGCAATTTGAACGACTATTTTAAAGACAGCCTTGAAACAAAATTTTTTAATTATTACCTGAAAGACAAAGGAAATTTTGATGCCTCGGAAGCCACGGTTTATGAAACCGGAACCAATAAATGGCGGCATTTCAAACAATGGCCTCCCGCCAATGTTGAAAAAATAAATTATTATTTCCATTCAGAAAATGAGCTGGAAAAACAAAAAGAAAATACAAAAATTAGCTTTGATCAATATGTAAGTGACCCATCAAACCCGGTGCCTTACACGGGCGTGGTGGCAGGAAGAAGAAATAATGAATATATGGTAGAAGATGAAAGATTTGCAGCAAACAGGAAAGACGTACTGGTTTATGAATCGACTGTTTTGAAAAACGATGTTACCATTGCCGGGAAAATATCTGCCGATCTTTTTGTGAGTCTCTCCACCACTGATGCCGATTTTATTGTAAAACTGATTGATGTGGTTCCGGCGAATGAGATCAATGAAGCCAATCCAACAGCGGATACAGTAACCGGAGATTTTGAAAGAATGGTTCGTGCCGAAGTAATGCGCGGAAAATTCAGAAACAGTTATGTAAATCCACAGCCTTTTGTTCCGGGAAAAATTAGCGAAGTGAAAATAAATTTGAACGATGTGGATCATACGTTTAAAAAAGGACATCACATAATGGTACAAATTCAAAGCAGTTGGTTTCCTTTAGTAGATATCAATCCCCAAAAATTTATGCGCATTCCTGATGCCACTGAAAGTGATTTTCAGAAATCAACGATTCACATTTATCACGATAAAGAACATCCTTCAAAAATTACACTTCCTGTCTTGAAGTAAAAACGTATTTTAGTGTTTCCGATAAAAGCTATTCACACACAATTATTGATTATGAAAAAATTCTTCCCGGTTTTCTTTTTATTGATTTCTGTCACCACTTTTTGCCAGACAAATGTTGTAATTGTGCCACAACCCGTTTCGATGAAAATGGGAACCGGCAATTTTACTTTTGATAAAGCCACCAGGATTGTTGCTTCAAAAAGTGATATGCACGAAGCGACGATGCTCAATGTGTATCTGAAAAAATTATATGGTTTCACACTTCCTGTGAAGAGTGCCACAGCTGCAACTAACAATGAGCATTCTATTATTTTTAAACTCACTTCATCAGGCAAAAAAGATGAATACCATCTTGATGTAGATGCAAATAAAATAACCATCAGAAGCCCATCTAACGAAGGATTATTTTATGGCATGCAAACGCTACTTCAGCTTTTACCGCCAACAAAAGAAAATATTGCCGACGGATTTCCTGTGCCGGCAGTGAGTATTGATGATTATCCGCGCTTTCAATATCGCGGAATGCATCTGGATGTAGGTCGTCATTTTTTTGATGTGGATTTTATCAAAAAATATTTGGATTATATGGCGTACCAAAAATACAATACTTTCCACTGGCATCTTACAGAAGACCAGGGTTGGAGAATTCAGATTAAAAGATATCCTAAACTTACTTCCGTTGGCGGGTATAGAAATGGTACGATCATCGGCCATTATCCCGGCACAGGAAATGACAGCATTCATTATGGAGGGTTTTATACACAGGAACAGATCAAAGAAATTGTAAAATATGCAAAGGATCGTTTCATTACCATTATTCCTGAAATAGAAATGCCTGGGCACGCTTCTGCCGCCATCGCTGCTTATCCGCAATTAAGTTGTTTTCCTGATCAATCTACCGAAATTAGTCCGCGCGTTCCATGGGCCGGAAGCCGCGTGGGCAAGCAGGTTCAGCAGGCATGGGGTGTTTTTCCGGATGTATTCTGCCCTTCGGAATACACTTTTAAATTCATTGAAAATGTATTAGACGAAGTAATGCAGTTGTTTCCTTCAAAATACATTCACATTGGCGGGGATGAATGTCCGAAAACCTATTGGAAAAAATCTGCTTTTTGCCAGAAGCTGATCAAAGAAAAACATTTGAAAGATGAGAACGGATTGCAAAGCTATTTTATACAAAGGATTGAAAAATACCTGAACAGCAAAGGAAGGCGAATTATTGGCTGGGATGAAATTTTGGAAGGCGGGTTGGCGCCAAACGCTACTGTAATGAGCTGGCGCGGTGAGCAAGGTGGTATTGATGCTGCCGAACAGCATCACGATGTAATTATGACACCAGGAAAATATGTATACTTCGATCATGCACAAACGAAAAATTCTGATAGTTTAACCATTGGTGGATATTTACCGCTCGATACTGTTTATAATTATCATCCTGTTCCAAAGGAATTAAATGATTCCCTGGCTCATTATATTTTGGGTGCACAAGCAAATGTATGGACAGAATATATGGCCAATCCACAAAAAGTCGAATACATGATCTTTCCGAGAATGAGCGCATTGAGTGAAGTACTGTGGTCGCCAAAAGATAGCAGAAACCTCGATGAATTTAAAGAAGAACTACCGGATATGTATAAACGCTATCAACTTTGGGGTACTAATTATTTTAAAAGCCTCCCCTAACCCCTCCAGAGGAGGGGAACAAGGATATTTTTATATTTCGGACTTGATCAAATAGAAAACAAGAATGAACATGGCTGTTTAATTAAAGTCATTTTTCAGAAAAAGATTTGCTTAGAACCCTCCCTTGGAGGGCAGGGAGGCCGGATTATTGCTTTATAACCTTTGCGCCTAACACCTGCAGACCTACGCTGTCGGTACCTTTCGGTGCAAAATATTTTGTTTTAAAATCCTGCGATTCGCCGGGATTGATAATTTCAAAAATGGTTTCTTTATCGGTTTCCAATAAGGCTTTGGTTTTGGAATAAAAATCCAGTTGGATGTTTACATCTTTATAAGTAGCGATCGAAGCTTTGTTTACCAAAGTTCCTTTAACCACCGTTTGGCCTACGATATTTTTTTTGCTGTTGCCGGTAACTGTTATAAATGCCGATGGATTTTTTTCTTCTTTTTTTAGAAGAGAATTTTTCGTTACGTCATAGCTTTCTTTTTCTTTTACCGCGTTTTCTGAATTACAGGCGAACAATAAGACGGAACAAAGGAACATTAAGGCAAGCTTTATTTTCATAAAGGATTATTTAAAAAGGAAAAATAGCTAAAATATCCAGACAAAAAATCTTAAATATTTTATAATAAGAGAAAAAGTTACGCTTCAGTACCTAACCATAAAGCCCCACCAATACTATTTCTTTGCGCACCAGTTACAGAAGATAACACAGTGTATTGTTCACGCCAGCGAAGTGTTCCCAGTAAAGCCATAATTAATGCTTCTTTATAAATTACCACTTCATCTTCAGGAACAAAAACTTCAAAATTTATATCCTGCAAATGCGCTTCAATTCTTGAGATCAAATATTTATTGAAAGCGCCACCGCCGGTGATCATCAACTGCTGCAATTCGGTTTTTGAAAAGTAAGGAACAAGCGCATTTTTTATTTGGACAGCTATATGCTCTGCATAAGTAGCCAGGGAATCTTCAGTTGAAAGATTGAATTCTTTTATCAAAGGATAAATTATATCTGTTCCGAAACTGTTAGCCAAAGATTTGGGGTATGGGAGAGAAAAATATTCAAGGGAATTTAACTTTTGCAAAAGATCCTCATTAATTTTTCCCGTAGCTGCCAGTTTTCCGTCTTCGTCATAATCAAGATTTCTTTCTGCAGCAAGCATATTTAAAACACGATTGGCAGCGCAAATATCAAAAGCAATTATTTCATTTTGATCAGAATAAGAATCTGAATTATTTGTTGGTTTACTGTCAATAGAAACATTGGCGATACCGCCAATATTTAAAAAATAGTGATGATCCGGAAACAACAACTTCTCTCCCATCGGAACAATTGGTGCGCCCTGCCCGCCAAAAGCTACGTCCATCGAACGAAGATCACTTACAACCGGAAGCTGTGTTATTGCTGCGATAGAAGCTCCGTCGCCGAGTTGGTGTGTCATTTTTTTCTCAGGAAAATGAAAAGTAGTGTGCCCATGAGAAGCAATCAAATTCACTTTATGATGCAGCCCGAATTGCTCAATGAAATCGTTTACTTTTTCACCAAGAAATCTTCCATAATCAGTATGCACTAATTGATAATCAAAAGCAGGAAAATGGATTGCATTTTTTAATCTTTCAATCCAATTATTATCATACTCTTTACACGCAGCGCAGTGAATCTTATACTCCCATTTGCCGGCTGTTTCAGAAAACTCTGCAAAGGCAATATCAAGTCCATCAAGAGAGCTGCCGCTCATTAATCCAATCACATTATAGGTCATAAAAGAAATATTATCTTTTTAATTTTTAGATTTGTTCAAATTTATAACTTTAAATATTCCTCTTATCTTTAAGCTTCTTTAAAACTGTAATGATGGTAAAAAATCTAAGCGACGACCATTCTTTGATGACCAACTGGATATGCGAACTAAGAGATGTGGAAGTACAAAACGACAGAATGCGTTTTAGAAAGAATCTTGAAAGAATTGGTGAAGTATGCGCGTATGAGATCAGCAAAACATTACCATGGACCGAAAAAGAAGTGACCACCCCTTTGGGTATGTCAGTATGTAAAGTACTTAAAACACAGCCGGTTCTCGCAACCATTCTTCGTGCCGGTTTACCGATGCATACCGGCTTATTAAACTATTTCGATAAAGCTGATAATGCATTTATCAGCGCTTATCGCAAGCATCATTCAGACGGAAGTTTTGAAATAAGTCTTGATTATATCAGTTGCCCCGATATGGAAAACCGCGTGGTGATTATTTGTGATCCTATGCTGGCTACCGGCGCTTCTTTGGTAAAAGCCATTCAATATATAAGAGAGGCGGGCAATCCATCTGAGATACATATTGCCTGTGCGCTTGCCTGTACAGTTGGCCTTGAATATGTTGAACGTGCCGAACCCAAAGCAACAATATGGTGTGGCGATATTGATGATGAATTAACGGCTAAGGGATATATAGTTCCCGGGCTTGGGGATGCCGGAGATCTTTCCTTTGGTGTAAAAGTTCAAGTGTAACAATAAAAATTAATCTCCGTTTAAATAAAGATTAAAATTATCTGAAATTAACTCAAAACGTTAACTTATCTTTAAGTATCTGAACTCTTTTAAAAAATGAAAAAGACCTTTGTTTTTTTATACCTGTTTTTGAGCTTGTCTTTTTTTGTTGCTGCGCAAGATCCCCATTTCTCACAGTTTTTTGCTTCGCCACTTACTTTAAATCCTGCTTTCACAGGAAAGTTTGATGGAACTCTGCGTGTGGCCGGAAACTACCGGAATCAATGGCCGGCATTTAATAATGTATATACCACTTCTACCCTGAGTGTTGATTTTGATATTTTAAAAAATAAACTTCCGGATTATGATCGTTGGGGGATTGGCATATTGGCGCTTAGTGATAAAGCAGGTAGTGGAGTTTTGACGAACAACTATCTGGGTATATCTACTTCCTATCAAAAGTCGCTGGATGAAGATGGCTTTAAACAACTGGGAATCGGCTTCCAGGGAACTTACGGGCAAAAAAGGCTGGATAGAAGTAAACTGGTATTTGAAGACCAGTTAACGCCTTTCGGCTTTACCGGCGTTACACAAGAAACCTTTCTGAACAATAACCTCAATATTAACTACCTCGATGTAAATGCCGGGTTATTATATTCTATGTCAACCGATGAATCGAATAATTTTTATGTTGGTGCTTCCCTTTACCACATTAACAGGCCAAGTCAAAGTTTCCAGGGCGCTACATGGAATATTGCTACACGAACAACGGTAAGTGCAGGTGGTTACTTTCCGGTTTCTGATATTCTCACTTTACATACCAGTGGCATTTACCAATATCAGAACAAGGCATCTGAAACTGTATTTGGCGGGGCTTTAGCGGCTGTAATTGATCACGCATCACAAGAACCGTCCAATGTATATGGTGGGTTGTGGTACCGCCTGAATGATGCCATCATTCCGTATGTAGGATTGGAATTCGCAGGTTTGCGGATAGGTGCCACTTATGATATCAATGTTTCAAGTTTAAAAGCAGGTTCTCAAAGTCGGGGCGGAATGGAACTTTCAATCATATATGTAAAGAAGCCTGCCGGTTTTAAAGGAATTCCTTGTCCGAAGTTTTAAGACAATCGCTTATATATAATATTTTGTTTTTCAATAAAATTTCCATTTTTAGCTATAAAAAATGCTTCTCATGTAAATGAGAAGCATCAGTTAAGTAGCACGTACGGGATTCGAACCCGTGATTCCTCCGTGAAAGGGAGGCGTCTTAACCCCTTGACCAACGCGCCAGTTTTTGCTAAGGGACGGCAAAGATAATCTTAGGCTCTTTTGTTGCCAAATAATTTTCGTTCTTTCACAGAATAAAAAATAAAATGTCCTTATATTTCAGTTAAATAATTAATAGCTACTCAAGTATCTTTGCGCCATGCTATCAATAAGTAACCGCGGTAAAATCATGCCTGCCTCTCCTATCCGAAAGCTGGTACCCTTTGCAGAAGCTGCAAAGAAAAGAGGAATTACAATTTATCATCTTAATATTGGGCAGCCTGACATAGAAACACCCCCGGAAATATTGGCCGCAGTACGCAATTCTGATTTTAAAATTTTGGAATACAGCCACAGTGCCGGAAATGAAAGCTATAGAAATAAATTAGTAGAATATTACCAGTCTGTAAATATCAATGTAAATCATAATGAGATTATGGTAACCACCGGGGGAAGTGAAGCCATTTTATTCAGCTTTCTAAGCTGCCTTGATGCCGGAGACGAAGTAATCGTACCTGAACCTTTTTATGCGAATTATAATGGATTTGCTGTTTCAGCAGGCATTACTATAAAACCAATTACTTCAAGTATTGAAACAGGTTTTGCTTTGCCTTCTATTGAAGAATTTGAACAATTGATCACCGATAGAACCAAGGCCATTCTCATTTGCAACCCGAACAATCCAACTGGATATTTATACAGCAGGGAAGAATTAGAAGTATTGAAAACGATCGTTAAAAAACATAATCTTTACTTGTTTTCAGATGAAGCCTACCGTGAATTTTGCTACGAAGGCGAGCATTTCAGCGCCATGCAACTGGAAGGAGCTGAAGACAATGTAATCTTACTGGATACGATCAGCAAACGTTACAGCGCCTGCGGCGCAAGGATCGGCACATTGGTAACGCACAACCATGAGGTATTACAAACCGCACTTAAATTTGCCCAGGCAAGATTAAGTCCGCCGGGATTTGGCCAAATCCTGGGTGAAGCAGCAGTCGACCTTCCTGCAGATTATTTTGAAGGAATAAAAGCTGAATATCAGTTAAGAAGAGATACAATCGTAAAAAGACTGAACAATATACCCGGTGTTTTTTGCCCCAATCCCGGCGGAGCCTTTTATGTAATGGCTTCATTGTCTATTGATGATGCCGATACCTTTTGCCAATGGCTGCTCAATTCTTTTGAATATAATGGTTCTACAGTAATGCTGGCCCCCGGAACCGGCTTTTACGGAACGGAAGGATTGGGCAAAACGGAAGTAAGGATTGCCTATGTGCTGAATGTGGAAGCGATCAATAAAGCGATGGATTGTTTGGAAGAAGCGTTGAAAATATACCCGGGAAGGATTGAAAACCAATGAGGAAAAGAAAATTGTTATCTTAATACCAGCAAACGAACATTTTTACCGAATTCCTGTTTTACGCTGTCTTCCGGCAGATTCAACGGATATTAAAAGTTAATTTAAAATACTTTTTTACATTGAATTTTTTGCGCAAAGTATTATCTTCGCGGCCCAAAATGTCGGGGTAGCTCAGCTGGTTAGAGCATCGGATTCATAACCCGAAGGTCGGCGGTTCAAGTCCGCTCCCCGATACTTTTATTTTCTTCCCTTGCTTTTCCTTTTCATTCTTTAACATCTTTCGGTAAAATAAAATTTTGGGAATTTGTTTGCCTGCTATAATAATCTGCCAATAAAGTAAAAAAAATGCCATCACGGTTAAGTAATCGAAGCATCTTTTATTTCTTAAAAATCGTTAACTTCATTTTTAAAATCAAAAAATGAAAAAAGAATCTGCTATAGATACCATAAAAGAATTACCCAATGAATTTGAGTTAGAAGATCTTATTGAACGTCTTATTGTTATAGAAAAAGTTGAACAGGGATTAGACTAATTAAATAAAGGCAAAACCGTAACTCATGAGAAAGTAAAAGAACTTTCCAGGAAATGGTAAAATTAATTTGGACAGAATTGACTATTGAAGATCTAAGGTCGATTCATGAGTATATATCGAAAGATTCAAAAACGTTATGCTGACAGATTTATAGAAAAAATATTTAAGCGTGTTGAGCAACTTGAAGCACTTCCGAAATCAGGCAGGATTGTTCCTGAGTTTAATAACTCTAAAATTAGGGAACTTTTTGAAGGCAATTATAGAATCATCTATAGAATAGTAGACTCTGGTATTTCAATAATTCGAGTTCATCATTCAGCCAGGCAATTAAAATAATCTTTGTTTCACTTTAACATTTCGCTGTTTTTGTCAAAAAAATGCCCACCCGAAAAAATCAAAGTGGACATTTTAATATTCAAAAATTATTACCTCGCTCCCGGAGGACAATTCTTTCGCAAATAATCAGTGTATAAAGTTGATAAAAATTCTCTCGTTCCTTCTCCCTCAGAAATAGCATGAGTGCGATTGGGAAACGGCATAAACTGAAACTTTTTATTGTACTTAATCAATTCATTTAACAAGGCCTCGGCATTATCATACTGTACATTATCATCGCCGGTGCCATGGATGAACAATAAATTTCCCCGAAGATTTTTTGCATAATGTATAGGCGATCCCAAAATATAATTCTCTTTATTTTCAGGTATCAATCCCATGTATCTTTCCTCATAAATATTATCATAAAACAGCATGTTGGTAACTGCTGAAATTGAAATTCCTGTTTTATAAATTTCAGGGTATTGGAACATAAGGTTTAATGTAGATGAGCCGCCGCCGCTCCAGCCCCAAACTGCAACACGATCTTTATCGAAATAGGGCTTTTCTAATATCTTTTTTGCTGCCATTGCCTGGTCGTGAATGTTTAACCTGCCAATTTCACCATAAATAGATTTCCTCCATTCCGCGCCTCTTAAAGAAGGAGTACCCCGGTTATCAACTGATACCTGGAAATATCCGTCCTTGCTCATATCTCCCTGGTATAAAAAGTTATGTTGCGCTCCAAACTGATCGCCAACGGTAGAGGCGGCAGGCTCTCCATACACATAAAATACTACGGGGTATTTTTTAGTAGAATCAAAATTATCAGGGTAAACCATCCATCCATCTAAAGTGATATTATCCTCAGTAGTCACTTTAAAATAATGCACATTACTATTTTCATTTACTTTCATGTTATTAGCAATGCTCTTTTCCGGGTTTAAGGGTTGTCCATCAGGCAGAGAGATCCATTCACCGGCGGGATAGGTTTTATAATTGGAAAAAGTATGAAATGCATATTTTGCCGCTGGAGAAATATTGTAGTCATGAGTGCCCACTTCATCAGGTGGCGAAAGTGGTTCCAGTTTTCCGGTTCCATCCAACTTTGTACGGAAGAGATAAAGTTGAGTTGCATTGCTGGGCGAAGCCATAAAATAGACATACCCATTTTTATCGTCTATACATTTAATATTATCAATATCATAATTGCCTTTGGTAACCAGCGTTTCTTTGCCGTCACGGCTAACCAGGTAAATATGACGCCAGCCATCCTTTTCTGTAACCCACAAAAAATCTTTCCCTTTATCTAACCAATCCCAACCTGTAGGATCATCATCATTCCATCTTGATTTTATGTCGATAAACGCCTTATCTGTTTCAGTATAAAAGTTTTTAGCAGCGCCTGTATTTACATCACAATAAAACAATTTGCTTTCATTCTGCTTACGGTTTAATTGTTGCAAAACCACCTGTGAAGAATTATCGGCCCATTCCATCCTGGGAATGTAATGCTCGCTGGGATCACCGGGAACTTTCATCCATTTTATATTATCATTATCAACCGTAACAACACCAATTCGAACGGGAGACGGCGGCTGGCCAACTTTTGGATATTCAACAGGAATAACAATTGAGTAAACCGAATCGGTTGTATTCAACATATAATAATCGCGGGTCTTTCTCCCGTCTACCTGCCAGAAAGCAATTTTTTTACTATCAGGGCTCCAGCGAAAACCATCACGACAGCCAAATTCTTCTTCATACACCCAATCAAAAGTACCGTTCACAAATTTTCGTGTGCCGTCTACCGTTAGTGGTTTTATTTTATGCGTTAACAGATCTTCCACATACAAATTATGACCACTCACATAACCGGCTTTTTTCCCATCGGGAGAAATTTTTGCAAACATTAATGATTGGGATGGGAGAGTTTTACCAAGTTGAGTTAATTTATTAGTAGTTAAATTTAAAACCCAGTAATCGCCACGGGTATGATATCTCCACACCTTAGCTGTGTTCGTAAATATCAGCAGCATTTTATAATCAGGAGAAAAACTGTAAATATTAAATTTGAGAGGTGCTTGTGCTCCCGCCGGAATCAACTGATCTTTTTTTACCAAAATCGTTTCCTGCCCTGTTTTGATATCTGCTTTTACAATATTTCCATCTTTTATTTCAAGGATTGAATTTCCATCAGCGGTCCAATAGATTTGTTTAGGCCTGAACTGTGAAAAGGAAGTAAATGTTGAGATTGAAAAGAGGATAATTAATAAAAATCTTACCGGTTTATGCTTCATATATTTTGTTATTTATGGGTAAAAATACAGAAACACGTTTAGCTTACCTTGCCTTTTATATAAATGGAATAAATTTGTGCATGGCAGAAAAGGAAAAACTGAGAATTGATAAATATTTATGGGCCATCAGGATCTTTAAAACCCGAAGCCTCGCGTCTGAAGCGTGTAATTCAGGAAAAGTAAAATGCAACGGAAGTAATGTAAAACCAGCTAAAACAGTAGCTTTAGGCGATCTTTATGAAATTAAGACCGAACAAAAAAAATGGAAAATTGAAGTAACTTCCTTTTTACACAACCGGGTGAAATATGAAGAAGCCGTCAAATATTATCTGGATCTTTCGCCAAAAGAAACCACTGATAATGCACAAACAAGCGCTTTTGTTTTTAATACCGGAAAAAGGCAAAGTAAGCAAGGGCGACCGACCAAGAAAGAGAAGAGAAAACTGGATGATTTGTTGGGAACGTGAATTGTGAATTGTGAATAAGCAATAGGCAAATTATAATCAATAAGCAATCATCCAAAAAATAAACAAATTAACTCTTCCCATAAACAAACCAATTAAATGAGAATCGATATCATATCAGTTGTTCCACAATTAATGGAAAGTTTTTTTGCTCATTCAATTTTGAAGAGAGCCAAAGAAAAAGGGTTGCTGGAAGTAAACCTTATCAATTTAAGAGATTACACCAATTACAAACATGGCCAGGTAGATGATTACCAGTTTGGTGGCGGTGCCGGTTTGGTAATGATGATTGAGCCCCTGGTGAATGCGATTGAGTCTTTAGAGGATAAAACTTCGTACGATGAAATTATTTTCCTAACCCCGGATGGAGAAATGTTTGATCAAAAGATGGCCAACAGTTTGTCTCTAAAAAATAATTTACTCCTTATCTGCGGACATTATAAAGGGATTGACCAAAGAGTGCGTGATCATTTTATTACCAAAGAAATTTCAATCGGCAATTATGTTTTAAGTGGAGGAGAATTAGGCGCTGCGGTTTTGGTTGATGCTATCGGCAGGTTGATCCCGGGTGTTTTAAATGATGAAACTTCAGCCCTTACCGATTCTTTCCAGGATAATTTATTAGCCCCGCCTGTTTACACTCGCCCTGAAGAATTCAGAGAGTGGAAAGTGCCGGAAATTTTAATGAGCGGCAATCATAAAAAAATTGAAGAATGGAGGCATGAAAAATCTGTTGAAAGAACCAAAGAGAGAAGGCCGGATTTGATAGATTGAGTTTGAATCAAAAAGAAATTTTTGTTCCTAATATTTTAGAATGGATCTTGCCCGTAATGGTTTTCTGCACTTCATATTTTCCCTTTTTAAGAAAAAACGAATCAACAGATTTTGAATCAGGATCAACAATAAAATATTCCTGAACACCGTATTTTTCATACACTGATTTCTTCTCTTTGAAATCCAATTTAGAAGTTGATGGAGAAAGTATTTCAATTATCAAATCAGGAGCGCCATACAAACCAGTTTTTTGTATTTTATCCAGATTTTTATTTTCTATAAAAAGTAAATCAGGCTGCAAAATATTTTGTTCCGATAAATGAACATCATAAGGAGCTATTCTTATCTCACCTATTTTGTTTTTTCTTAAAAAAAGTGAAATTTCAAAATAAATTTCGCCGGAAATAACCTGGTGAATATCAAGTGGGGCAGGACTCATAATTAGTTTGTTATTGATAAGTTGACACAACGTTCCTTCAGGAAGGTTTTCCCAAACTTCAAGCATTGTTTTTGGCGGATGAATTAATGTTTGTGTCATAGTTCTTTAAAATTACACAATATTTTTCTTTGACAGTAAAAGAACAAACTTTTTAAATTTTTATTTAGTACACAGGCACAATTAATAAAAGTAATTGTAAATCATAAGCCATCAAATTCGGATTCCGTAGAATAAAAAAGGCAGCTATTTTGCCACCTTTAATTGTAAAAACTGTTGATCATCAAAAATTGCTTTTGCGAAGCAACCCTTTTAATCCTTTTTCCGACTTATAAATAGAATCCTCTGATTTTAGATTTAAGATTAAATGGTTAAGTTTCAATTGTCCGGGCTTTTTTTAAAAGCCCGGTTTTATTTAAGCTACCGTTTTTTGATGATAACCTGCATCTGACATATCAGGAATTTCTTCCGCTTTATATTCACCTGCATCTAATTTCTTTTTGGTTTCTTCAAATGCCTTTAGAGTAATATCAACATCTTCATCCGTATGCGCAGCCGTAGGAATGATCCTGAAAATAATTTCGCCTTTAGGAATTACCGGGTAAACCACTACGGAACAGAAGATGTTATAATTTTCGCGGATGTCCATCACCATGTTGGTAGCTTCGGGCAAGCCACCTTTCATATAGATAGGCGTTACCGGGCTATTGGTAGCGCCAATATCAAACCCTTTTTCCTTTAAACCTGTCTGTAAACGGTTTACAATGTGCCATAGCTTTTCTCTTAATTCCGGCATTGTTTTTAGCATTTGCATCCTCGTAAGCATCCCGTCCACCACTACCAAAGGAAGGCTCTTTGCATAAATTTGGGAGCGAACGTTGTATCTCAAAAATTCAATTACCTCTTTAGGCCCGGCGATAAATGCGCCAATGCTTCCCATGCTTTTTACAAAGGTGCTGAAGTACAGATCTACCTTATCCTGGCAACCTTGTGCTTCATCAGCTCCGGCACCGGTTGGCCCCATAGAACCAAATCCATGTGCATCGTCTATCAATATCCTGAAATTATATTTTTGTTTTAAAGCAACAATTTCTTTTACAATTCCCTGTGTGCCACTCATTCCGAAAACGCCTTCCGTAATCACAAGTATGCCCCCACCTGTTTTTTGTGCCATTACAGTTGCCCGCTGCAATTGTTTTTCACAATCTTCAATGTCATTATGTTTAAACTTATAACTGTAACCTATATGAAGCCTTACACCATCTACAAGGCAAGCGTGTGCTTCGCCATCATAAACAATTATATCATGACGGTTTACCAATGCGTCAATGCAGCTCATCACACCCTGGTATCCAAAGTTCAGCAACATTGCATCTTCACGGCTTACAAAGTCAGACAATACCTTTTCTAATTCTTCATGCAAAAATGTATTTCCACTCATCATTCTCGATCCCATCGGGTTGCCCATTCCCCATCTTTCAGCAGCTACTGAATCTATTTTCCTGGCCAGGGGGTGATTTACAATTCCCAAATAGTTATTCAAACTCCAAATTATTTTTTCTTTTCCGCGAAACATCATCCTGTTTCCCAATTCACCTTCGAGTTTGGGAAAAGCAAAATATCCGTGGGCCCTTTTCAGGTGGGCGCCTATAGGACCGGCGTCTTTCTTCATCTTTTCAAAAAGGTCATTCATTAATTTTGATTTATGGTGGTTAATGTGCGCAAAAGTACAATATAGAGGCTAATTATAGCCCGCATAGTTTAAAGGAAATGGAATTTTTTAGAGCAGTTAATGTGCCTGAATTTAAAATATAAATACATTGAAATCAATAAAAAGCCAAGTGCAAAAATAAAGAATAATACAGTTCTTACTGCTTTAGAAGGGCAGTAAAACAATAAATATTGCGATTTTAAAATTTTAGTTTTATTCTAAAAAATACCAATAGGTTGATGGAAGATTAAAGGAATATTTAACCGAATAAGTTGCTGCTTAAATACCTGTCGCCACGATCACAAACAATAAATACAATTATTCCTTCTTTTAATTCTTTGCTCAACCGCAGCGAAGCTGCGGCAGCGCCACCACTGCTGGCACCTGCAAAAATTCCCTCCTGTTTGGCCAGTTGCCGGCAGGTTTCTTCTGCTTCTTCCTGCGAAACATCTATTACACGATCTACCCTTTTTGGATCAAAAATTTTAGGAACATATTCTTTGGGCCAGCGGCGGATGCCTGGAATGGATGAACCTTCAGAAGGCTGGCAACCTACAATCTGAATATGGGGATTTTGCTCTTTCAAATACATAGAGCAACCCATTATCGTTCCGGTAGTTCCCATAGAACTTACAAAATGAGTGATCTGATGATCGGTATCTCTCCATATTTCAGGACCGGTAGTTTTATAATGTGCCGCCGGATTATCAGGATTGGCAAACTGGTTCAACAAAAAATAATCACCACTCGCGCCCTTTTCATCAGCATAATCACGACTGGCTTCCATGCTTTCCATTAAAGTAACTTTTGCACCATATGCTTCCATAGTCAGCACTCTTTCCCTGGTAGAATTTTCGGGCATGATCAATTCAATATTCAGGTTATAAATGTTAGCCATCAGTGCCAGGGCAATGCCGGTATTCCCGCTGGTAGCTTCTATTAGTTTTGTATGGCTGTCAATTTCACCACGCTCGAGCGCACTTTTTATCATGTTAAGCGCCGGCCGGTCTTTTACACTACCCCCGGGATTATTACCTTCGAGCTTGGCGTATATTTTTACATTTGGATTGGTATTGAGTCTTTGAAGTTCTACTATCGGTGTATTTCCCACCGTATCTAAAATGGTCGGCATTTCTTATACGTTATTATTTACAAATTTATTTTCTACGATGGTTATCTGTGGTACCTGGAAAACCAATGATCCCGGCGGAACCGATTGAGTGAGCCACACATTTCCACCAATTACCGATCCCTCACCTACTAAGGTATCGCCACCAAGGATAGTAGCGCCTGAATAGATCACCACATTGTCTTCAATATTAGGATGGCGCTTTTGCCTGGCCATACTTTTATCGATACTTAACCCTCCCAAAGTAACTCCCTGGTACATTTTTACATGATTCCCTATTACTGAAGTTTCGCCAATAACTACGCCTGTGCCATGGTCGATCATAAAATACTCGCCAATTTTTGCTGCAGGGTGAATGTCAATTCCCGTTTTGCTGTGTGCATATTCAGTAAGAATACGTGGCAAAAGCGG
>DAHXOZ010000399.1 GCA_027364635.1 bacterium | reverse complement strand
ATTCTTTCATTTTTCCAGGCAAATCTTCATTAATAATAATGGGTTGCCTTGTCTCATAAACCTTTTTCGACATTCCTAAGAGCTTGCCCGGTGGAACATTGATCCGTTTGCCATGGTCACGTACATAAGGATAAGACACTTCGTTAGTTTCCGGCGAAAACAAGCGAATGTCAATGTCGAGTGTATGCAATACCTCGCTCAGTTTATCACCTACCAATTCGTAAATTCCCTGCATGTGCAGTTCTTTCGCCAAACCTTCCTGCACACTGTTAATTACAGAAAGTTCCGCAGTACGTTGCTCTGTTTCTTTTAATAATTGATTAGTTTGGTCAAAAAGCTGGGCGCTTTTTAAAGCCACACTCATGCTGTTCGAAAGCGTTTTCAATAAATTAACGTCTGATTCGGAAAACGCATTTTCCTGGTCCATATTCTGCAAAGTGATAAGTCCTGTTGCCTGTTCATTTTCAATCATCGGCACAAAAACCAGCGATTTTGCAGGCTCACCTCCCATGGTTACACTTCCATATTTTTTACTTTCTTCTATTACATTATTATTCAGCAGTATGGGTTCCCGGCTCTCTATAACATGTTTCCCAAAACCAATCGCCTGGTAAGGTTCCATTAAAGTTCTGTCTCCTTTTTCGTATGAATATTTCTCTGTAATAAGATTGGATAATGAATCATAAGTTGCAATTACAATAGTCTGTGCATTAAAAATTTCACGAATTTTTTCCCCTACGAGTTCATAAATCTTATTAATATCTAACTGGGCAACCAACCCCTGCTGAACGCTATTGATTACATTGAGTTCTTCCACTTTATCGCTCAGTTGACCTGTTCTTTCTTTAATGATTTCTTCCAGTTCGCGATGTTTTTCTTCCAGTTTTCGGGTGCGCCATTTAAGAATTAAAAATCCTACAAACAAAAAGATAATTGCATATAAAAAATACGCCCACCATGTGCTGTACCATGGAGGTTTATTTTTAATAAAGGACGGAAGCATAATTACGGTTCAACCTTCCGTGAGTAATAATCTCAATGTTTCCAG
>DAHXOZ010000398.1 GCA_027364635.1 bacterium | reverse complement strand
AAGTGCCGGCGTTGTTATAATAATCATTAAGATAGGTGTTGGGGTTTTTGTCTTTGTAATTTAAATAATCGGCATTAATTGAAATCTTCTCATCGGGTTTAAAATTGTGCTGCAGGTTTACATTCATCCCGAAATTGGAGGTGGTATGCAATTCATTATTTATCACTTTAGCTGATGTATCCAGCTGATGATTTATAGAAACATCGGCGGTATTGTTTGACTGCATATTCCAATTTCTGTAATTGCCTGAAACGAGCCCTCCAATAATTGTTTTTTTGGATATTTCATAATCAATACCAGCCTGCGCATCATGCTGAGACACTACAAAATCCCTGTGGCTTTCAGAATAGTTTTCCATAAAATTTCCTGCGTAGGTTACCGCATGATAATTTGTCCAAAGCTGTTGCCCATGATCACGGGAAAAGGAATAATTTCCAAACAGATTCACCTTTCCTTTTCTATGATTTAGATTTAAGCTGACAGCGTTTTGTTCGCCCTTACTGTACCCTCCAGATAGTGTATACGAGCCATTGGTGCCAAACTGGGTGTTGGCCTTGAGCACAATATTTATAACACCGGCATCACCTTCCGCATCAAAATTTGCCGGCGGTGTGGTAATTATTTCAATTCGTTCTATATTACCCGAAGGCATACCGGCAAGCATTTGCACAACAGCAGCAATATCCATATAATTTCTTTTTCCATTGATCATAATTATTACACCGCTTTTCCCATTTACTGATAAAGCATTGCTCATACGGTTCACAAGTACACCAGGAGATCGCTCCAACACATCCAAAGCAGTGCTGCCTGCAAACGTTATACTTGTGGCAACATTAATTATAAGGCGGTCTATCTTTTGTTCATACAGCGGTTTCTTTGCGGCGACGGTAACTTCTTTTAACTGCAAATGCATTTCAGAAAGCTTAATGATACCAAGGTTAAGGCTTTGTTGTTTATCGGAAATAGTAACGGCATCACTGTATTCATTTTTATAGCCTGTATAACTATACGAAATAAAGTATTTTCCTTGCGGAATATTTTCAAAACT
>DAHXOZ010000397.1 GCA_027364635.1 bacterium | reverse complement strand
GGTATTTGAGTTTGCGCTTGTTGCAATCTTTCGGCTACCTGCTGTCTTGCCCAATACACATCGGTAGCATCATCAAATACGATGGTTACCAGCGACAAGCCAAATCTTGAAAAACTTCGTATTTCTTTCATTCCCGGAATGTTGCTGTTGGCTTGTTCAATCGGAAAAGTAACCAACCTTTCTATATCGGTCGCGCCAAACGAAGGCGCAATAGTAATCACCTGTACCTGGTTATTGGTAATGTCGGGCACGGCATCAATAGGTAATTTAGTAACCTGGTAGGAGCCATAACCAATCAGGCCAATTACCAGCAATCCAATGATGAGTTTATTCCTTACGGAAAACTCAATTATTTTATTAAGCATAATGTAATCTTGTTACGATTTATTTGAATTAGAAAACAGCAGGATGTATTATAAACAGTGGTTTATAACAAATCAAGCATTCAAAAAAAAATGATCAACAAGATTTAGGCGGTTGCCAGATAGGAGAGTGAAAGATTGAAGAATAAGAAAACGAGAAATCGCGAAATAGCTGTTTATCGTTTCTATAATAAATGATGGGGTTTTGTTTGTATTGTGGCAAAGCTGCGCAGAACGAGATAGAAGCTATATTGGAAGTTGAAGTCGATTTAAAAGGCAGCTTCATATCCTTTTCATAATCTGCATCTTGCGGTGTATTTTGGGCGTAGTGAATTTCTAAAAAAGCCAAAATAGAAAGGCCTTTATTTCCTTCCTTATGTTCCGCATAATGTTCAATTAACAACGGTAACTTCAACAACTCACTAAGCTGCGTTGTTGAAAACAAGTAGATTGCTAAGAGGAATATGGAAACTATCTTTTTCAATGATGCAAAGATAAAACATAAGCCTGGTTTTTTTTGAATAGGTTGCCTTCAAAGTATTTAAATAAATGTAAACTTTTGATGAAAAGTTCTAATCATCCACGCGTAGAATTGCCATCTCAAAATAAAAATATCAAATAAAAGTTGGTTTACTGTTAAGCACTTTTATCATCCGTCAATTTCTGGTTGTTACCAGGTCAAATCAAAATACTCC
>DAHXOZ010000396.1 GCA_027364635.1 bacterium | reverse complement strand
ATCCAAAAATAACAATCAATGATACAGAGCTATAGAAGACCTATAAGGTTTTTGAAACCTTATAGGTCTGCACAATAATTAAGAAATGAAATATTGGAATGGTTTGGCGGCAAAGAAGGATTTATTAAATTTCATCAGCAAACAGTTGATCCAAAAATAACAATCAATGATACAGAGCTATAGAAGACCTATAAGGTTTTTGAAACCTTATAGGTCTGCACAATACTTCCAATTAAAAAGTTTTACACAAGGCGCAACAAGGTCAAATTATTCTTATATAATTATTTCTGCTGTCAAAATTATTTTAGCACTCTTAATTATTGGGGAACGCAGGAGGATTGTAACATTTGCTGAATCAAAACAAAAAGTAGTAAAATGACCAGGGAAGAACTTCAAACATTTTTAAAAGGAAAGGTTTTTCTTATCGGTTTAACTTTTATTGATGAAGACGAAAAATTAGTTGAACAATATCAATCATCAGGTACGGTCGGTGAATTGACAGATAATGGATTTCTTAAATTTAATAGAAACGATGGAAGTGTATTTCAACTTCCTTATGATAAAGAAGCAATTAACGAAGCAGCAGAAGGTGAATATAAAGAAAAGGCAACTGGTAATATCATTATCAACCCGGATTACATAACAACCTGGACAATACATGTAAAACGCACGGACAGCCTTGATGAGATAAAGCAAAATGGATTTATGCCCGAGGATTGGGCATTCAAAAATTCTGACGAAACATCTTAGCCTCTGTGAGTGTTGCATTTTTTGAAGAACCACAGTAAACGAACTTTTATTTGGTATTTTTATTTTATAATAAGAGCGCTTTTTTAGCGGTTTAAAATTTTTATTTTTAAATTATTGAATTCATCTTCTGTTAGGATTCCCTTTTGTTTTAGTTCATAAATTTTTTCTAACTCATCAGCAACAGAAGCGTTTTTGTTTACCGGCTGCCTGCCATTTACCATAGTAGCCAAAGCTGTGGCCTCTTCGCGGCCTGCTGGTTTTCTATATTCTTCCTGCATAGAAGTAATCGTATCATTAAGCTCATCAGGGTTTTCA
>DAHXOZ010000395.1 GCA_027364635.1 bacterium | reverse complement strand
CAAGTGTTGATAAGCAATTGCTGGGACAAGTTGCCGCTAAAATCCGCAGTCTTCGTAAGCCTGAACCTTATAAAGGAAAAGGGGTGAAGTTTGAAGGTGAAGTATTGCGCAGAAAAGCTGGTAAGGCAGCAGGTAAATAATTGATCGATTCTGCTGTTTTGTTGAAATTGATACAGTAAATAAACAATTAAGCAGGAATTTTAATCTGCTTCTAAAAAATAAAAAATTCCGGCAGTATCGGAATATAAAATAGAATAAAAATGAATTCAAAAGTTAGTGCACGTCAAAAAATAAGATACCGCATCCGCAAAAAGATCAGCGCCTTTTATTCTCTGTGTATTTGATTTCAACATTATAATTGTTTATAAATTTTATTTCTTAAACTTACGTTTCCAAATTGATTTAAAATTCTAATCCACCTTCTCTTGCGCCATCAGCAACTGCTTTTACACGACCATGATACAAATAGCCGCTGCGATCAAATACCACATTCTTAATTCCAAGTTCCTGTGATTTTTTTGCAATGGCTTCACCTACTTTTTTGCTTGCATCTACTTTATTTCCTTTTTGTGCAGCAATATCTTTCTCGCGTGAAGATGCAGATGCAATAGTAGTTCCGCTGGCATCATCAATTAACTGAACATAAATATCCTTGTTACTTCTAAAAACGCTTAAGCGTGGCTTTTGTGCCGTTCCGCTTATTTTTTTACGGATGCGGTATCTTATTTTTTGACGTGCACTAACTTTTGAGTTCATTTTATTCTATTTTATATTCCGATACTGCCGGAATTTTTTTATTTTTTTGAAGCAGATTAAAATTCCTGCTTATTTGTTTGTTTACTGTATCAATAACAAAACAACAGATTCTATCAATTATTTACCTGCTGCTTTACCTGCTTTTCTGCGCAGCACTTCCCCTTCAAACTTCACACCTTTTCCTTTGTAAGGTTCCGGTTTGCGCAGGCTGCGGATTTTTGCAATTGTAGTTGTAGGAAATGAAAATGGAGTTGTTGGACATGGATTAGGCAAAGCTAAAGAAGTGCAGGAAGCCATTTTATAACCAGCCCGG
>DAHXOZ010000394.1 GCA_027364635.1 bacterium | reverse complement strand
GGCTAATTAATATTTTGATGTGCTAAGAGTAACTTAGCGTATAAAAATACTACTATGCCCAACATTAAACAATCAGATTTTAATGAAGAGGTATTAAAGATATTAATACCGGAAGAATATCTCAAAGATTTTGATGCCAACAGTGTTGAGAATAAGCCGACGGAATGGATAATAGAATTAGTAGAAAAGGAAGATCGTGTTCCTGCTGCCCTGTTGGGCAAAGACGTGGTGTTGGATGGGTACTGCAATGAGATAGATATACTCACCCATGCATTTTCATTAAAGAAAATATATCTGCGACTCATCAGACGCAGATGGAAAGAGCGAGGTGGCACCAAAGGCTACGTCAATGAATATAACCTTCATATCCCCGGCATGAAAACTACCAGGGAGTTCCGGGATTTTTTAAAAGAAATTGGTGGATGAGAAGCCAGTGAACTTTACCACTATCGGCGGGTTTCTTCAACTCAAACCACAAACTGTTTACAGTTGGTACCGTAATTATTTAAGTGGTTATCCCGAAGCGGTAGAAAGCAAACAATGGGGCAAAGATAATTTTATAGGAAGCGATAAACGCGAAAAAGCAGTACCCGTTTTAAAGCCTGAAAACTTTGGAGAACAAATGTCGGTAGATGAGAAAATGATAGATGAAGAATTTTATACCGTGATGACCAACCGGGAAACCGGCAAGATAGCCCTGCTTGCTGAGACCCTTACTGTAACTGAATTAAACAAACTTATAGCTACAACAGGGGAAGCCAAACAAAAAGTAAAAACCATCACTGCCGACCTCAGCCCCACGTATGAAAAATTTTGTGAGCAGAGTTTTCCAGGCGCAACCATTGTGGCTGATAAGTTCCATGTAGTACAGCATATTGTGGAAGCCGTTCAGTCATTACGGCTGCGTTTAAAACAGGAAGAAATTGCTAAGTTGCCCACCACCAAAAAAGAACGAAGACAATATGAAAAGCAAACTAAACTCATCAATGGAGAATCCAGGATAGAACTACTTACCCGAAGCAGGTATGTACTTTTTAAACGGACAGAGAACTGGACAGTCTCCCAACAAAAAAGAGCC
>DAHXOZ010000393.1 GCA_027364635.1 bacterium | reverse complement strand
GTTTAAGAGATTCATATTATTACAAGTAAGTGACCTCCAGTCTAATAAGTATAAGTGATTGGTTTTTTGTAACTCATATCAACCATTCATCTTATAAAAAAAGAGACCAATGCCGCAAATACTGCGACAAAGCAGGGTTAAAGCAGACTGAAACCAAAATAAGAATTGCTGTTATTTGTTGGGTTACTGCCGCAGTTGTTGTTGAGCGTGGTTTTGAACCAATGCCTGACCAACGGCTGAATTTAATACACTCATTCGTTTTTCTTTATTCTATATAATGAGTTACAAAAAACCAATCACTACAATGCCGAACAATATGAAACAGAAAGTTTTTCGCCCATCATAGAAGAGTCTGAAAATTTAAACCAAAAAATAACCACCCTTTTTAAGGCGTCAAATGACATAGACGCGGACATTGCAGAAGTAGCTAATAAAGGCTACTATGATTTACTTTTGGTAGGCGTTGGCCAATCAATTTTTGAAGGTAGCCTGTTGGGTAAAATATTAGGTTTTACGACAAAACTTATTAATCCGGAAAAACTCATCAACCGGGTGACCGGAAGAGAAAACTTATTTGAGCATTCGCCTTTTGACGAAAAGACACACTTAATTTTAAATAAAAGTAAAATATCCGTAGGTGTTTTACTCGATAAAGGATTCGGGAAGTGCGACCGTATTTTTATTCCGATTTTCAGAGAAGAAGAGATTTCTTTAATAAAATTTGCCCAAAAGTTTATCAAAAATTCCAGCTCGCAGGTCACTGTTTTAGATGCGGCTGGCAGCATCAAAAATAATGCAACATTAAAAGAATTAATTCGTGCAATAGAACAATCGGCACCTAACCATATCAACCTAATAAATGAAAGGTTAATTGAAAAAGATTTTTTGCGTCAGAATGATCTGATGCTTATTAGTTTAACCAGTTGGAAAAAACTTGTTGATTCCAAAAGTCTTTGGCTTTCAGATATTCCGTCTTCATTAATTGTTTCGGAAAAACCATAATAGTTGTTTAAGAGATTCATATTATTACAAGTAAGTGACCTCCAGTCTAATAAGTATAAGTGATTGGTTTTTTGTAACTCAT
>DAHXOZ010000392.1 GCA_027364635.1 bacterium | reverse complement strand
AATTTATCATGTTGATGAAAAATGGGCTGATGAAAAGAAAAATCGCCATTGAGTTTTTGCAGAAATTCGCCTATGGTACAATTTTGATGCAGGATAGCAAAATCAATAAGATTACCACCTTTGCCTAAGCCATGGTCATACCATCTGTTTAGTTTTCGGTTGACTTTAAAAGAAGGTGTTTTTTCATCACGTAAAGGTGATACATACCAATAATCATTGTTCCTGACTTTTGCTGGTTTATAACCTAACCTCGATAGGTAATCTACCATATCCATTGCTTTGGCTTTCGCAATGGATAGCCTTTGTTGTTCACTGAATTCCATAACTACACATTTTCAATTTCACAATCAGATTAACAGATGCGAAGTTAAACTTCAGGTTTTGGTTCAACCTATCCTCATCATATTTTAATGAGGATATTCTAATAATCGGTCTCTATTTTTGTTATCCGATTTTTAAACAATTTAAAAGGTGTAGATATGCTTACAACAAATGATGTAGCCAAAGTGTACGATACTATATTAAGTATCCCTGGTATGAATGAAACTGTGAAGATTGATATGAAAATCTCACGCAAAAATGTATTACTCCTGAATAGCGTTATTAAACGCGGATTAAATCCAAAGGATGATGACAAATCCGCCAACTTACTTGGAAGTGTACCACAAGAAACATTACAGGAACTGCACACTTTTGCAGACGATTGCTTAACAAAAGCAGGACTGACGGAGCTAAGTGAAAAACTTAATTCTTTGAGTGCAGGAAAATAAACGCTGAGGAAGTTTTATTTCTTTTTCAATCTCCAACCATCGTGTCTTCAAAAGAAAATCTATAAAAGAATCAAAAGCATTTTATCATTGTATCATTCTCAAACCACTTTCAATGTTCGGTAGTAATTAAACATTAAAAGTCTTTATATTTTTAATCAATCGATGTATCCTGCTTTGAAGCAAATGACTGAGAGCAGGCCTCGTTGAAATGAGCTTTTGGAGAACAGGTATGTGCCAGCCTTTTAATGGCGGGCATTTAAGTACGGATAAAAGGCTGCCATACTGTTGTGGTATTAGCCGGCGAATGGAAACGGCGAGACTGCATC
>DAHXOZ010000391.1 GCA_027364635.1 bacterium | reverse complement strand
GTCATAATATCCTCCCATAAAAAACATGTAAATAGATACAGCGAACATTCCTGCGCCCCCCAGCAAATTAATTCCTAATGCGCCGGATTTCGGAATATTTTCAGAAACAAATCCAAGCATGGTTGGCCAGAAATAAGCCACGCCAATACCAAAAATGATCGCAGCAACAAACAACATGCCGCCGCTGGTGGTTCCCAACATATAGATTCCAATCGTCGAAATAATAGCCGAAAACAACAACAATCCTGAAGGTGAAATCCGATGGACAACGGGGCCTGCTACGCTTCTTGCCGCTGCCTGCACCGCCGCAACCAGCGCCAGTACAAGGATAGCACTGCTGGTAACATTTTGGAGTAAAACGCCCACCCATTGATTGGTAAACAATTCAGTTATCGCTGTACCCAGCATGCATATGAATAAGAATATAAACAAAGGACTCAGTACCGCTCTATACATTTCTTTAGTGGATACCCCCGATGAAACCCTTTCGGTAACAGGAAAATCGAGTTTAAAGAATAAATATCCATAAATGAAAGTAGGAATCAACATCGTGGCAACTTGCCATTGCCAATTCAAATCAATTTTGGCAAAGCCAAACGAAACCAGGGTTCCAATTACGATTCCAGCAGGAAACCAAAAATGAAAATGGTTCAACTTGGTTGTTTTATTGTCAGGGTAAATGCTGGTCACCAAAGGATTGCAGGAGGCTTCCACCAAACCATTGGCTATTCCTATAAATAAGGTTGAAATATACAAACTGAAAAATCCGAATGAAAAAAGAAGAACTACAATACCGACCAAATGAAGGAAAAAGGCCAGTAACAATAATCGTTTCATCCCTACAATATCTACAATCATCCCACCGATAACTATTGCTAAAGGGAACCCCCAGAATGCAGTTCCGGCAATCAATCCCATTTGTTTGGCATCCAAATGAAACTGAACCATCAGGTTGTTCATGGTTCCTGCCCGGATACCAAATGATAAAGAAGTTACTAATAAAGCAAGGCAACTTGCTACAAATAGTTTGTTGGGCTTAATTGTTTTTTCCATAAGTGTGTTTTAAGAATAGTGAAAATATTTAGAACCAGTAATTATTTTTTCAATCCCATA
>DAHXOZ010000390.1 GCA_027364635.1 bacterium | reverse complement strand
AGCATCTTACTGGCAAAGAACCGGTATATTAATAGTAAAAGCAAATCCGTTTCTTTAGTTGAACAAAAACATATTACTTCAGGCAAAGAATTTTTATTTTATTCTTTATGCCTCGTGCTTTTAATTCTCGGCCTATTTAAAACTTTTTTTAGTGCTTATTTTAAAAATCTTTTCCGGGTTTATTTTAATACTTCTTTGCGACAAACTCAATTGTCGGATCAGTTACAACAAGCCACACTTCCTTCGTTAATATTGAATATTTTTTTTACGATCACCGCAGGAATTTATATCTGGCTTCTTTTTAGTTTTTATCATCCACCAAGATTATTCAGTGGAAAAGCACTTTTACCTTTCTGCATCCTTTCTATCGGGGTTCTTTATTTTCTTAAATTTTGCATGTTGAAATTTATGGGTTGGTTGTCGGATGTACAGGAAAGTACAAACGGTTATATTTTTGCCATATTTCTTGTAAATAAGATTACAGGTGTTTTTTTGGTTCCAATTATTATTTTACTTGCCTTTATCAACCGGCAATGGTTACCCGTAATTACGAATATATCACTAATGGTAATTGGATTGCTTTTTTTATCGAGATATGTAAAAAGTTATGGAGTTATTGAGAAAAAGATCCCAATTAAACCATTTCACTTTATCATTTACATTGTGGCGGCTGAAATAATTCCTTTACTGATCCTCTATAAAGTAGCAATTGATTATTTCATATGAAATTTAGCGAATTATTAGATTGCTGTTTTAAATTGTCTTAATAAAAAGCCCTAACTTTGCCCTCTTACTGCATGAATTCTAAAATGGATACAAACAACCAACCTACGGAACCCAAAACAGTGAAGGAAATTCAAAATATTCTCATTACCCAATCAAAACCGGAAAGCGAAAAATCTCCTTATTTTGAGATGGCGAGAAAGTATAATGTTAACCTCAGTTTTGCCAATCCAATAAGTGTAGATCCGATACCATCCAAAGAATTCAGGAAACAAAAGATAGATATTACCGCTTATACTGCAGTTATCTTTAACAGTCGCAATGCTATTGATCATTTTTTCAGAACTTGTGATGAAATGCGTATCACCATATCGCAGGATGTAAAATACTTTTGTATTACCGA
>DAHXOZ010000038.1 GCA_027364635.1 bacterium | reverse complement strand
GTCAACATTGTTCACGTCAACATATAAAGACACGATGACGAAATTATTTTTTAAACGCTTCATCACTTCCGGAGAAAAAAAGTATATTATTAAAAATAAAAAAACGGGGTCGATAGAAAAACGATAAGCCGATAGAAATCCTGGTTTGAAATAGCTTACAAAATAGTATTTTAAAATACCGTCATTAAGATGAGATATCAGAAATGAGTGTAGCACGGTTTTTATATATTCGCGGTAGCATTTATGAATAGCCATTGATAACATTCAAAGACCTTCATCCTACCACAAAGCGGCTACTCCTTGCACTTTCTTTTGGGCAACACCGCGCCAGTCGTCTATTTGAACGGGTTCCCATTTTTTACTTTTCGCTGAAACAAAGGCTGCATCTAAAATTGCGTTTACGACATAACCGTCATAAAAATTTTCCAGGGGTTGTTTTTTGTTATCGATGGCGTCAAACATATCAGTGAACATGTGGTTGTAACCGAGTTCATTTACTTCATCACCAACAGGAAAAAGCCAACCTGAGTTACTTTCCGCTTTTTCTGCAATATAGTTTCCGCCTTTGCCTGAAGTGAACATTTCAAAACCGGTTCTCAAAAAATTATTCGTCCAGATGGTTCCTTCGGTTCCCATTACTTCTTCTCTCAAATCCATGCCGCCTCTAAAAGACCAGCTCACTTCAAATTGTCCGATGGCGCCGTTTTCATACTTTACCAAAGCCACGGCATTGTCTTCTGCATCTATCGGGTGAACGCGTGTATCGGCCCAGCACATCACCTCAACAGGTTTTACATTTTTGCCAATATAATTCCTGCACAATTCCACACAATGGCAGCCCAGGTCAATGATCGCTCCGCCGCCTGATTTTTCTTTATCCCAAAACCAGTCGCTGTGCGGGCCGGGATGGGTTTCCCTGCTTTTGGCCCAGATTACTTCGCCTATTGCACCGCTTTGAATGGTTGCCATTGATTTTAAAGATTTGGGAGAATACACAAGGTCTTCAAGGTAACCGCCGGTAACATTGGCTTTTTCAACCGCCTGCAACATTTGGTAAGCCTCTTTGGCATTACGACCAAGAGGTTTGGTACACAACACATGCTTTCCTGCTTCAGCAGCTGCAATCACAGACTCAAGATGCATGTCGTTCGACAAACCAATAATTACTGCATCCACCTCTTTATGCGATACACATTCTTTGATACTATCTGTATAATGGGGCACTTTGTAATCGTCGGCAAATTTTTTTGCGTTTTCAAGTGTACGGCTGTACACGATCGTGATCTCATCTTTTCTTCTTTGGCCAACTAATGCATCTGCATAAAAACGGGCGATAAAACCGGAACCAAGGATTGCTAATTTCATAATTACTAATTGTTGTTTTACAGGTGAATATTTTTCTAAGTTGTTGTACCGGATTTGGTTAAATCCGCAATACGTTTCAAGCAAACAAATCTAAAGATTATTTTGGAGAGGTTGCAGTACAAACTGTCGATATCAGTTTTAATTTTCTTAAAAGAGTTGGATTCACTTATTTTAACGCCTCATCCTTTTCTTTCTCCAAAAAATTAGCCGCAGCACCGATGCCTTCTGTTTCCCATTCCATCAAAGCTTCGTCGGGAACCGCTTTTAAAGGAACCGTGGAAGATTGGGAAGGTTCATTGTATGGAATATTCGAGCTTCTGTTGTAAACCGAGATCAATGACCAACGTGGTTTTTCTGAAAGGTTGGCTTCGGAACGATGCAATAAATTGCTGTGAAAAAACAACGCATCGCCCGGCATAATTTCAACATAAACCAACTCCATAGTTTTTAAGGCAAGGTCAACATAATGTTGCGAAGCGCCTACTTGCTCGCCGGCAAATCCATGTTCGATTCGCCCCATTTTATGAGAACCTTTTATCACCTGCAAACAACCATTTTGTTTATTAGCCTCAGTGATGGCAATCATTACGGACATCATCTGGTCGGGGAAAAGAAATTCATTTTTATACCAATAGCCATAATCCTGGTGCCATTCCCACGCGCCGCCTACTTTAGGTTCTTTCTGCATCAACTTGCTGTGAAAATGACAAATGGCGCTGTTGCCATCCATTAATTGATCAACAGAATTGATCATACGCTCACTTTTGGTAAGTAAGCCGTACGCGTCATTTCCGGGTGTGTACCACAAAGTCAGTTTTGTTTTTTTGCCCGACTGGTCGTTCAGATCAAATGCATGTTTCCGTAAAGTATCATCGTCTGTGGCGATTGCATATAATTTGTTGATTTCCTTTTCCTGCAAAAAGTTTTTTACAATTACAAAGCCATCTTTATTATAGGCATCTATCTGTTGAGGTGAAAGTTGAAAGTGTGACATTGGTAAATAGTGAATGGTGAATGAATTCAAGCTACAAAATTATTTTGAAATCGGGATGTATAAATATGCGGTAACGGCTGACAGTAAACGAACTTTTATTTAACATTTTTATTTTGCTTTGGATGATAGCGGCTGAAACAAAAGGCAGGCCGATGTAATCCTATGTTAGATTAAAATATCTTAAATTGAGAAAAAAATTACAAATATGTCTCATAAAAAAATTATAGCAGTTTTTGGAGCAACCGGAGCCCAGGGCGGCGGTCTTGCCCGTGCCATTTTAAACGACCCGAATAGTGAATTTGCGGTTCGGGCTGTAACAAGAGATCCTGAATCCGGTAAGGCAAAGGAACTGGCAGCTTTGGGAGCCGAAGTGGTAAAGGGCGATGTGGATGATCCGGAAAGTGTGCGCAAGGCGCTGGAAGGTGCTTACGGAGCTTATTTTGTTACTTTTTTCTGGGCGCATTTTTCTCCTGAAAAAGAAATGGAAGAGGCAAAGATTTATGCAAAAGCTGCAAAAGAGGCCGGACTGAAACATGTAATCTGGTCTACACTTGAGGATGTAAGAAAATATGTTCCTTTGGAAGACGATAGCATGCCAACACTGCGTGGAAAATATAAGGTTCCGCATTTTGACGCAAAAGGCGAATCGGATCAATATTTTATTGATGCGGGTGTGCCTGTTACTTTTATGCTGGCTTCCTGGTATTTTGATAACCTCATCTATTTTGGTGCAGGGCCTAAAAGAGGCGAAGATGGTAAATTCTCAATCACCTTTCCTATGGGCAATAAAAAAATGGCAGGTATAGCGGCAGATGATATCGGCAAATGTGCGTATGGAATTTTTAAAAAAGGAGAGGAAACGATCGGTAAAAGAATAGGCGTTGCCGGCGACCAGCTTACCTGTACTGAGATGGCAAAAGCCCTTACAAAATATTTGGAAGAAGAAGTAACTTATAATGAAGTGACACCTGAACAGTATCGTGGTTTTGGTTTTCCCGGCGCGGATGATTTGGGAAACATGTTCCAGTTCTACCAGGATTTTGATGAGGTGTGCAACAGCATGCGGGATGTAAATTACTCGCGCGAGCTAAACCCCGAATTACAATCATTTGAGATGTGGCTTGAAGAAAATGGAAAACGGATTCCTTTGGAATAATATTTTTTAATTAATTACGGCTGTAAAATATTAAAAAAGGATGACCCGTTTGGGCCATCCTTTTATGAAACAAATTTGCTTATGCAACGTTTTACAAGAAATTATTCCTTCAGGCTTTTCAGATATGCAATGCTTTTTGGTACCTGCTCGCCCGGATGGTTGCTTTCATCTTCAATAAAATAATGTTTGATACCCACTTTTTTGGCTTCTTTTAATATGGCAGGAATGTCAATTTCTCCTGTGCCAAGCGCTACATCATTTTCCTGCGAAGTGCCACCGCTCAAATCTTTTTTAGTTCCTTTTCTAAGATCTTTTAAATGCATGAGCTTCCAGCGGTTTCCATATTTTTTAAGCAAGGCAACCGGATCGCCACCACCAAAGTGTACCCACAAAATATCCATCTCAAAAGAAACATATTTCGGATCGGTATTTTTAATAAGGTAGTCGAGCAAAGTGCCATTATGGTATGGTTGAAATTCATAACCATGAGCGTGATAACAAAAGGTAATGCCACTATCTTTTAAAACTTTACCGGCTTTATTAAAAACTTCCACGGCGTTTTTTGCATTCTCCAAAGTAAACCCTGAATTTTTGTGAGGTATCCAGGCGCACATTACATATTTAGCGCCGAGGCTTTTTGCTGTATGCGCTACCGATTCAGGAGATTTTACCAGTTCACCATAATCAGCACCCGTAGAAATAATTTTGATCCCCCTGTCGCTGCACAATTTTATGAATTCCGCTGCAGGCATGCCATAGCTGCCTCCTTCATATTCTGTAAATCCCAACTGTTGAATGGTATCAAGCGTTTTGACAATATCTTTTGGAAAACTGTTACGAAAAGTATAGGATTCAATGCCGAGAGGAGCGGTATATAATGATTGAGCAAAAACTTCTGTACTCAACATTAATGCGGGCAATAATAAAAGTGTGAAATATTTTTTCATTTTGATTGAATTTTAGAGTTTGAAGTAAGAAGACTTTTTTGGATATCTTCAGGCACTGGCAATCGCGTTAGAAATTATAGTATCAAAGATAGGCGTAAGATTTTTTTTGCAACTATTTTTCTCCGGAGTAAACAAACAAATAATTAAGATTTTGATTTTGTAACCAGGTTTTACCAGTTTACTTAGAAAGTTCAAGTGTTAAATAGTTCATTGCTGGAAATTTATATCTTTTTCGATCTTTTATAAATCCATTCGGTTATGAAACAAAAGCCAATAATTGCGGCAGATACAATTACACCTATTATGTTTGAACTGTATTGTTGGTGGATTAAAATCGCCGATGCTATCATACACAATATGAAACCTGCCAAAGGAATTATTTTATTTCCACCCGTGTTTTTTGATAACTTAAATCCTGCCAGGTTAACCATACCAAAAATTAATAAAAAACCAATACTTCCTGCTGTTGAAATACTTTCTAAATTAAGCACATTTACCAAAATTAAAGTGGCAACTGCAGTGATCATCAGACCGACAGGCTGTTTCCAAAGTTTAGCCAAAAAATAGTTGGGCAGTTCATCATCCTGGGAAATTTCAAAATTTACGTGGCTTCCTCCATATAGCGAAGCATTAATTGCGGAAAAGGTTGATATCAACGCGGCAACGGTTATAATTGAAAAACCAATTTGCCCGAGCATTGGCCTGGCAGCCTCTGCCAATACGTAATCTTTTGCCTTGGTTATTTGTTGAAACGGAAGTGAACCTACAGTTACAAAAGCAATGATGATATAAAGAAGAATTACAAAAATTACGGAAATGTAATAAGCCCGTGCAATATTTTTTTCAGGATTGATCAGATCAGGAACGGCATTGGCGATAAGCTCAAAACCTTCATAAGCCACAAAGATTACCATTCCCCCGGCAAATAATTTGATGGGGTTTTCCCAATGTGAAATGGCTAACTGAGAGATATTCGGGTTCCCTATTAAACCATAAGAGCCAATTCCAACAAATGCAATAAGGATAACCAATTTGATAATTACAGCATACGATTCTATTTTCCCAACAACGGCAATGCTGTAATAGTTGATCGCAGTTGCGAGTATAATGATGGCACTTGCATAAATGTGAAAATCATTGGTTTTGTTATGGGTGATCTCAAGTAAGTTGGGTGCATAAGAGCCAAATGCAGAAGCATAAAGGGAAAGCATAATGATATAACTTATCCATAGCAGGTTATTCATTGCGCCACTAAAAACGGATGCGCCAAATCCCTGGTTGATAAATTTTACGGTGCCTCCTCTGTCTGGATAGGTTTTTGAAAGTTTCACATAGCTGTACGAAGTGATTAAAGCTAAAATTCCTGCGAATAAAAAAGCTAGAGGAGTTCCTCCTTTTGCCAGCGTTACCGCAAGCCCAAGTACGGCAAATATTCCACCGCCTACCATACCTCCAATTCCAATGGAAATAGCTTCTTTTAACCCGATTTTTTTTTCATTGATCATACTTCGTAAATGTACCCGCTTCCCGTATACAGTGAAGCAACAAATTTAACCGATTGTTATTTTGATTTGAGAGAAATTATAAAAATTAATTTATTGAAGGCCTTACCTTAGGAAAAGATCGTTTATGACTCTTTTGAATTGCCTAAAGTGATATTTATAAAGTGATATTTATAAAGGAGTTTAGCACATTTGTTGAAAATATTACTCAGTGATAATTAAAGAATTATTACATTCACATAAGTGTTTTACCTAACTTATAAAATGGGTAATGAGATTTTCATTGAGATACCAAATCATATTGTCACTTATCCTTCTAATCTTATTAGCTGGTACTATTAATTATTTGTTGTTTCAGCCTGGTATTATTCTGTTTAAATGGGTAGGGTTAGGATCAGGTTCATTTATTATAAAAAATAAAAGCCTCAGGCTTTTTTTTACAGGATATTTTTCTGATATAGCCTGGTGTTTTTCACTTTGTCTTACTGCATTTGCGCTTACTGAATTAAAATATATAAAGCCTTCTGGAAAATTATCTCTCCTTTGCTTACCATTTATTACCGAAATACTGCAATACATCGGGATTGTCAGAGGAACTTTTGATTGGTATGATATACTTACCTATGTTATTGTGATTGCCTTGTTTTTTTTATTCTATCCAAAATTAAAAACCACTTTTTATGAAAAAATATAATCAATCAATCCTCGTAGCAATCGTTGCTGCAGTATTTTTTGTATTGGCCCTTGCAAGCGCTCCGGCAAGGCAGGTAGCAGATACAAAATATAATGGCGTATTTGCGCTAAACACTGCAAAAGATGAAGATGTAACTAATTCAAGTAAGTTAGAGTTTTTAAAAAACAACCCTAACCCAACCATTGTGCTCAGGGTGCCAAATGCAAGCAGAGAGGTAACACAGGAAGACAACAGTATAAAAACCCCAAAAAATAATGATGGAGCCAATAACATCAATGATATTAACGTGTACAATGTAATCGAGAAAGAGCTTCTGAAAGCCGGATTTACAGTAAGGGACAGGGCATTATTTGAAAAAGTATTGGGGGATAAAAGTGTAAACGATTATTCCAGGATAAAAGAGTTAACAGAAACGGACCTGATATTGGAATTAAGTAGTATTCAATTTGTAAAATACCCGATGAATTCTTTTGTATACTATACAACCAGTAAAAGAAAGGGTAACCTTGAACACACGGTCAATTGTACCAATTATTTTGATGTATATGGTTTAAAATTAGAATTCAGGCTTATTAAAGTAAAGGACAATGATTTTATAGGTTCATTTACTTATAACTATAATCCTTGCGGTGATAACTCATGTAACTATAACATAAATGTCAGCGTTCAAAATGCATGTTCTGCTCCCTTCCTGCAACAAGGGAATACAATTGTTTCGGGTACCAATTTGATTTCAGAGGACCAAATTGAAAATTTTGTAAAATCATCAACGCAGAAACTAGTTAAAGAAATTTTTGGGAACAGGTAGAAAGCAAATTTCATTATTCTTGATGCGGTTGTCTTCCATAATTAAAAGTATAATTAATAACCCTTTTTCGGGTTTAAAAATCTTGGGTATGAGGATATATTATTTAAGTATATTGAAGGTTTTCAAGCTTAGGCTACTTTTTGAATGTGTTCTCAAATTTGAAAATTAATTAATAAAAAACAGGAGTTGTAGACGATTGAAAAACTGTAATTTTATTTTTAATGACCACCATAACAATTGACGAACTAAGAAAAGTTGTTGCGTTAAGTGACCTTCCAGGCCAAAATCTGCAGTGGATTTTGGACCACTCCGAGTATCATGAATATTCAGAAGGAGGTCTTATTGCCAAATACGGAGACCCGGCTGAGGTGATGTGGTTTTTATTGGAAGGAAAGATTTCTTTTTATATGAATATAAACGGGCGACAGGTTTATTATTATACTTTCGAGAATTCTTCCGCTATTGGAGGTGTTGGAGGCCTTATGCCTTATTCAAGGATGAAAACTTACCCGGGATATTCTTATGCGAACGGCCATGTAAAATTGCTTCGTCTTCACAAAGATTATTTTCTGGAGCTTGAGCAACTTAACCCTGATTTTATTCAAAAGCTTATAGGGTACATGACCGAAAGGGCGAGATCGTTTGCTACTACAAAATTGCAATACGAAAAGGTAAATGCCCTGGGCAACCTGGCAGCAGGCATTGCACACGAATTGAATAATCCGGCTGCAGCAATCAACAGTACTTCTAATGAGCTTTCAAAACGGCTGGACCGAAATTATGAGCTCACAGAGAAGTTGATTCAATGCAATATGACTACGAAGCAAATTCAGAATATTCGTGCTTTAGTGCAAAAAAAAGAGACTGAATCTACAAACCTGAAGAAACGTTCGGTAATGCAACGACTCGGAAACGAAGATGAAATAGAAGAATGGCTGGATGATAAGAATGTTCCGGAAAGCGGAGGGTTGGCAGAGACATTTTCAGAATTTGGGATTTCGACAGAGGAGCTCGAAAAGCTGTCTGCCAATGTTGAAAAAAATGCCTTTATCAGTGTGGTACAATGGCTTGACAATTTGTTAAGTTCTTATAAAATTATCAAGGATCTTGGTGAAGCTTCATCGCGGATTTCCCATTTGGTGGGTGCCATAAAGAGCCACGTGCATATGGACCAATCAAACGAACTACAGCCAACTGACATCCACCAGGATATTGAAAATACGTTGACCTTATTAGGGTACAAACTGCGTGAAAAAAGTATTACAGTGAAAAAAATATTCTGTGAAAGTGTACCCGAAATTCCGGCTTATGTAGGAGAGCTTAACCAGGTATGGACAAATATTATTGATAATGCTATTTTTGCTCTTCAAAAAAATGGGGAAATTGTTATAGAAACTACCTGTAATTCCGAATACATGAATGTAAAAATAATTGATAATGGTTCCGGCATTTCTCCTGAAATTCTGTCACGGATATTTGATCCGTTCTTTACCACAAAAAAAATGGGTGAGGGTACAGGCATTGGCCTGGATCTCGTGCAGCGAATTATTAAACGACATAACGGAAATATAAAAGTAGATTCCAGACCGGGCAGAACAGAATTTAGCATTGATTTGCCTACAACCATTAAAAAGGATTGACGAATGAAACTTCCATTTATCATTATTGTAGATGACGATGAGCAGGTGTTGCACGCCATCCGCCGTGATATGAGAGCCAGGTATAACGTTGAATATAAGATCATCAGTACCATTTCGGCAAACGAAGCGTTGGAGGCATTGGCAGCGCTCAAAAACAGCGGTGATACAGTTGCTTTGTTCCTGGTTGACCAACGCATGCCGGAAATGGAAGGCGTAGATTTTTTACAAAAAGCACTTAGAATATACCCTGACGCAAAGCGCATGCTGCTGACCGCTTACTCTGATACAGTGGCGGCTATAAAGGCCATCAATGTGGTACAACTGGATTACTATCTTACTAAGCCCTGGTATCCGGCAGAGGAAAAGCTTTACCCCGTAATTGATGATCTGCTGGATGATTGGCAGGGACATTATACCCCTGATTTTAAAGGAATTAAAATAGTGGGCTATCAATTTTCTCCATTATCACACGAGATAAAAGATTATTTGGCAGGAAATCTTATTCCTTACTTATGGTTTGATTTTGAGACCAATCCTGAAGCCAAAACATTGGTGGAGGTAAACAACCTTGACTTAGAAGATCTGCCGCTGGTTATTTATGAAGATGGCATTTGTACTACAAAACCTACTATAAGGTCCATAGCAGAAAAAGTGGGACTAACTACCCAGATTAAGAATGAGGTATATGATGTGGTAGTTATTGGTGGAGGACCGGCCGGACTTGCCGCATCAGTATATGGCTCCTCTGAAGGCTTAAAGACCCTATTGATAGAGCGAAGATCACCTGGCGGACAGGCAGGTACCAGCTCACGCATTGAGAATTACCTTGGCTTTCCGGCTGGATTAAGTGGCGCAGATCTTACCCGTCGTGCCATCAGCCAGGCCCAAAGACTTGGTGCCGAGTTTCTTTTACCGCGTTCAGTTTGTGAAATTAAGTTAAAGGATGGCTATAAGATTATTATTTTGAGCGATGGCCAGGAAATTGTGAGCAGATCCATAGTGATCACAACAGGAGTAGATTACCGTAAGTTGGAAGCAAAAGGTATTGAAGATTTTACCGGGGCAGGTGTTTATTATGGCGCCGCCAGAACTGAAGCCAGCTACTTCAGGGAAAAGGATGTGTTCATTATTGGTGGAGGAAATTCCGCCGGGCAGGCAGCGTTGCATTTGTCAAAATTTGCAAAAAAAGTTTATATCGTTATCCGTCGGGATTCTTTAACTTATACTATGTCTGCTTACCTGATTAATGAGATTGGGATTTCACCAAATATAGAATTGCTTCCCGATAGCGAAATAACTGAAGTGAATGGTAACACCTACCTTGAAAACCTTACTGTCATTAACAGGAATACAGAGGAAAAAGCCAGTTATAAAGCATCAGCGCTGTATATTTTCATAGGTGCCAGGCCATATACTGAATGGATACGACCGGATATTATCAAAGATAGCAAGGGATTTATAGAGACAGGGCGTAACCTTACCAATTATGATTCATTTGCCAAAATCTGGAAAAAAACCCGTGATCCTTATTTGCTTGAAACCAGTAGCCCTGGTATTTTTGCTGCGGGCGACGTTCGTTCAGGTGCTATGAATCGGGTTGCCTCGGCAGTAGGCGAAGGCTCTATGGCTATAAGTTTTGTACATAAATATTTGCAGGAGACATAAGATAAGCGAAAAAATAACTGGCGAAATTAAAAGTTATCCTATTTAGGATAGGCGATAATTTCTACAGTAAACCAAGAAATTCCTACGATTTTTATTTCAATATATTGCCGCACTTTCGCTTTTTAAATTGTTATTGAACAAATAGAAAATGCAGTATCCCAATTTAAATCAAGCATTTGTAAACCAATTTTCAGCTAAACCTTTTTAAATAATTGATTTTTTAATTTCTTAAAATATTCATTCCGTTATTACCTAAAAAAGAAGCTGACTCAGGTTTTTGAGACAGCTTCTTTTTTTCGCCTTATTTAACAAACGCTCCATTTTTTCTAAGGAAGTAGTACACGATCAATTACATGAACAACACCATTTGTTGCCAAAATGTTTGCGGCAGTAATATTAGAGGGTGAAGCATTGCTGTTTCCTTTAACACTGGCTCCTGAGGTTAACCCAATAGTTACATTAGCTCCATTTAATGTAGCGGGTTGAGCACCATCACTTAAATCAGATGAAAATACCCTTCCTGCTACTACGTGGTACGTAAGGATGGATGTTAGTGTGTTTGGATCTGCATTACTTACATCATTAATGGTAGAAAACCCCGCAGCCCGAAATGCATTATTAGTTGGAGCAAATACAGTAAATGGACCAGTTCCCGAAAGTGCGGCAACTACATCTGTATTGCCTGAACTTGCCCTTAAAACTGCAGCAACCAGGAAAGAAAATGTAGTATCACCTTGGGCAACCTCAACCAAATTACCTTTTGCCGGTAATAGCACTCTATCCAAAACATGGATAACACCATTGTCTGCAGCTACATCTGCGGTTTGTACCTTAATTCCATTTATAAATACACCACTATTATTCCGGGTAACATAAATAGGATCCCCATTAACTGTGGTTACGGGCGCATTAGGCCCGGCAGGAACAGCAGTTGAAATTACTTTAGACGATAATGTATGATACAATAAAATTTTCTTTAGCTCATCAGCAGAAAGGGTATTAATGGAAGCCAGGGTAATTCCGGAAGCTGTAAAGGCAGCATCATTAGGAGCGAACACTGTAAAGGGGCCCGTTCCGCTAAGAGTAGTTGCCAAATCAGCTTTCACAACTGCGGCTTTTAATATACTAAAGCTGGTATTTGTTGAAACAACATCAGTAATAGTATTAGAAGGCGGGGGCGAGATAGCGGTAGAGTCTTTCTTACATGAAGTAAGGGTTACCAGGGCTAATGAACCTGCCAGAAACACTGTTCCTGCAGATTGAAGAATTGATTTTTTAAGCATAATTTTAATTTTTTAATTGTTTAAGTTTATTTATAAAAATTTAAACAAAATATGGACCAGTTTAATCAGATTCCCTCCAAAAAAAATAATTACTTGTAGATTTAGTAAACGATGAATAGCATTATTTGCCTCATACAATAATTAAAATTTGGATTGTCAATCTATTTATAAATATAAATTTATTTTATATGATTGAATTTTTAATTGTTTAAATATTTTATTATTTATTAAAACATTTCTTTAAAGTGAAAAATTAAACTAAGCGCATTCTTGCTTTCAGGAAATAATTTCCCCAGCAAAAGGATAGTATAAGAATAATTGGGGAAAAAAGTAGAAAATATTAACCAATGCTAAGAGATAAGTTAACTTTTGATAAAATCAGGATTGTGCAAATGAGTAATATTTTTTTCATGACGGGAAGTTATTTAGAATGGATATTAAACATGTAAAAGAATTATCAAGAACATTCCGTTGGCATAAAGCGTTAGGATTGTTTTTTGTAAAAAATAAAATTATCTGTAAGAGTTTTTATTAATAACTTTCAAAAAAACCTATACCTTCTTTCTCCCGGAAATCATATACTATAAGTCCATATTATTCGTTTTTATTTTCATAACCAATACTTGATGAATAACATACCTTTCTCTTTTGACAAAAGACTGGACAGTGAATTCCTTCAAAGTATGTACGAAGGAGATATGGAGCATGCCACTACGATCTTCAGTATGTTTGTAGATATGGCTCCGGGTTTTGTAAAGGATATTGATGAAAGCTTTGCCCTTGGAACTATAGAGCCAGTGCGTTCCCAGGTGCATAAATTAAAGCCCACATTTAGTTTTGTAGGACTTACTCAACTCGCTAAAAAGGCAGAAGTATTAGAAGAAAGGTGTAAAGAAACTTCGGATATAAGCGACATAAAAGATTTGTATAACGAATTGAAAAGTAATTACGCTCAAAGTTTCCCGATTATTGAAAAGGAACTGGAGCGTCTAAAAAATCAAATTAATGAGTGTGTATGAAATTTAAATGTGTTATAGTAGATGACGAGCCTATGGCCAGGAGCTTTTTGGAACGTTATTGTGAAAAACAGGGAAATATGGAGATGATGGGTTCATTTTCTGATGCTGAAACCGCCTTTAATTATCTTAGATATAACGAAATAGATATACTTTTTTTGGATGTAGAGATGCCCGGAGAAAACGGCTTTGGCCTCCTGGATAAATTATTGTACATGCCTAAAGTAATTCTTACTACAAGCAAAACTGATTATGCTTTTGATGCCTTTCAATATAATGTTTCAGACTATCTGAAAAAGCCTTTTTCATTTAACCGCTTTCAGGAAAGTATCAATAAAGTTACAGAAGCGAATAATAAGGTAACCGACGAAGCTACCAAAGAAGATTTTTTTATCAAAACAGAAGGTAAATTTATTCGACTTAACTACCAGGATATTTTATACATAGAAAGTGTGGGCGATTATGTAAAATATTTTACAGACTCAAAATTTTATTTGACACACAGCACTCTTAAAGCCGTTGAAGAAAAAATGAAAACAAAATATTTTATGAAAGTGCATCGCTCTTATATAGTAAACCTAAATAAAATTAAAGATATCCAGGATAATTCTATCGTGATTAACGGAAAAGTGATCCCCATCAGTAAATCCATGAAACCTGAAGTAATGGGCAGGATCACCGTTGTATAATCTATTCCATTTTCCCTTTTATTTGGATCAGTGGTTTAATTTATTGAAAAGTCTCTCGTGCGGGAGACTCTTTTAGTTTTACCCGTTTTCATTCTTTTTCTCCAATGATAATGTTATTTAAAAACTTTGTTTTGGTAAATCAATTGAAAGAAGAATAAAATAACAAGTCATAAATTCCGGAAAACGACAAAAACAATCCATTCGTCGAAGAATAACATACGATTACCGAAAATTTACGGAAATATTTTCCATAATTGATCATTTTTACAATCGAAAGACGGTAAAATTACGGTGTGACAAAAAAACATACCCATTTTATTCGAAAACCTCAAACCAAAGAAAATGAAAACAATTGTACCCCACAATAGATTAATTAATGGTCTTTTACTAATAGCAGCAGTACTCTTATTCAGTTTTAATTTACATGCTCAAACTGTTGTCTCAACTAATTCAAAATTGAATTTTAGTGCCGACCCTGTTTTAATTGCAGGAACCAATAACAAAGCAGGTGCTATATATAAATATGAAAATGTGGCCCCGGGTTTAGATGCCATTGTATCTATTGATAGCCTTGTAGGAGGAGCAACTATTAATACGATAGATGATAATACATTGAAGAATGGAGGTTATATTGAGGGCTTACAACCTCAGATTACATCAGGTCCGTCTATTGGATATTCCTACGCAGTATTTACCATTAGCTTTAAAGCCAGCGGAACAAATGTGGATCAGAAACTGGATACTTTTAGTCTTACCGCATTAGATATTGATGGTACGAAAACTTTAAAAGAGTTTGACCAGATTTCAATGGGAGCCGGTGCTACAGCCTGGTACATGGGATCAAATCCTACTATTTCATTAACAAGGGTTGGGGTAGGAACTTTCATGGGTATTAATACGGATGGCATAACCAGAAATGGCGTTGATACTTCAGTGAAGTCAAATATGTTTACGGTTACCAATATTAATGTTTCCTCTTTTACAGCAAAATTGGGTATTTCAAATGATCATTCAACAAAAACGCTCAGGCTTTTTAGTATTTATATGAAAGGGTTCGATTATCCCGACATGGCAGTAATGCCGATCACCTTGCAATCCTTTACCACCACACTGAATAATAACAATTTGGTAAATATAAACTGGACTACTGCTACTCAAAGTAATGTTAGCCATTTTGTAGTTCAAAGAAGTATCGATGGTAAAAATTTCAACGAAGCAGGGCTTGTATTTTCTAACGGAAATTCAACTACTGCAATAAATTATAGCTTAACTGATGATATCAGTTCAGTCAAAGCAAACCTTATCTTTTATAGGCTTTGTACAGTAGACCTTGATGGCAGGTTACAATATTCTGATATCAGGACGGTAAGAATATCAAATACGGAAGCTAGTAAAATTTCCATCATCACTTATCCTAACCCTTCCAGCAACGAATTGCGGGTTACCATTCCTTCTACATGGCAGGATAAGAAAGTTATATACGAAATGTATAATGTTTATGGGCAACTTTCAAAAAGAGTAGAGGAGGGAAATAGTTCTCAAACTGAAACTCTTAATGTAAGTAAGTTACCCACAGGTATGTACATTATGAAAGTAATTTGTGAAGGACAATCATTTATACAAAAGGTTATCAAATTTTAAATCTATTTCTTACTAAAGCAATCCGAAAGTAATTTCTTTCAAATAAAAGGAATCGAAGAATTCCAGGAAGCTTAAAAATATTTTCTTTGGGGGTTAGTAATTAAAAATGTCTCTCTTACGGGAGACGTTTTTTTTACAAGATCACCTGGAAGAGCTTCAGTGAACCAACAAATTCCTCCGATTTTTATTTTTAATAAGCGCTGGAAAGCAACTTGCATTTTTCTTCTACTTTTTTCTTCTACCCAAAAACTAAAAGTGTATTTTTAACACGCAAAACGATTGATATGAAAAAATTGCTTTTTCTCCTTTTACTTACTATCCTGGTTTTAGGTAATACCCATGCACAACGCATCCATAAACTTTTCGACGCCTCATGGAAATTTCATCGCGGAGATGTTATCAATGCTGAAAATGAAAATTTCAATGATCAAAACTGGCGTATACTCGATTTACCGCACGATTGGAGTATAGAAGACCTGCCCGATCAGTCTGATTCTGTTATCGGACCTTTTTATGCAAAAAGTGTTGGTGCTACTGCTACCGGTTATACAGTCGGGGGTATCGGCTGGTACAGGAAGCATTTCACACTAAATAATTCTCCCGACAAAGAGGTGGTGATTTATTTTGATGGTGTCTATATGAACAGTGATGTTTACATCAACGGCCATCATCTTGGGAATCACCCTTATGGTTATACGCCGTTTAGTTACAACCTCACTCCTTATCTAAAAAGAGATGGGGAAGAAAATATTTTAGCAGTAAAAGTAAGTAACGAAGGCAGGAACAGCCGCTGGTATAGTGGTTCCGGAATTTTTCGTCATGTATGGCTCACCGTTACACCGGGGTTGCATTTGGCTCAATGGGGCGTTTATATTACCACTCCTGAAGTAAGCGATAAAACTGCAACGATAAACATAAAATCAAATCTTGTTAATGAAGATGCGGTTGATAAAAAGGTAATACTTCGCACTGTCATCTTTGATGCAACAAATAGGAAGGTTGCAGAAACAAAAAATGAAATGATGATTGCCGGTGCAAATTCTGCATCCACCGCGGCAGCCAATAAAGTGCAACAAACTTTCCAGGTGAGTGCGCCACATCTCTGGTCGCCCGATGCGCCTTATTTATACCATGCGGTTTCAGCGTTGGTGGTAAATGGTAAAGTGATTGACCAGGAAAAAAATAGTTTCGGAATTCGTTCTATCAACATTTCCGCTGAACATGGATTTTTGTTGAATGGAAAACGTATTCTCCTTCGTGGTGGTTGTGTGCATCATGATAATGGCCCGCTCGGTTCGGCTACCATTGATGCTGCCGAAATAAGAAAAGTCCATTTGTTAAAGTCGTTTGGTTTTAATGCTGTGCGAACAAGTCATAATCCGCCATCTCAACAGTTTTTAGACGCCTGCGACAGTATTGGTATTATTGTAATTGATGAGGCGTTCGACCAGTGGGAGCGTGGTAAAAATCCTCAGGATTATCATCTTTATTTCGATACTTGTTGGCAAAAAGATATAGCCGCAATGGTGCAACGCGACCGGAATCATCCGGCAGTAGTTTTTTGGAGCATTGGTAATGAGATCAATGAAAGAGCAGATTCATCCGGCCTCGTAATTGCAAAAAATCTTCGTGATGAAGTAAAATCTTTTGACAATACTCGCCCGGTAACTGAAGCCATTTGCCATTTTTGGGATCACCCCGGTTATAAATGGGATACCACGGCGGCAGCATTTGCTTTACTGGATGTAGGTGGGTATAATTACCTTTGGAAATTGTATGAAGCTGATCATGCAAAATATCCTGAGCGTGTAATGATGGGCACAGAAAGTTATCCTATGGAGGCTATTGACAATTGGCAGCAGGTTAAAAAACATCCTTATGTGATCGGCGATTTTGTATGGACGGCAATGGATTATTTGGGCGAAACAGGTATTGGACATACAGGGCTCGACAGCACGCCGGGGTTTCAATTACAAACATTTCCCTGGTTCAATTCATGGTGCGGTGATATCGATCTCATCGGTGGCAAAAAACCGCAAATGTATTACCGTGATGTGGTTTGGGGCCAAAGTAAAATGGAAATGCTTGTCCATAAACCAGTTCCTGAAGGCCACAAAGAAGCAGTAAGTGCGTGGGGCTGGCCGGATGAAGTTCATTCTTATACTTTTCCTGGTGATGAGGGCAAAACAATGCAGGTGCATGTGTATACTTCATATCCCCAGGTGCGTTTACAATTAAATGGTAAAACGATCGGCGAACAAAATGTTTCTGAAGAAAAAAAGCTGATTGGGACATTCAACATTACTTATCAACCGGGCGTTCTTAAAGCCATTGCTTTACAAGATGGTTTGCCGGTTGATTCGGTAACATTACAGACAGCGGGTAAGCCGGTAAAAATCAAACTCACTGCTGATCGAAATCACATACACGCCGACCAAAATGATCTTAGTTACATTACCGCAGAAGTTGTGGACGCTAATGGCCACCTGGTTCCTGATGCAGTGATGCCTTTGCAATTTCACATTGAAGGGGTTGGGAAAATTATTGCAACAGCCAATGCCAATCCATCAGATATGGAAAGTTTTCAGCAGCCAAAACACCAAACCTTTCGCGGTAAATGTTTGATCATAGTACAACCAAAAGGTAAGGCAGGAAGCATTAGATTAAAAGCAGAAGGTAAAGGCTTAAAGAGTGGCGAAGTGGCGATTAATACAGAGTAATTTGTTTTGTTATAACGTTGTTTTTTTATGGCATCAATGATTCTGTCATTCTCTTTTAGACTTGAAAGTTCACTTGCCAGTAAAGCAACAAATTCTCCTGATTTTTATCTTTTTCAATCTCATCCTAAAACATGAAGCGAATCTAAAGGTTACTAAAGAATAAAGAAATAAAATTATAATCAGATTATGGTAATCATTCAATAACCAGCCACGTATAGGCATGTGGTTTTATTTTAACCGTAATTTCTACAGAGTAATCTCTTTTTAAATGATACAATTGTATTTTATTTTCTTTTTCTCTTATCCGTGCTACAGTTGTTAAACCGGTATAATATAAGGGCAAGTTTATTTTTCTGGTTATACTACTGTCAAGAGGATTATAAATCATGGCGAGCGCTTTTTCTTTTCCCTTTGGATCTACATGCATGATAGCATCATAATCTCTTCCATCAGGACGGCGAATATGAATGATATCAGCATTCAGAATATTCCTGTATTTTTTATACCAGGCTACCTCTTTTTTTACCAGTTCTTTTGTAGCGGGCGTGTCGTATAATCTTGGGCCACGGTAGCATGCCTGCACTCCGCTTCCAAAATTTTGAACGAGGTGTGCTTTATAAGCGTCAAGATGTTCATGCAGCGGTTCAATTGTTGCTGCTGATCCGCCGCCCTGGTATTGCGTTAGTGGTACAAATGTCCAGCCCATGGCCGGCGTTTTATTCCAGGTGCCGTCATAAATGTTTTGTCGTCCTAAAATAATCTGCCTGTCCCTGGGCAAAGACCAGTCGGTTTCCCTGTAACCGATGGCGATTTTATTAGACCCGTTCAAAAAATACCAATCAGGGGCATTTAGATAAACATCCCTTTCGCGAAGCCATTCATAAAAGGAACTTTCTAATCCCCATTGCTTCCATTGTGAATCTTTAACGCCATCGTGCCCGGGGTGGGAAGTAGAGGCACAGATATCTCCGGGGTAAGGGCCATCATTTTCCAGAACACTAAATCCTGTTTTGGTTATAAAAGTTTTTAATTTTTTAAGATAGGCAAGCCCCCAATTGCTGCCCAGGCACGGGGCGTTGCCAAAAATAGCTCCCCCGGGTTTACCGGTTTTTGGATTGATCACATCATCAGCCGCATCAATCGTGCGGCTCGAGAACAAAGAATAGCCGCCGATTTCAATTCCTTTTGAATGAGCATAGTCGACCAATGCCTTAAATTTTTCGATATTGGTATTGCTGGTATCTTCCATGTTCAACCCGCTCCCAAAACTCAGGATTACCATTTCAAAGCCAACGTTTGCGCATTGATCTATAGCTGTTTTTACCTTCTGCGGATCTGTAGTAGTGAGGTGAAGAAACATGGGATTTTCGGTAGACCATGGGGCAAGAATCCTGTACATTTTTCGTTCAGCCAGGCCACAACGCTCTTTGTCGTAGCTGTCGTACATCAATTCATAAGTATGGAAAGTTTCTAAAGTTTGTTTCGGCTGCAGGCGATATTCCGGACCAATAGGAGGCTTACTTTCAAGTAGGCAACGTGTTTGCAAATTATAATTTACCTGTGAGGTGTACATTGTGTCCGGCAACCACCAGGTAGTATGATTGGCATCCGCATAAGATCCACCGCCAAATGAGTAATTACTTTGAATGCAGATGTGGGGAGAGGGTAGAACCCCATCTTTGTTTATACCTGCGCTTTCTTCTACCATTGCCAGTTTCTCGCTCTTAAAAGAATTTATGGTTATTGGGTTATTGCTTTCGTTGTGCACTATCATCCACTTAGACATGAGGGGAATATTATCATACATCTCATAAATAATATCCAACGTAACTCCATTCAGTTCGTTATCTGCCTTGCGGAATTTAAAATCTATTTGTTTCCCTTTGGGCGGCCATTGTTTATTGGTATTCCATCTTTTGGGTGTCCATTTAAAACGGGGCTGTATATTTTTTATAGAAAAATCAACCAATTGAAAAGCACTCGTGTCATTTTTGAATCGGTCCAGCCATTCATACTTAAGATAGCCTCTTTCAAATTGTCCCTCCACGCCACCAATATTGTATGGCTTGCCATTGACTTGTACTTCCGCTTCCGGTTCTATGGACCGGAGCATTTCCTTTCCTGTAACGAGATTCCTGAATCCAAAACATGCCATGTAAGGTTGTAATCTGAACTGGCGGCATATCAAACCGTTGGTAATAATAAGATCTTTGCCGTTTTTTGATTTGAAAACTTTTGTTACCGCGTTGGTATTGCCTAATAGCCAATCGCCTTTTACTGCTTTTATTTCATTGAATGGATATAACGGAAGTTTTTCAAACTTCTGCTGAGCGGGAGTTTGCGCTAACACATTTCCTGTAATACAAAATA
>DAHXOZ010000389.1 GCA_027364635.1 bacterium | reverse complement strand
ATGGTTCCTATTCTTTTCAAACTTTTAATTCCGTACTTAACGGGTATGATTAAACGCAGCGGATAGCCTTGGTTAAGGGGAAGTGGTTTGCCATTCATTTCATAGCATAATAACGTTTGCGGATGCATCATGCTGGCCATATCTATTCCTACATAATATTCTTTATCAGGCGTGGTTAATCCCACATAATTCATTTGTGTTTGCAGCCCAAGGTTATACTTTTTTGCAAAATCGCTGAATTTTACGCCTGCCCAATTGCTAATCTGGCTCCAGCCTTCTATACATTTAAAATCAAAAGTGAGTTCTGTTTTGGGCAACGCTTTTATATCATCAAGACTAATGAATAAAGTATCACCGGGGCTTCGCACCACCTTTAATTTCCAGTTACTGTCCAAAGGGCTTTTTAAACCTACATCACCATTAAACCGTACGTTTTTTGCTGCAGCAGAAAAAGGGTAAGTTTTTGCAAGATGTTTATTGCTTAGTGCTTTCGAAAAGATTTTTTCATTTATACTTAATCCTTTACGCAAAGGCTTTTGAGCGCCTGCAATTTGCGGTTGCCTTTGAAGCCATTTCCATGCAAAAACTGCCGCTGTAATGGCAATAAAAAAAACGATAAAAGCAACAATGCTTTTGTTTCGGAATTTTTTTGAAGAAACTATTATTTCTTTTTGGTCATCCATTGGAATCTTTTTTATTCTTTTTCTTCATTGTTGTTTTCAGGAAGAATATCGGTTTCTATATTTTCTTCTTTTTGAGAGAAAACGATTTCCATATTTCCTGGTTTCATTTCAACAGGAACTTCCTCTACCGGGATCATCGCAGGAATCGCTTTTTTTTCTTTCATTACAAATAACCCTGTTACCATACTTTGAAAATTATTCCAACCTGCCAGAATTACCTGGATAATATGTACAACAAAAAATAAAGTAAAAAGTATGGTAAGTGTAAAATGCTCAATACGCGCCCATTCGTAGCCACCCAGTAAATCAGTTAATGTACGAAATTGTACGGGTTTATAAATAGATAGCCCGGTTAATACAGAACCAAGGCCCATAAAGATCACCATTGTATAAGCAATCTTTTGAGCGGCATTATATTTTTTTTCCGGGGGACGCTTTTTGGTTAGATGTAAATCATGAAGCACAAC
>DAHXOZ010000388.1 GCA_027364635.1 bacterium | reverse complement strand
TTTTCATGAACTTATGTCTAAGGCACCCGAAGCAAAACCGGATAAACCTCAAACGATTCAATTTGCCATCTCGGGCTGTGAATTCAGTTTTTTTCTTTCACCAATCTGTTGTCTCCACATGGCATAATACAATCCCATTTTTCCCAACAAATCTTCATGACTGCCAGTCTCAATGATCTCACCTTTTTCCAAAACATAAATCCGGTCTGCATGCATAATTGTACTTAATCTGTGGGCTATCAAAATAGTAATCTGTTCTTTTTTAGAAGAAACATCCTTTATGGTATTCGTAATTTCTTCTTCGGTTAGCGAATCAAGGGAAGAAGTAGCTTCATCAAAAATTAATAAATGCGGATGGCGCAGTAAAGCTCTTGCTATTGACAGGCGTTGTTTTTCTCCACCGGAAACTTTTACACCTCCTTCGCCAATCAATGTATCGAGACCTTTATCGGCCCGCGCAAGTAACGCATTGCAGGAAGCTTTGTTAAGTACATCCAGTATGTCTTCATCCGTTGCTGAAGGATTTACAAAAAGTAAATTTTCTCTTATAGTTCCTGCAAATAGTTGAGTGTCCTGGGTTACAAAGCCGATTTGTGTTCTCAATACATCGAAGTCTATATCTTCCCGGTTTATTTTGTTGTACAAAATTTCGCCTTGCTGCGGAATATACAATCCGACCAAAAGCTTTACCAGTGTTGTTTTTCCCGAACCTGAAGGACCGACAAAAGCGATCGTTTCTCCTTTTTTTACATCAAAGCTTATATCAATTAAAGCCGGTTGCTGTGCAGACTGGTGTTTGAATTTTACATTTTTGAATTCCAGTTCCTCAATATTTTGAATCGTTTGAGGTTTATCCGGTTTTGCTTCGGGTGCCTTAGACATAAGTTCATGAAAATTACCTAAAGAGGCTTCTGCTTCGCGATAAGAAATGATAATATTCCCGATTTCCTGCATAGGGCCAAAAAGAAAAAAACTATAAAAAGTTAGTGACAGGTATTGTCCAGGGGTGATAGAATTTTGAAAAATAAGCCACAACAATGTAAATGTAATTACCTGCTGCAAAAAATTAACCATCGTTCCCTGGATGAAACTCAAAGTCCGGATGCTTTTTACTTTCCTTAATTCAAGATTCAGTATCTTAAAAGTGTTATTATTC
>DAHXOZ010000387.1 GCA_027364635.1 bacterium | reverse complement strand
TAGCCTATACAAGAGCAATAGAACACGCCCTGGATATACATATTAGCTTACAAACCAAAAACTGGCGTAGTATTTTACTTGAAGCAGAAAGAGTGTATAACAATTTGTACCTGATTTACCGGCTTGCCTCTGCTGCCGCACAAAAAGTATTAACTGCTCATTTGAGCGCGCTCTTTGAAGAAGCGCTTCGGATCAATGAAGCGTTTACGGGTTCCCGTTACCTTATGGGTATCAACCTGGTTGGAAAGCTCGGCAATCTTCCTGAACTTTCGTCTATTGAGTATGCTATAAAGGGATACCAGCAAATTTCTAAAAAGTTTATGGAGCTGTATAAACACAGCCTTGCCAATCCTAATTACCTTGACCGTTTACATGGAGCAGGCGTGCTTTCGCCGAAAGATGTGGAACGCCTGGGTTTAACGGGACCTTCTTCGCGGGCATGTGGTGTAAAAGACGATTTGAATGGTACACATCAGCACCTGATCGGGTTACCCTTAATTACACAAAATGAAGGTGATGCCCTTGCAAGGATGGAAGTACGTTCGGAAGAGATCGTGAATTCCTGCGATTACTTAATAAATCATTTAAAATTTAGTGATACCTGGAATGAAGAGACGACAACAAGCCCGGATGCTGCCAGGAAAACAGGGGAAGGATACAGTGTGGCTAACAGTGCCAGCGGTGCCGTGGGATATTATGTAAATATTGAAGAGGGCAATATCAGGCAGGCAAAATTTTTTTCGCCTTCTTATGTAGGGATGCACGCCATTTCAGCCGCGTTGCAGGATTTGGTTTTTACAGATTTCCCATTTGTATTTGATTCTTTTGGTGTGCATTTTACTGATGCGGCGCGTTAAAATGGGATAAGATTTAATTGACGAAAGGTTAATAATGGGAACCCATGTTTCAATTCGGGCCCGTTCCTTATTGCCAGGTGCATTTCCAGTGAAAAGCATTTTGCGGGCAAGTATTGACCTGAGTTGGAAACACAGGAATATTGAAAATGCAATGATTAATAAAACTGTATATAAAGGCGTGCAACTTGCAGAAAAGGTATGCAGCAATTTTGCCGTAGCGCATTCTGTAGCCTATACAAGAGCAATAGAACACGCCCTGGATATACATATTAGCTTACAAACCAAAAACTGGCGTAGTATTTTA
>DAHXOZ010000386.1 GCA_027364635.1 bacterium | reverse complement strand
CACAGGCGCATGGGGAGGATTTTCTAAACCCGACCAAATGATTATTAACTATAAAAATGGCAATGAGAAAATTATTTTCAGATTCGGCAGTGAAAAAGACTTTTCTTTTGTAACGAACCAGCTTCAGCAAAAAGTAATGCCCAGCACCTAACATTCAGTTCCTATGTACCTAAAGTCCGCTGAGAGAGTTAATATGGTAGTTCCTTTTTCTAATTTCTTTTGAAAGAGAAAGATTCAAAAGGATTTTTAAACCTTTCCCCTTCGCAAGATTTTTTTCCTTATCCCAAATTTAATATTTTTTTTAAAAAATCAACACACCCAGCATCCTATGAGTAGTCTATGTTTTTTGCAGCTTAGTCCCGATAGCGATCGGGAGTGACTGCATACATGCTACAGTTCTCTGTTTTAGTTATTTGATTTTTTCGCTTAGTCCTTGCCGTTAGTTTTGGCGCGGAGTGGCGAAAAACAGGCGCTACAGTCTTTGCAGAAGAAAATACTTCGCTTTTTGATTATGTGCACGATGACAACTTTTGTTTAGTAGTCTGCCTGCTGGTTGTTTTTTTAATGGCATGTTGGTGATTAATATTGTTTCTTTAATTTTTTAGAAAGAACCCTGCTACAGCCTTTGCGCAGTAAAATGTTTACACCGAATGTTTAGTAGTCAGGGTTCTCATTATTTTACAATTCCAAATTCGTAAGGTTGTTGATTGATCAACACGAAGCGGATTCTGTTTAAAAGCTTTCTTGCAATTTTTACGATTACGATTTTACTATCCTTTCTTTTTATTTGTTCCTGGAAATAAAGAGCCATAGCCGGATCGGTTCTTTTGGCTGTCCAGGCGCTTTCAACAAGATCGCTCCTCAATTGGCGATGCTTCCTGACAGTGAGACTTAATTTATTTTCTGACTGACCGCTGCTATGCTCCATTGGTAATAATCCTACAAAGCTATTGAGGTGATAAAATGTTTCAAAGCGTTTTACATCCCCTATTTCTACCAAAATGCTCGCTGCAGTTAAGGGCCCGATTCCCGGAATGGTTCTGAGTAAATAATAGTTCTTCTTGTATCGCTGCTCACGCATCATTTTTCTTATTTCATTAGTGATATTTAAAAGTTCTTTACGCAAATATTCCATTTGAGCGATCATGTAATCAAGTGCTCTTCTGCGGCTCTTTTGTTTGCAAT
>DAHXOZ010000385.1 GCA_027364635.1 bacterium | reverse complement strand
TAAAGAAAGTAAAAGAACTACTATTAAGCCGTTTCTTATTGCTAATAAATTTGTTTTCATTGTATAATTTTTTAAAAGTTTACAATGAATATTGAAATTCGGGCTTTAATAAAATTTGGATTCACGCAGTAAATACTGCAATATTTCAACACATCAGCTCAAATAAAAGGAAAAAATACCCTCATTACTTTTTGCTATATATAGCAAAGAATCATTTTAGTCGGCCGTTTTGAAGACCAATTTAGAAGATCAAAGTAAGAAAGAAGAATAGTGTAAAAGTTATTCTTGTAGGTAAAATTTATATCCATTCCTTGAGTTTGAGGTTTTATAATTTCAATTTAAAAATCTATCTCAGATTTTTCAAGGGAAGCAGGATTGGGTAAGAATTCAGGATTGTTCTAATGAAACTCACAATCACATTGCAAACATAGAGCGCATTTTTTGAATTTGCAATACCGTAAAAATACGGCACAGTTATTTTTATATAAAATCTAAAAAATAAGCAAATAGCATAGAATATTTTTTTAAAAAATAAATTTTTTATCATTTATTATTAAAATATACTTAAAATTTTAGATAAAATTAAATTAATGTCAAAATAAGCATTTAGTTCCCATTAACTAATCACTAATTAAATGAATATGCAATATTGTCATTAAAAAAACCTACCTCTTAAATTGATTGCCAGGCAGGGGATCATTTTGGATCAAAAAAAGAAAACTGGTATCAAAAAAAGTATCCATTTTATTTTTATTTGAATTAAATAAATTATTAACCATTATTAATAACTATATATCAGTTATTTAAAACAAATAATTTAAAAATTAAACTTAGAAAAAGTATTAGTCAATTTTAAACAAGATAATAACATTAACTTGTAACAATATACAAAAATTAATACAGAAATAATTAATTTTATTTCATTGAAAATCAATTATTTAATTTTATTATTTACAACTAAATTTTTTAGTGCATGAATATGGCGTTTCTTCTGTAAAAGCGGATTATAGAAAGCATACGGTTACGGTTACCTGGTACACTAACCGAACTAATATTGAAAACATAAAAACTGCATTGGCAAATATGGGTTACGATGCAGATGATGTAACAGCAGAACCTGACGCACAAAAAAGACTTCCGCCTTCGTGCAAACCAGCAATTATACAGAAGAAAGATTCTATGGTTAACCAATAAAA
>DAHXOZ010000384.1 GCA_027364635.1 bacterium | reverse complement strand
TAGTTGTTCAAATGCTTCCTGTAGTGTCATAAGAACAAAGATAAATGATTACTTGTTGTATTGCAACATTTTGTTGCATGATTCAAAAAGTTTATTATCTTTGTGTAACATTTTGTAACATCTAAAACAACAATCATGAAAAAAACAAACATTGAAAGCCAAGGTGAAAAAATAAAGAACTTAACTATTTTTTGCGAATACCTAGCAAAAGAAAACGAAAAGCAAGCTCGAGAAATCAATGAATTAAATCAAAATATTGAGAGATTAAAATTAGCCTTAAATAATCTGAAAGAAGCTAAAGGTGAGCCGGATCATCATAACCAATATGAGAGCCTGGCGACATGGCCAGTAAGGGATCACGAAATTGATATAGAAGGATGGATGCTTCGTACCAAGCGTATTGTTGATGTCAACTTAAAATTTCGCGGAATTCCGTATAAAGAATTTAAAGACTCCCATGTGAAGGATTTGCTATCCTACCAACCGGTGACACAGTATAAAAAACCTCCAATAAAATATCCTGATCCCCGATTGCATTAATTAAGGATTTAAATCGGAGAGATCAATTTTTTCCCCATATTCAGCATAAAGATTTCTAATTATTTTACTAAGCTCATCATTCGTTCTGATATTTACTTTTTCGACGAACGAATCCAAACGAGATTTGTCCACAAGCAACTCAATTAACGTTTCTTGTAGTACTGCTTGCCGGGCTTGCAACCTGATCAAAAACTCAATTATTATTTTCGGGTTTGGTATTATGTCGTAGTTTTCACCTTCCATTGTTTGTGGCATTAGTGGTTGGCGATTAATTGTGAGTTATTGACGGCATTCATAAGTACCTGTGTCACCATTTCCTGAATCTTCCCGGTTCCTTCTTTTAGGTTTGTGGTGTTAACGGAAAGACCTTTAACGAGATTGTCAATATGAATGTAAATTGTCTCATTTTTATTTCCCTTAGCTCCTTTTGTTTCCTGCTTAATGGCGGTGCCGGGTGCGGAAGACTTACCGTTGGAGGCGCCGACGGTTTGCGGAGCGGAGGAGTAATCAGTAATCGCTTTCATCTGGCTTTTTGCATCTTCTAATTTCTTACTTTCTTTATACAATAGACCATTAGAAGGATTGAATAAGCTGCCGGGATCACCAAAAACAAAAGGGTTACTTTTATCTGCTGCACGTAAACCATTAGTTTCATGAATTAAGTAGGAAACAAAAGGAG
>DAHXOZ010000383.1 GCA_027364635.1 bacterium | reverse complement strand
AAACCCTTATTAAAAAAATATAAAAAAACAAAGCATCCGTTGGATTACGAAAACCATTATCAGCTTTTGGTTATGGTTGTTTTATCGGCGCAGGATTCTGACAAACATATTAACCAACTTGCTCCCCCACTTTTTGAAGCATTTCCCAACATGGAAGCGCTTTCGCATGCAACCCCTGAAACACTTTTTCCTCTAATAGGCTCAGTGCGTAATTATGCGAATAAGACAAAATGGTTGATTTCAGTTGCGCAAAAAATTAAAAAGGATGCTAACATTCCTCTTGCATTTGATGAACTCACAGCACTTCCTGGTATTGGAAGAAAATCAGCCAACGTAATCAGGCGCGAAGCCGGTGAATCGCCGGAAGGTGTTATTGTAGACCTCCATGTAGTGCGGGTAGCGCCAAGATTAGGTATTGCTGAAGGAACAGATCCTAAAAAAATTGAAAAGCAAATAATGGAAGCTTTACCTAAAAGCGAATGGGATGCCGGAATGGCGATATCTTTTTTAGGAAGAGAGATTTGCAGGCCAACGCCAAAATGCGAAATTTGTTTAATGAATACTGTTTGCGCTTATTATAAAAGCCTGTATCAGAAATAAAAGTAAACAAACAAATAACATAGATTTTAATTTTGGCAGCCACTACCAATTCTTAATTCATAACTATTCAGCCTATTTTTGCAAAATGATTGCAATTGATGATATCCTTATAAGCAACCAGGTAGTTGAAGAACAATTTGTATGCGATCTTGAAAAATGCAAAGGCGGTTGCTGCGTTGACGGAGATGCGGGCGCCCCCCTTGAAAATGCTGAACTAAAAGAACTAAATGCCGTTTATAATGTGGTGCTGCCTTACCTTTCAAACGAAGCGAAAAATATCATAGAAAAAGAAGGAAAGTATATCTATGATAAAGAATTTGGCTGGGTAACGCCAACGATCAGCAATGGAATGTGCGCTTATGGAATGGTAGATAAAAAAGGAATTGTAAAGTGCGCGATAGAACAAGCGTTTAATGACGGAAAAATTTCATGGAAAAAGCCGATCAGTTGCCATCTTTTTCCGATAAGAATAAAAAAAACAAAAAGAGGTGATTTGGTAAACTATGAGCCTCGCGAAGATCTTTGCGCAGCAGCTTGTTCTCTTGGTAAAAAATTAAAATTGCCTGTTTACCAATTTTTAAAAGAGCCGCTGATACGCAAATATGGAAAAGATTTTTATGAAGCACTTGCTGCAACTGCCTCGCATC
>DAHXOZ010000382.1 GCA_027364635.1 bacterium | reverse complement strand
AATTTTCCGCCATCCGGATCTTCAGGATCAGTAAAAAAAACATTAGCTCCGTTGCCGCAATCGGCACCGTCTTTTGGAAATAAATCAAATTCAATAGTAAAGGCATCTCCAAGGTAATTAGCTGTTTTCATACGGGGTCTCACTTTTGCATAATTCCCATTAAGAATATTAAAAACGTATTTATCTCCGTTTTTATTAACTGTACCCTGGCCGCTTATCAGGCTCCAATGGGCAGGAAATTCTCCTTCCTGGTCATCCGAAAAATCATCGGCAAATAAAACTGTGTCACCCGGTACGAAATCATAATTTTGGTATGTTTTTAATGTTATAGGTCCGGAAGAATTATTTGCTGAAGCACCGTTGTTGCTGCTAGCAGAACTGCTGTTACTATTGTTATTATCTGAAGAAGATGAATTGTCATTTCCCTTTGCAGCATTTCCTGCTGCACCTTCGGTTTTATCAATCGCCTTGTCAGTAGCATTACCTGCATCGTTAGTCACATGATCGGCGGCAGTTTGGGTTATTTTGTTCTTTAATCTTTTTAGAAATTGTGCCTGGGAATATTGACAAACGAAGGTCAAAATAATCGCCAATATCATACATCTAAAAAAACGAAATGATGTTTTCATACTTAAATATTTTTTTGGTAAACCTGACTTAATGGAATTATCAAAGAAATGATTTTTGGCAAAAAAATCCTATCGTATGAATAGATGATTTTTTCTGAAATTCCGGAAAGAAGTATATGTATTCTGAGTTCTTGATTTTTGGGTGAACTGCTATTCAAAATCGTCCGCGAGAAAAATATTCAACAACATCAAAAGGTTGATTAAATTTCCTTTGTAATGGTTTACTTAAGATAGGTCGATTTATCTTTTTTATTTTTAGAATTTAAGCCCAATTTTTGCTATTATAAGATGCTATAAAATTGTAAACTCAACGAATGAATTTTAGAAGAATAATTAAAGGTTGCTTTTTTATCATTATAATTTTGATGTGCCACCTAAATGCAAAATCTCAAAATAATGGAAGGATTTCCGGAACTGTGGTTGATAAAACCACTCAAAAACCAATTAATAGTGTGAGCGTCACATTAGATGGAAGTAATAAAGGAGGTATCACAGATTCAAACGGTGTTTTCAGGATTACCGGGCTTGATTTAAAAACTTATAATATTGAGTTTACTGTATCCGGCTATACTAAAAAGATACTCTTCAACATCGTTATTACTTCCGGTAATGAAAAAAA
>DAHXOZ010000381.1 GCA_027364635.1 bacterium | reverse complement strand
GAATAAGAAGAGTGCAGCTTTGGATCGGTTGAAAAAGAAAACAAAAATCAGTGAGGAAGCGCATGCAAGGGAAGTACAGATTCAACTGGCACTGGAAAGGGTGAGAGCAAGAGCCATGGCCATGCAAAATTCTGATGAGCTAAAGGAGTTGATAGGAACTGTATTTATTGAGTTAACCAAACTTGACCTGGTACTCACCCGTTGCCTTATTATAATTTTCGATCCACTTTCAAATGCTTCAACCTGGTGGATGGCAAATTCAGAAGCGCCTTCTGATCCCGTTGGCTTATATATAAAAAATCATCAACATCCACCTTACGTAGCTTATATCAAAGCATGGAAGGAGCAAAAAAACAAATGGCAATACATACTGGAAGGAGAAGATAAAGAAGAGTGGGATAATTTTTTATTTACAGAAACAGAGCTTTCACAGTTACCGGATTTTGTAATAGAGGGAATGAAAGCACCCGATCGTGTATGCTTATCTGCCTCCTTTAATAATTTCGGCTGTTTAAACCTGGCCACTTTGGAGCCTTTATCCGGTGAACATTTTGATATATTGCTCCGCTTTGCCAAAGTTTTTGATCTCACTTATACCCGTTTCAATGATTTGCAAAAAGCTGAAGCGCAGGTAAGAGAAGCGCAAATACAATTGGCTCTTGAAAGAGTTCGTGCAAGAACAATGGATATGCAGAAGAGTGATGAACTTTCAGAAACGGTTTATATACTTTTTCAGCAATTCAGGGAATTGGGGGAGAATCCCGACCAGGCTACTATTGGCGTTATTAATGAGGAGGAGCATGTGATTGAATATTGGGTTACGATGTATGGGAATCAGTTAAACAAAATCTTTAAGTTTTCTATTGATGAACCGCATGTCACCAATAAAATATATAATGCGTGGAAAGAAGGAAAAAAATCATTGGTCATAGATCTGAGCGGTAAAGATCTGCTGGAATTCATGACGTACCGGGCTGGTAAAGGTGGCGCTGCCGTGAATCCCGATGAAAAGAGAAGAATAATTAATGTGGCATTTTTTTCAAGAGGATTACTAAATGTTCAATCCAATGAAGATCGTTCTGAAGAAAGTATAAAACTACTGGAGCGATTTGCGGCAGTATTCGAACAGACCTATACCCGGTTTCTCGATCTGCAAAAAGCAGAAGCACAGGCAAGAGAATCACAAATTCAATTAGCATTAGAAAGAGTTCGTGCAAGAACCATGGCCATGCAGAAACAAAATGATTTGCTGGGTGTACTGGACTTATT
>DAHXOZ010000380.1 GCA_027364635.1 bacterium | reverse complement strand
GTAACTATTCAGTACTAAAACATAATTTTTAAGTTATATATGTAAGCACTGCTTTTCAATTTTCTGATAGTTATGCACATTAATCTTCTGGTTTTAAAAAATACTTTTTTTGTTCACATTTTTTGTCAGAAATAAGTTGATTTTGTTGATTAAAACCATTGTCATCATTAGCTTTTAACCTTTTAATTGTTTTCCTTTGTGTTCACAAAATACTACTTTTGGACACTGATATTCTCATACAAACACTGATAGCAAAAATTCAGGAACAGCAAAAAACAATAGACGTTCTGATCGGAAGAATTAGCCTCCTGGAAGCTGAACTTGCTATTTACAAAAATAAAAAGAACAGCAATAACTCTCATACACCGCCATCAAAAGATGAGAACCGTCCAAAGAAAAATCAGAGCCTGCGTGAAAAGAGCGATAAAAAACCAGGTGGCCAACCGGGGCATGAAGGCAAAACTCTTGAATGCTCTGCTGTCATTGATACCATTATTAATCATGTACCGGATTACTGTAATTGCTGTGGTGAGGATTTAAGAAATGTACCGGAAATTTTCATAGAAACCCGGCAGCTTATAGATATTCCGGTTATAAAACCCATTTGTATACAACACCATCTTTATCGCAGAACCTGCAGTTGCGGCCATCAGATGGAAAGCGATTTTCCTTCACATTTAAAAGCTAAAGTTCAATATGGGCCAAATGTAGAATCACTTATAGGATACTTACATGCCAGACAATATTTTCCTTTTAAAAGAATGAAAGAGTTTTTTACAGATGTAATGGGATTGCCTGTAAGTGTAGGAGGTATTGATTACATTTTAAAGCGGTTTACAGCTAAGGCATTACCTTACTATGAGCAAATAAAAGAGCGTGTTTGTAAAGCTGTGTTTATAGGAACCGATGAAACATCTGTAAAAGTGGATGGTCAAATGAATTGGATGTGGACGTGGCAAAACGAGTGTCTTACTTATCTTGTTCATTCTGATAATCGCAGTTTTAAAACCATCACCGATAATTTTAGTAATGGTTTACCCAATACCGTTTTGCAACATGATAGATTTGCCTGTCATTTTAATTGCGATGCAAAGCATCACCAAATTTGCATGGCCCATTTACTTCGCGATTTACAATATTTAATTGAGCTTTATCCTGAGTGTGGATGGGCAACTGAGTTGAAAGCATTGGTGGCAGAAGCCCTTGATCTAAAAAAACAACTGGCCACGCTGGAAGATTATCAGGAAAATAAACAACGGCAAATGTTACTGGTAAAA
>DAHXOZ010000037.1 GCA_027364635.1 bacterium | reverse complement strand
ATCGTTACTGTAAATAATTTTTCTTCTTGTTCTTCAGCCATTTTATTCTTTTTATCTGAACGCCAAAATACTTAAGCGCTAACTGTTGCTATTTCCAAAGGATCAGCATAATGTGCCAAACCATAATTTCTCACCAAACATTCCTCAGGATTTAAAATATGCCATTCAAACTCATCCCTGAAATGCCTGATGGCTGCTGCTACCGGCCATGCGGCAGCATCTCCTAACGGGCAAATGGTATTCCCCTCGATTCTTCTCTGTATATCCCAAAGAAGATCGATATCCTTCATTTTACCTTTCCCGTTTTCGATATTGTGAAATATCTTTTCCATCCAACCGGTTCCTTCGCGGCAGGGAGAACATTGTCCGCAACTTTCATGATGATAAAACCTTGCGAGAGTTAATGTATGTTTAACCACGCACTGGTCTTCATCTAACACGATAAAACCTCCGGAGCCCATTGAACTTCCGGTAACAAACCCTCCATCAGCAAGACTTTCGTAGTTCATTAAGCGAGGTTCACCTTTTGCAGTTTTTAATAAGAGATTTGCCGGTAAGATTGGAACTGATGATCCGCCGGGAATGCAAGCTTTCAATCTTTTTCCGTTAGAAATTCCTCCACAATATTCGTCACTGTAAATAAATTCTTCAACAGAAATGGTCATGTCTATTTCATAAACGCCGGGCTTATTAATATTGCCGCAGGCAGAAATCAATTTGGTTCCGGTTGATCTTCCAACACCAATTTTAGAATAAGCATCTCCGCCTTCGTTTATTATTGGAACAATGGCACAAATGGTTTCCACATTATTTACAACGGTGGGGCATCCCCAAACACCTTTTATTGCCGGGAAAGGAGGTTTAATTCTTGGCAATCCTCTTTTACCTTCAAGGCTTTCAAGAAGCGCAGTTTCTTCTCCGCAGATATAAGCACCGGCGCCACGATACAAGTAGATATTACAGTCGAAACCACTACCTAAAATATTTTTTCCAAGAAATCCATTTTGCTTTGCTTCATCCAAAGCACCCTGCAGAATATCGGCAACCCAGTCATACTCACCTCGGATGTATATATACGAAGTATTGCTTCCCAAAGCAAAAGATGAAACAATCATTCCTTCAACTAATAAATGAGGAATGTATTCCATCAGAAATCGATCTTTAAAAGTGCCTGGTTCGCTCTCGTCTGCATTACAAACCAAATAACGCGGCATGCCTTCGGGCTTTGCCAAAAAACTCCATTTCATTCCAGTAGGGAAACCCGCGCCACCACGGCCTCTGAGACCGCTTTTCTTTACTTCTTCAACAATATCGCCGGTTTGCATTTTCAAAGCCTTTTCTACACTTTGATAACCACCTTCACGGCGGTACACTTCAAAGGTTTTTATGCCCGGGACATTTACTTTATCTAATAATAATTTTTTTGCCATATCCTTTTAACTTAACGCATTGCATTTATCAAACCATCAACATCCTCATTGGATGTAATTCCCTGGTAAATGGATTTAAAACTAATCCTAAACTTTCCAATGCAGTTACTCCTAACAATGGTTCGTCGCCTTCTTCTCCATAAATTACCGGCGCTGGACCGCCTTCTCCATTATATTCAAAATAGCCACTTCCCACTCTTCTTGTAATCTTAGTTCCATCTGCTAATGAAAAATCAATTGTCCTATAGGTTTCAATTCCAAGTTCATCCATTATTTTGCCGGGTACTAAACTATAAACTGCGCCACTATCAATTAAAAAATCTAACTCGACAGATTTTTCAGATTTGCGATGTTCTTTAAATATTAATCGTTTTACAGTTATTCCCATAACAATTGCTTTTACCTTTAATTGTTTCGTTCACTGTTTTGTTTGCATTCCTCAATAATCTGATCCACCCTCTCCGGTGTTAAATGCTCTTTGTAATATTTTCCCAATTGCATCATTGGTGCGTAACCACAAGCTCCAAGGCATTCAACTGTTTTTAAAGTAAACATGCCATCTTTTGTGGTTTCGCCCACATTGATGTCCAATTTCTTTTTTATATAATCAATAATATTATCGCTTCCTTTCAACATGCAAGGACCTGTCTGGCAAACTTCAAATACATATCTGCCAACAGGTTTCAAATTAAACATACTATAGAAAGACGCAACTTCATACACTTCAATCGGCGCAAGATGCAACAATGAAGCAACATAATCCATTGTATTTACATCCAGCCAGCCAAACTCTTCCTGCGCTATATGCAACACACCCAGCAAAGCACTTTTTTGCTTTCCTTCCGGATAATGAGTGATCAACTCATTTACCTTATCTAATTTTTCCTGTGAAAATTGTACACTCATTTGTTCTTAATAATTTCTTTTATACTTGTTGTCATGCATCCAATTCTCCCGCAATCAAATTCAAACTACTCATAGTAATGATTGCATCACTTAATAAACCACCTTTTGTTAATTCAGAATAAGCCTGGTAATAAATAAAACATGGTCTTCTGAAATGAAGCCTGTAAGGAGATCTTCCACCATCACTTATCAAATAAAATCCCAGCTCGCCATTTGCTGCCTCAATAGAAGAATACATTTCGCCCACCGGCATTTTTGTTTCGCCCATTATTATTTTAAAATGATAAATGAGCGCTTCCATTTTTGTATAAACGTCTTTTTTGTCAGGTAAATAATAATCCGGAACATCGGCGTGATATACTTCCGCTTCAGCACCTTTAAATTCCTGCACTTTCTGATAAGCTTGTTTTATAATTTCAAGGCTTTGCCACATTTCCTGGTCACGCACTAAAAATCTATCGTAACAATCACCTGTTGAACCTACAGGAATAGTAAAATCAAAATCTTCATAACTGCTGTAAGGAGAATGAATTCTTACATCATAATCAACGCCGGCAGCTCTTAAATTAGGACCGGTAAATCCATAGTTCAAAGCACGCTCAGCAGAAATGGGACCTACGCCAATGGTGCGATCCATGAAGATTCTGTTGCGATTGAACAACTCATCAAATTCTTTTAAAACCACCGGCCATTCTTTAATAAACTTCTCGAGTTTCTGGAAAGCCTGCGGCGTGAAATTTCTTTCAAACCCACCAATTCTGCCCATGTTGGTCGTAAGCCGTGATCCGCATATCTCTTCATATATTTCGTATATAAGTTCGCGGTATTGCATCACATATAAAAAACCAGAAAAAGCGCCGGAATCCACACCGACAATAGAATTACAAATTAAGTGGTCAGAAATGCGGGCCAGTTCCATGATGATAACACGCAAATAATCTACACGCTTTGGTGTCTTTATTCCAAGAAATTTTTCACAGGCAATGTGCCAACCAAAATTATTTAGTGGAGCTGAGCAGTAATTTAAACGATCGGTGAGCGTAGTTATCTGGTATGGAGTTCTGTGCTCGGCAATTTTTTCAAAAGCGCGGTGAATATAACCTACCGTTTGTTCTGCACTTACAATGGTTTCACCATCCAGTTCTACAATATTTTGAAACACTCCATGTGTTGCCGGATGAGTAGGCCCAAGATTTATTGTAGTAGTTTGTTTTTCAACATACCCTTCTGGTAAGGTTACATGTTCACTCATTATTTCTTTTCTTTTATGTTTTCTGCTTCAACAAAATTCAATTTCTTCATTATTTCTTTGTTTACTGTCACCAGTAAACGTAATTACCTGTTATCAAACAATAGCAGGAGCATGTCATTCGCGGCCAAACATTTCATCATCTTTATCAATCCGCTTCTGATCTTCTAAAGGATATTCTTTTCTTAAAGGAAAATATTCCATCTCTTCTACATTTAAAATTCTCTTGAGGTTTGGATGCCCGATAAAATTTACCCCATAAAAATCATAAGTTTCTCTTTCCATCCAGTTGGCAGCAGAAAACAACGCATAAGCACTGAAAACATCAGGATTGCTGATGTCTGCAAAAACTTTGTAGCGAATACGGATATTTTCTTTCAGGTTATGCAAATGATAAACAACGGCTAATTCCTTTCCGGTATTGTCAGGGTAATGAACTGCACAAAGGTCTGTGAGAAAGCGAAAATCCAATGAAGGCTCGTCGTACAAAAACTGAAGCACTTTAAGATTCAGATTTTTATCAGAAGTGAAAGTGAGCATTCCGTAAGGCTCTTCCCAACCGGTTACCTCTTCTCCAAATTTTTCAATTAATTTCTGCCTGATTGTTTCGTTCGTTAAAGCCATATTCTATTTTGAAAATTTTAAAATTCGAAAATTCGAAAATTAAAAACCATTTTTTTTGTCCTTTAGACAATTATTGAATTCCGTAAGTTTCCATTAATTCTTTGTATCGCTCTGAATTTCTTCTTCTCAAATTTTCCTGCCCTACCAAATCCTGTATACGCATAAATCCATCGATCACTGCTTCCGGTCGTGGAGGACAACCCGGAACATATACATCCACAGGAATGATCTGGTCAATTCCCTGCAACACAGAATAAGTGTCAAATATACCACCGCTGCTGGCACAGGCGCCCATTGCCAAAACCCAACGAGGCTCTGCCATTTGAAGATAAACCTGTTTTACTACGGGGGCCATCTTTTTAGCGATGGTTCCCATTACCATTAAAAGATCACATTGACGTGGAGTGAAACTTACTCTTTCAGAACCAAACCTTGCAAGGTCATAATGAGACGCCATGAGCGCCATAAACTCAATACCACAACAACTGGTGGCAAACGGTAAAGGCCATATAGAGTTTTTTCTTGCCAAACCTACTACATCACTTAATTTGGATGCAAAAAAACCTTCACCTGCGTATCCTTCAGGCGCTGAGACAAGGGATATAGGATTTTCCAAAGGCTTTTCAGTAATATTATATTGAACAGGACGTGCCATAAATAATTTTTTTTAATTTCATAATTCATTTCTCACCTTCACTTTTCAAATCTTCACTTTTCAAATTTGCTAATTAGCAAATTTGAAAATTAACTTTAATCTTCCCAGCTTAAACCGCCTTTCTTAATAATATAAAAAAAGCCAATAAGAAAAAAGCCAATAAACATACAAATTGCGCCAAAACCACCCCACCCTAATTGCCTGAAATTTACCGCATAAGGATAAAAGAAAATTACTTCTACATCAAACAATACAAACAAGATTGCTACCAGGAAATATTTAACCGCAATAGGCTGCCGTGCATTTCCTTGTATCTCTATCCCACCTTCAAAATTGACAAGTTTATCGGCAGTTTTTCTTTTAGGGCCCAACGCATTCGTCCCGTATATCATCAGAGACAAAAGAAGTATAGCAAAAATCAATTGGATGCCTATGGGTAAATAATTAGAGGTGCTGTTAATGGCTTGAACTTGTAAAAGAGTCTGTATCAAAACTGTTTTTTTAATTATGCAAAAGTAATACAGCATAACCAATTATCCATGACCGAATTCACTTTGGAAATTTTATTTTAATTTTTTTGTAAAAAAATATCCTTCTATCACCGCCTTTCTAAAAATAAAAAAAGCCCCTGAAGTACAGGAGCTTTTTTTAGATATTTATATTTTCAGGTATTACTTTTTCTTTGTGGCAGAAGGTTTATCTGCCGCTGCTTTTTGTTTATCTATTGCTTCCTTTTGTTGCTTTACCACCGTATCCAAAGCATCTTTGGTTTTTAATGCAGTAGCATCAGTAGGGTCAATTTCGAGAATTTTATTATTATATGCAATTGCAGTATCTGTCTGATGTACTATGTTGTAATAATAAGCAACCATAAAACGATAAGCAGGTATCAGCTTATCTTTTATAGAATCTTTATTCTGAATGGAATTACCTATTTCAATCACTTTTTCATATAATGGTTTTGCTTTCCCTGTTTCTGCAGTATCCATAGCTTCTACGGCATGTGCTCCTAAAAACCATCCATAAACATCATCAGGATATTTTTGCTGGTAGATTTTAAACACAGAATCAGAAGCTGGATAATTCCCTCCTAAATAATCATCATAACCTGCATAAAACAAATCTGTTTTTCCAAAATTAGAATCCAGGCTTAAAACTCTTGTGTACCATTGTCCGGCCTCGGCATATTTTTTTTGATTGGCAAGATTTTGGGCTACATCTTTTGCATATTGTATTTTATTTGCCTGTAGTGTATCAAGATCAATGGCTTTATTTATATAAGAAACAGCTTCGGCTTCCTGCCCGGGAATTTTAAATAAAATTTGACCATACGTTTTGTAGTCATTCGGACCAATTTTTTCAGGATTGGCAACAGCAAAAAATTTATCAAATGATTCTTTTGCTTTGAGAGAATCACCTAATTTATCATAAGCATATCCTTTTAAGCCGTATAAATTCGGATCTGATTTTCCTCCCGCAGAATCTATACATCCATCAGCCTGTGTGATGGTTTGTTCGTATTTTTTGGAAACAAATAATAGAGCAGCTTTAGCATAGCAGTTTTTAGAATCATTGTCAGCTACTGCAATGTATTTATTCAGGTATTCAGCAGCCTTATTTACATCACGATTGTAATAATAAGTATATAACCAATAATAAACTGGTGCGAAATTAGGATCTTCCCTCATCGCATCCTGGTAATATCTCATATAAATAGGCTCCTGTCCATAACCTTGTGTCTCATATATTCTGCCAATGTAAAAGCTAGCCATTGCGTCAGTAGGATCGAGCGATAAAGCAGTTTGAAAATTAATAGTAGCATTACCGCCATCGTGTAATTTCCAGTAACCAAGACCAATCTCATTATAAATTTCAGGATTCTTTTTATCTTTTTCAGTTGCTTGCTGTAGTTTCTGAATGCCATACATAATGTCTCCTCCTTTACCTGGTTCAATATTGGCTCTTCCAACGGCATAAAGAATATCAGGAAGTTCTCTTTTTTTGGTATTGTTAATCGCAGTTTCAAACTGATTTCTTGCCGCGTCTTTATTTCCTTCCATCAGGTTAATTTCACCCATGCCTACCATCATCAGGGCATTGTTTGGATTTGCCTGTAACATTTTTTGGTACAAATCCTTCGCAGCAGCCGTATCAATATAAGGCCTATCGTTATCAAGATATGTCTGGCCGAGCCAAAAAGCTGCCTCTATATTATTAGGGTCTTTAGCTAATATTTGTTTAAATACGCCTTCAGCGCTTTCATATCTTTCACGAGTTAAAAACTGTTTTCCATCTTTAATACTTTGGGCAAATAAAATATTCCCCATTAAAATTAAAGATGCGACAAGTCCGATTTTTTTCATGTTTACAATTTTTGCTTTTTTATTAATTACTGGTTTTTGATTTTGGAATTATTTATTATTCATTATTAGCCACCCTAATATTTAAATTCATTTTGGCCGGTGCCAGATAGGCACGGCTGAAAATCTTTTGCCCTCTGTCGTGCTCGAGAAATGTAGAAAATCCAGTCCCAAGCCCACTATAATTTTCTTTTAATATATAATATAAACCACGAACCATGGGGTATCTTTTCAAAATAATATTAGCCTGGTAAGGCTTTATATAAGATTGTTCAGGACAGGTACATTGCAGAGATACAATTCTCACTTTGTCTAAAAAAGACATTTGAGCCGTGTCTTCAGGATTGCCAATCCAACTTACGCCTACAAATCCCAACACGTCCGGATGGGTAGAAACATAATCTATTACCTGCTGGCTTCCGTTTTCAGCAAATACTTTTTTGGGATCCAGGGATTTACCTCTTAAAACAGAATCAACAACAAAGCGTAAAGTACTTGTCTCTTTCACACCATCAAATACTGCAAGCGTTTTATCGCCGGTGCTTCCCTCTAATATTCCTCGAATTTCAGGCATGGAATACAATGAATCTTTCATCTCCCTGTTTTCAATTACCGCAATTGCATCATAGGCCACCAGTGACGAACCAGGTGTATAGCTTAAAGTGTCTTTATAAAACCGCTCTTCGTCCGGGGTTAACGCGCGGGTTACAATGATCATCCTGGTGCTGTCTTTTATCAAATCCTTAAAACAATCAGCCTCAGGTTTATAATCTGCTATAATTTTTGCTTTTGGGTAAAGTGCTTCAAATACCTGTATTTCCGAATCTATCACAGGTTTAAAACTTTCGTCTACACTGATATGAATTGTTCCGCTATCAAGGGTATCCGTATCGGTCCTTACATCCTGGTGGCAACTCATAAATAAAATTGACAACAAAGCCACCAAAAAAGTGAGACTTAAAGAATTATTTATTTTATTAGCTGTGATCATTCTTTTATGTATTTTTTTTTAATCCCTCTATATATTCTCCAACTTCCATAAATAATTACCATTACTGCAAAAATTTTCGCAGGAATGCTTCCCGTAAAGTCATTTTGAAATTTAAATTGTTTTGCAAATAAAATAATAATCCCCACTGCAAGATAAATAAACCCCATTCCCAAATCCGTGATACTTCGCATCAGGATATATCGCCTGGTTTTATTATCCGGTGTATTTTCAAATTCCTCGAGACTCATATTATTTTTTTAGATAAACGGCAAGATAAAATAAAATAGATAAATTCCCATACTTTGCAATTTTACTATTATTTATTACAATTTTACTACAATCAATTATTATTAAGATGCATTCTTACCTTTTGCTGTTGTAATAAAATTGTTAATATTTATTAACCATTAAGATGCACAGATAAAGAATTTCCACATCAAATTTCATCAGGTTTTAAAATACCGGTTAACCATTAAAGCATTAAACAATAAACATTCCAACAATTTAATAATAGTTTTGCTATAAAAATAACAAGGTTGAAGGAAAAAATTATGAAACCATCACTTCCACAGGGAACACGTGATTTTGCTGCAGATACGCTTCGCAGAAGAAGATACATAATTGAAACCATTAAAAATGTATTTGAATTATACGGATTTGAACCTTTGGAAACCCCTTCAATGGAAAACCTGGAAACGCTGATGGGGAAGTATGGAGAGGAAGGCGATAAACTTATTTTTAAAATTTTAAATAACGGCCTGGATAATCCCGCAAAAAAGGAAAGTGCCCTACTGAATTTTGAACACATTCTGGCAGGAAAAAATAATAAACAGATCACCGAAAGAGCCTTACGTTACGATCTAACCATTCCTTTTGCGAGATATATGGCGATGAATTCAGGAAAGCTAACCATTCCTTTCAAGCGGTACCAAATCCAACCGGTTTGGCGTGCCGACCGGCCACAAAAAGGCCGTTACCGTGAGTTTATGCAATGTGACGCCGATATTGCCGGCACCTACTCTTTAATAAGCGACATAGAACTTGCAGAAATTTACATTGATGTTTTTAAAAGGCTAAAAATAGAAGTAGATGTAAAGTTGAATAACAGGAAAATTCTTTATGCACTTGCTGAAGTTACAGGTTCAGTTGATAATATAAATGCATTGACCATCGCAATAGATAAACTTGATAAAATCGGTATTAAAAAAGTAAAAGAAGAATTAGCCAGCGCAGGTTTTTCTGAAAACAACATCTCCCTAATTGAAAAATATATAACGATAGATGGCACCAATTCAGAAAAATTAGAAAAGATTGAAGCCATTGTTGGTAAAACAGAGTCGGGCAAAAAAGGGATTAAAGAATTACAATTTATGCTCGACTATTTAAACAATTCTTTAAGCGAAGACAGTAAACAAACAATTAATATAGATTTTACTTTAGCGCGCGGGCTTAATTATTATACGGGAACTATTTATGAAGTGAAAGCAAAAAATGTGCAAATGGGCAGTATAGGAGGCGGCGGCCGCTATGACGATCTTACCGGCTTATTTGGCGTACCCGATATGCCTGGAGTCGGCATCAGCTTTGGCTTAGACCGTATTTATGATGTGATGGAAGAATTGAATCTCTTCCCTGAAAATATTAATCAACCTACGGAAGTCTTATTTTTTAATTTGGGTGAAAAAGAAAGCAAACATGCATTTAAACTGATGCAGGAAATGCGGCATAACAATATAAGTTGTGAATTATTTTATGAAAATTCTAAACTCGACAAACAATTTAAATATGCCTCCAGGAAAAATATCGCGCATGTGGTAATTATTGGTTCAAAAGAAATGGAAGAAGAAAACTGTGTGGTTAAAGACCTTGCAAAAGGAGAACAAAAATCAATACCGGAGAATGAGCTCTTAAAATATTTTAATAAATTATCGCTTCGTTTTTAAACATAATATTTATACTAAAAAATACACTTACTTTTAAAGCAGCATATTCTTAAAATATTCATTCACTTAAAAATATTTTTATGAAATCTTTTCTTAAACTCACTTTCATTAGTGTGATCGTCCTTTTCTTTTCTTCCTGCGGGAAGAAAAATGAAGCAGGAAAAATGATTCCTGAAAATGCCATGTTTGTTGCACAGGTTAATCTTAAATCTTTGGGAAAGAAATTATCCTGGAAAGAAATTCAGCAAACGGAAATTTATAAAAAAGCTATTTCAGATTCTTCAATGGAAGATTGGAGAAAAAAACTTCTTGAAAATCCGTCTTCCAGCGGAATAGATTTTGATGAAGGCCTTGTGTTTTTTACAGCCGCTCACGATGGAAATAAATATTTTGCTGTTGAAGGAAAAATAAAAAACCAAAGTGACTTTGACCAATTCAATAAAAACTTTTCAGATGGCGCTGCAACAAAAAATGGAGATATAAGCCTTCTGAATTTAAAAGACAATAGAATGGTTGGCTGGAAAGGCAAGCAGTTTATTTATCTAATGAACCCGGGAAACAAAATTTATAACCTCGGTCGCCTAAAAGACCTTATGCAGATGCCAAATAATAATGCACCAAGTGGTAAAAGCGTTGATTTTTCTGCATTATGCAAAAATTTATTTTCCTTAAAAACAGACAGTTCGCTTGCAAAAAATGACAAGTTTGCTTCGCTCTTAAAAGAAACCGGTGATATACATGTTTATCAAAATACAGATGCGATGATCAACAATTCTCCTGCAATGGGAATGTTGGGAATGCTGAAACTGGACGCCTTTACCAAAGGAAATTCCAGCACCTACACGATCAACTTTGACAATGGCAAAATCGATGTTTCGCAAAAATTATATGTCAGCAAAGAATTGACTGATATCGTTAAAAAATACATGGGAAATTCGGTTGATATGGACATGATCAAAAAAATTCCTTCTAATAATGTCTTAGGCTTGTTAGCATCTAATTTTAAACCGGAAGGTATTACAGAAATGATCAAACTAACAGGAGTTGACGGTATGATCAATTCCTATACCCAACCAATGGGTTTTAGCCTGGATGATTTCTCAAAAGCCACCAATGGCAACTGGTTGCTGGCTTTCAGTGATTTGAATATCGAAGACTCATTGCATCATCCCGATTTTAACTACATTTTTGCTGCCGGAATTGGCAATAAAGCAAGCCTTCAAAAGATGTTAGATGCCGCAAAGAAAACCACTTCACAAATGGGAAAGGATTCGCTGGTTAATTATGTAATGAACGATAAACTATTTGCACAAAGTAATCACACTGCTTTTGCGAATCAATACCTGAATGGAAACGGTAACACATCCTTCGATTTTGCCAATAAAATTTCAGGTCATCCGGTAGCGTTTTATTTTGACATTCACAAACTTCTTTCACAATTTTCTTCATGGAATATCCAAAAGCCGGGCAGAAAAGAAATGCTTGATAAAAGCTTGAACACCTGGAACAATATTATTTCCACAGGCGGCGAATTTAATAACGGAGGATTTATTTTTAATACCGAAATAAACCTGGTAAACAAAGACAGTAACAGCCTTCAACAACTCAGCAATTATTTTAACCAGATGTTTGTCATACATGAGAAAGAAAAAACGGATACCTCAAATATGGCACATCGGCTCGACTCATTGTTGGTTCCGCCTCCCGTTGACACCATTAAGTAAAAAATATTTTTTCGTAAAAGACTAATGATGCGGATAGAACTGCGAAATGTAACGCCTGATTATATTGAAAAAGAAAAATGGGATGCTTCACAAATCTGGGAGAAAACCATCACAATTAATAAAGGAGAACACCTCCATATTGTAGCGCCTTCCGGCAGTGGAAAAACTTCGTTGATCCATTTTATTTACGGATTAAGAAAGGATTACAGCGGTTCTGTTTATTATGACAATACTGATATTAAAAATCTTTCTGTAGAAAGCTTTTCCGTATTCAGGCAAAATAAGATCAGCATCATTTTCCAGGATCTGCGTTTGTTTGAAAACCAAACCGTAAAAGAAAATATTGAAATAAAAAGAATTTTAGATCCTTATCATAAACCCGAAGCAATTACCGAAATGGCCAAAAAGCTGGGAATCGAAAAAAAATTAAACCAGTTAGCAAAAAAATGTAGCTACGGCGAACAGCAACGTATTGCCATCATTCGTGCATTAATGCAGCCTTTTGATTTTTTATTATTGGATGAACCTTACAGTCATCTTGATGATGAAAACAGGAAAAAAGCGATGGAACTTATTTATGAAGAATGTGAAAAAAGAAATGCGGCTATGGTTTTTGCCGATCTGAAAGCTTTGGATTTTTTAAAAGATGAAAGGATCGTTTATTTATAAAAAAGTAAAATGAAAAATCAGCGAATTTGTTTGTTTACTATAATCTAAACCTCTAAACCCTAAACCATCTAAACGCTAAACCTTCAAATGCCCTTAACCTATAAAAATATTGAGCCTTTAATTATCACTGAAAAGAATTCCTTTTCCAAATGGCTTGGTTATTTTGGTTTGGGTATTGGCGTTTTGTTATTGCTCGTTTCGATACAGATGTTTGTAAATATTCAACAACTTTTACAGGAAAACAATCCACGTAAAAGCGGAGGTTATGATTTTATTTCCATTTCAAAAACAATTACCAACGCTAATATGGGTAAGGACAACACCTTTACCACTTCCGATTTAGCAGCGCTTAAAAACCAGCCAACCATCCAGGGGGTGGCTCCCTTGATTTCTAATAAATTCAGGGTACGCGCTACCGCCGGTGATATTATTCCTTTCAGCACCGATCTTTTTTTGGAAAGTATTGATAATAATTTTATTGATACCGTTCCTCCTACTTTTACATGGCAACCTGGCCAAATGGTTGTGCCAATTATTTTTTCTTCTGATTTTTTGGAAATGTATAATGTGTTTGCGCCGGCGCAAGGATTGCCTCAACTCTCACCAAAAACTATTTCATCTGTAAATATTATTTTGGAATGTTCAGGTCCTTACGGAACACAAAATTTTAAAGGAAATATTGTAGCTTTAAGTGACCGTATCAATTCTTTGTTGGTTCCTAAATCTTTTATGAACTGGAGCAATTACCGTTTTATGCAAGATACGTCCGTGCACGCTTCCAGGGTTTACATAAAAACTAAGGACGCCAATGATCCAAAGTTGATCTCTTATCTTGAACAACAGAATTATCACCTCAATAAAGAAAAAATAAAGTTTAGCCGCATCAAAAGTATTTTACAAAATATTGTAAGTGCCTTAGGTGTATTTGGCATTTTCGTGATTGTGCTTGCTTTGATGTTGTTTTCGTTTTACCTGCAACTGATGATCGCAAAAAGTAAAGATAATCTGCGTTTACTCCTTACGTTAGGTTACTCTCCTGACTGGCTTGCTAAAAGTGTGGCAAAAACATGGTTGCCGGTTTATCTCTCAATTATTGTAGGTGCGTTGATACTTACAGAAATTCTTCATCTTTTATTCATGCAATTATCATTTGTAAACACTGCCAATCTTTCTTTTGTGCTGAACTGGAGTGTGTGGCTTACCGCCATCTTTTTATTTGGACTTACTCTTTTCATCAACTTGAACCTCGTGAAAAAAGAATTGAAAACGATTTTGTAGAAAATAAAAATCCGCTTTTTTTCCTTGTTTACTGTGGAATAAATTAATTAACTGCAAACTCCATCTTAATCGTAATAGAACCGGTTTTATCCCTGCTGGATGTGTTGAAAGTGCCGCCATAGCTGTAATCTTCGTCCGTATTTTTTCCGGTGATCTGGAAAACGCCCAAATTGGCTTTGTTTAATTTTCCCAAAAAACTTCCGGAATTGGCAGCAATTATTTCTGCTCTCTTTTTACCATCGGCGCTTGCCTTTGCCAAAAGATCCATTTTTATTTGGGTGAGCTTCGTGTAGTAAAATAAAGGAGGCATCGAATTAAATTCAATTCCCTGCTGGATTAATTCGGTAGCTTCTCTTGAAATGGCATTTATTTTATCAACATTAGGGGATTCTATTCTTACATTCTGTGTTAAGTTGTAACCTGAAAATTGTTGTCCGAGTGAACGCCCGTTTGCATCAGTGAGGTAATTAAATTCATTTACAATATTTATGGAAGAAAATACCATTTCATTTTTCTGAACTCCCTTGCTTAAAAGATATTTCTTAACTACACTTTCGTCATCTTTTAGTTGTGCATACGCACTTTTAAGATCCATTGATTTTCTTGAATAAGAACCTTTCCAAACAATAAGATCGCTTATAAAATCTTTTTCTGCAGAACCGGTAACTGTAATAGTTTCCTTACTTGTTGACCGGTATTTATAGGCTTTGCCAACAATAAAAAGGCCGATAATAAATGCAATGCCGATAATTACGGCTGATAAACTGCGCATAATTTAGTTTTTGGTTTTTCATAAAGTTATTGGATAAAAAATACTTTATCAATTCTTAATGCAGTAAACCAACAAAAAATTTGTTTTCTATCTTAATAAGAAAATAAAGTGGGAGCAAATTGGAGGAACTTATTGTACCTTTTTAAACATAATGATATAACCACAAATATCATCTTTCTTCTTTTGGTTAACCTGCACGGGTTTTAACATGTGGTATTCGGTAAACTTCGGAATATAAGAAAAGCTGATAATGTTACTTTCCATGCCATCACCATAATGCTTTTCATAAACCACCTGCTTTTCATTATAATCATACATTCTTAATTCATAAAGTTTGGAAGAAAGGTCGCCAATAAATGCAAAATGATACCAGGTGCCTTGTGTAAGCGGAACAATAACCGGCATTTCGTAACCACTTTCCATTGTCATCGAAGCTTCTCTCACCACGATAAACCCCTGTGCTGCCATTTCTTTTTTAATGCTATCTGCCTGTGCTTTTAATGTAGAATTAAAACAGGAAACCTGCCTGATAACCTCCTGGCCTTTGGCCAAAGGGCACAAAGTGAGAAGCAGTGCTAAAATCAACAGATGATTTTTCAAAGGTTTTTCAATTATTGTTAGGGTTGTGGATAAAAAAGTCAGTTATTATCCAGATTCACGTGATTTTCAACAAGTTATTTTTTTCTTTACTAAAAAATCACTTCTTAAAAACTACCGATAAAACGAATATCGGGCCAAAATATTGCACTTGTTAGGCATATTGCTCACGGGTGGTTATTGATGTAAACTATAAAGTGAAGCCGGTTCCTTTAATATTCCATCTTTCTTAAAGTAGGCGATTTAAACCACGTATAAATCACCACCAGCAAAGTCATGCTTCCGCCAAAAATAACTGCCGGCACGGTGCCCATTAATTTAGCAGTAACCCCACTCTCGAACTGTCCTAGTTCGTTGCTTGAATTTACAAACATAGAGTTTACACTCATCACCCGGCCTCGCATGTGATCGGGTGTTTTTAATTGAGTGATCGTACCTCTCACCACCACGCTGATACCATCCAGCATTCCGGAGATCAATAAAGCGCAAAAAGAAAGTAGAAATATTTTTGAGAAGCCGAAAATAATGATGCAGATACCAAAACCACCTACTGCCAATATCAATTTTTTGCCCTGCTTTTTTCTTGCCGGGAAAACAGTAAGAATGATTACGATCAAAATAGAACCCATATCTGCGGCACCATTTAAAATTCCAAAACCTTCAGAGCCGACCTTTAAAATATCTCTTGCATAAATCGGGATCAAGGCTACTGCGCCTCCAAATAAAACCGCGAAAAGATCGAGTGACAAAGACGATAATAATTCCTTGGTTTTATAAACAAACCTCAGCCCTTCTTTCACGCTTTCCCAGGTGCGCACTACTCCTTTTACCACTGAAGCCGGTTTGGGTTTCAATCGCACTAAAAAGAAAAAAGAAAATGCGATCAAACAACAAATTGCAATCAATGTGTGGGTAATTCCAACAATTGCAATTAAAAATCCACCGGTTGCATGGCCGGTAACTGAAGCAGAAAGCCACGTTCCCTGGCTCCAGGTAGTGGCATTTTGCAAATCATTTCTTGGAACAATATACGCGATCACTGCGCTAAAAACCGGGCCTGTAAATGCACGGAAAACGCCTGTACAAAAAATTATAAAATAAATGCAAATTGCAATACTGTGATTACTAAGATGCGTCGAAATAAATTTACCCGAAATAAAAACAAGGCAACACGCTGCAAGAAAATAAAGGGCAACTCCTTTTAAAAGTAATTTTCTTTTTTCACTTTGATCAATTACATGGCCTGCATATAACGCTAACGAAAGCGCGGGAACCACTTCTGACAAACCAACTAAGCCAATGGCAAAAGGGTCGTTCGTTAAAAGATAAATCCACCAGCCGATAAGCGTAGCCATCATTCTTAAACCCATGATAAAAGCAAACCGGCCAATAAGCAAATTACGGTATTCAATAACTTTTACAGAGGCAAACGGGTCTGATTTTAGCAGCATCTAATTTTCTTATTAAGGAAGCATTAAATAGTTTTGTCCGTTCTCGTAGTCTTTGTTAAGCGCATCCAGTAAGGTTTGCAGGTGCTTTTCATTTCCCAAAAAATCAGCATTCGACACATCAATAAACAGCGTTTTTACATGATGCTGCTTGATATATGAAGTGTAAGTTTCCTGTAAAGAAAAAAGATAATCCGAGTCGATTGATTGCTCATAAGAACGATTTCTCTTTTTGATATTTTCTTTCAATTTGCTAATTGGTGCATGAAGATAAATAAGCAAATCAGGCTGTACCAATTGAGGATTGATAATGTCGAACAATTTTTGATACAACAAAAATTCCTGTTCAGGTAAATTCACTTTGGCAAATAAAAGACACTTGGTAAAAAGATAATCGGAGATAGTAATATGATGAAAAAGGTCTTTTGTTTGCAACAAATCTTTTAATTGTTTATACCGTTCAGCCATAAAAAAAAGTTCCAAAGGAAAAGCATACTGCTGTTTATTTTCATAAAATTTTGGCAGAAAAGGATTTTCAGCAAACTCTTCAAGAATAAGTCTTGCGTTAAAATGTTTGCTCAGTAAATGAGCAAGTGTTGTTTTACCTGCACCTATATTTCCTTCAATGGTGATGAAATTATATTTCATTCTTTTAATTAAACTGCTGATTTGTTATCAAAAATAACAACTGAAATCTGATTTAACGGAAACAGTTTAAAATGAATTTTACGCCTTAGCTTTTCAGCCAACTGCAGTTACTTGCAATTGGTCGTTAGTCTGCAATAGCAGTTGGTCAATTGATTTTTTTAAAACCGGGTGAATCATTTTCGGAGCTAATTCATTTAAAGGCAACAAAACAAACCGCCTGTTGCTGATCTGCGGATGAGGAATTACCAGGTTTTGTTCGTTTACTATCTCTTCATTAAAAAATAAAATGTCAATATCAATAATCCGTGCTGCATTTTTGATCGTCCTTTTTCTACCCATATCTTCTTCTATCTTCAAAATTTTGTTAAGCACTTCACGTGCAGGAAAATCACTTTCAACAATATGTACCTGGTTGTAAAAAGCCGGTTGATCGGTAATTCCCCAGGCTTCAGTTTCGTAAATTTTTGAACTTCTTATGATAGTACCTACCTGTTCGTTGATAAGAGCAGAAGCGGTCTGCAGGTTTTTTCGCTTGTCCCCTATATTTCCTCCTGTAATGAGAAATATTGTATTCATTTTTTATTTTATCATTAATCTTTTATCCAATTCCAATAATTCTGACGAGATAATTTTTACTTTTTTAAAATCACTGTGTTGAGGATTTAATAAAAAATTACTTTCCTGTGGAACAATTGCCGATGGAACTTTTAATACGGGATTTTGCTGGTTTTTTATAAACTCATCACCGAGCCACCGGGTATATCCCAATTCCTGCTGCCATCTATTTTTAATTTTCTTGTAAGATATTTCAGAAATCTTAAGGCCGTCAGGAATTTCAATATTTAAAAGATATTGTGAAACAGGAACGTCCTCCCTTCGCAAGTGGACTAAAGATTCTAAAATGCAAAGAGAAATAAATTGCGAAGTGTATAACAAATGTATCCCCACAGAATTCCATCGGGAACCATACAACGCTGCTCCGTTTCCGGAAAGATCAGCTTTAAAAACTTCATTCGTTATCCGGTAAACTATCATGCAAAAATCCCATGTTCTATCCTGCCAAGTTGAGTAATTAGGTTATGGATTCCTTCAATGCTGGAAAGAGAATGCACAGACAATCTTCCTTCAAGCATAAAAGGGGCATTGCGCAACCAATTGTTGAACTTTTTGAGGCTTCCAAAAACTTCTTTTCCCCGTTGAAAAACTTTATTTATCTGCAAAAGCCTGTCAACAGTCCCACTATTGAAAGTTCCACTATCATGCGCATACCGTTGCAAAGTTCTTTCAGAAATATGAAGAATCTCTGACCATTCTTTTTGAGTGAAGTCTACCTTTGAAGATATTTTTTTGAAATCAGCAAAAGTAAAATCTTTAATTGAAGGAGTTTTTTTGTAATAAGCAGATTGAGGCCATGCTTCTTCTGCCTTCATTGGTAAGAATTCATTTTGTTTATACTCTTTTTTATTTTTCATCACCCGTCATTTGTCATACGAATTTACGACATTCGACATGGATAAAAAATAATTTTAAAATTTTTATTTATTCCCAATTAGCTTTGCCACTTTAAATTCAGCTTTATAAATGAAAAAATACAGCCAGGTGAGGGCAATGCTTGCAATTACAAAAGCAAGTCTGCATGCAATTTTCAGAAGCCCTTCTTCCGTGATCTTCGGATTCGCTTTCCCGTTTATATTTATTCTTGTGTTTGGTTTTATGGGCGATAATGGCATCTTTAAAAGTTATAAGATTGCTGTTGCTTCTAATGCAGATACCACCAACGAACTTTACCAGGCTTTGGAAAATTCACGTGGCGTAATCATAAAAAAATATCCTGATCAAAAAGCTTTGGAAAAGGATCTTGAAAGCGGGAAAATTGCAGGTGTTATTAATATTCAAAAAAATCCTAAAGGAAACCCTCCTTTTATTTTTACTTTAAAAAGCACTACTTCAAGCAATGATCAGTGGCCGCAATTTAAAACATTGGTTGAAAGTGTTATCAATAAACTAAGTGATGAAAAATATCCGGAAAGGCCTGCCGTTGCTAAGTTTGACTTTAATTTTCCAAGAGACATTGCCGTCATCAGAAAATACAGAACCATTGATTTTGTGCTACCGGGACAATTAGGTTTTTCCCTACTGGCATCCGGTGTTTTTGGTGTCGCGTTTATGTTTTTTAATTTAAGAAACACGTTGGTTCTTAAAAGATTTTTTGCTACGCCTATCAGCCGTACTTATATTATTTTAGGCGAGATGCTGAGCCGCGTTTTATTCCAGATGCTAACGGCTGTGGTAATTATTCTTGTAGGGCGCTATCTTTTTGATTTTACCTTGATAAAAGGATTTGAGACCTTTATCGAATTACTTGTTTTAAGTTTTATCGGGTTGGTGGTTTTTATGGGCATGGGTTTTATTGTAAGCGGCCTTGCAAAAAACGACAGCACGATTCCTCCTTTTGCCAATATCATAACTTTACCACAGTTTTTAATCGGAGGCACTTTTTTTTCTATCGATGTGTTTCCTAAATGGTTACGCTGGATTGCACAGGTAATGCCACTCACACACCTTAATAATGCGTTGCGAGATGTGGCTTTCCAGGGAAATAACCTCTGGGATGAAAGATGGGAAATTGGTATTCTTTTACTGTGGGGAATTGTTGTATATGCAATTGCCATAAAAGTTTTTAAATGGGAATAACATGTCATTTTTAAGGTTTATAATTTTCTTACTCGGAGTTTTTATCGTTATTTTTTTGTTAGCGCTGTTGCTTCCATCAAAGGTTACTGTAGCAAAATCGATTGATATTAATGCATCAAATGGTAAGGTGAAAAATCAAATTGTAAATTTTGAACAATGGAAAAACTGGTATCCTGCTTTTAAAGACGAAAACATTACAATAGTAAAAAATCTTTCAAAAGGAAATGTCATTTCTTCTGTTACTTTAAAAGATAAAGAAGGGAAAACCATTCTTTTGAATCTCGTTGATACCAGCAACAACAAAATTAATATTGATGTAGAATCTGCCTCTTCAACAAAAGTTGATTACACCTTTCTTCTAATTCCAAAACTGAATAACCAGACACAACTCACCTGGGACGTAAACATCAATTTAGGCTGGTATCCATGGAAAAGAATAGAAGGAATTCTTTTTGATAAATTCTCCGGTGCGCAATATGAAGCGGCATTGGATGATCTGAGAAAAGCGGCTGAAAACTAAGCGCATTCTTTTTCTTCTATATATTTTTTAAGAAACCCAACTATCACAGAATATATTTTTTTCAGTTCTGCCGAAGTGATGCAATATGGGGGCATTATGTAAATCGTATTCCCCATAGAACGAAGATAGACTCCATGTTTCATGCTGAAAGCAGTAAAATCTTTACTGATATTATTTAGATAATTGTCCTTTTCTGAAGTGCAGACTTCAAAAGCAATTATGGTTCCACGCTGCCTTACATTTTTTATGTATTCGTTCTTTTCAAATCCTTTCAGTTTCCTGAAAAACTTTTGATG
>DAHXOZ010000379.1 GCA_027364635.1 bacterium | reverse complement strand
ATGTTGATGTGGGCCATATCAATTTTTGCACGCAATACCTTTTCGCCGTCTTTATATTTCCCGTTCTTCATCTCTTCAAAAAGACGAAGATTTTCTTCAACACTTCTGTTGCGAAATTCGTTCTCTTTACCTGGTTCTGTTGGGGTTCCTTTATCAGCAGCAATTTTCTCAGATGAGCTGTCGTCAACATACGCTAACCCTTTCTCAATAAGCCTTACAGCAAAAAGATACAATTCATCAAAATAATCACTTGAATAATATTCGTTGCTCCACGTAAAACCGAGCCACCTGATATCTTCTTTAATACTTTCTACATATTCCACATCTTCTGTTACCGGGTTGGTATCATCAAAACGAAGATTAGTTCTTCCTTTGTATTTTCGGGCAAGCCCAAAATTCAGGCAAATACTTTTGGCGTGGCCAATATGTAAATAGCCATTCGGTTCAGGCGGAAAACGAGTTAATATTTTTTCATACTTTCCACTTGAAAGATCTTCTTCAATGATCTCTTCAATAAAATTCAAACTTTTTTCTTCAGACATTCCTTTATGTATTACCTCTTTCTCCATATTCTTCAAAGATGATTACTTTCAATATATTCCTGGGATTGATTATTATTTTTAAAAATCCTTTAACTAAAAACAAAAAGTCACTGCATACTCTCAGCGATCAATTCTGCAATATCGATCACTTTTACCTCATCTTCTTTTTTATTAAATTTTACTCCATCCGTAAGCATCATCATGCAATAAGGGCAGTTGGATGCAATAACTTTAGCGCCTGTTGCTATTGCTTGTTGAGCCCGTGCATCATTCACTCTTACTGTTCCTTTTTCTTCTTCCTTAAAAACCTGAGAGCCACCTGCTCCGCAGCAAAATCCATTACTGCGTGATCTTTTCATTTCGGTTAATTCAACATCCAAAGCTTCCAAAACTTTCCGTGGTGCTTCATAAATATTATTGCCCCGGCCGAGATAACAACTATCGTGGTAAGTAATTTTTTTCCCTTTAAAATCTCCGTTCTCTTTCATCTTTATTTTTCCTTCATCAATCAGTTGTTGTAAAAAAGTGGTGTGATGCATCACTTCATAATTGCCACCCAAAACAGGGTATTCATTTTTGAAAACATTAAAGCAATGCGGACAGGTAGTTACAATTTTTTTTATGCCATATCCATTTAAAAGTTCAATGTTTTGATATGCCATCATCTGGAATAAAAATTCATTTCCTGCACGCCTTGCCGGATCGCCATTGCATATTTCTTCTTTACCAAGAATCGCATA
>DAHXOZ010000378.1 GCA_027364635.1 bacterium | reverse complement strand
AACCGGGTATTGGCATTATCAATCCCCCAACAACAATTGCGGGACCTAATGTTATTGCAAAACCTGTAACGAAAAGTTCAGACGAAAGCACCTTCGTGCCAATAGAAAAAGAAGCTGCATTTCCCGGCGGCGAACAGGCATGGCAGAGATACATTCAAAAAGCAATAGAGCGAAAGTTAGATGAGTTTAGTGATAATGATTATGGAACTTGTGTGGTAAAATTCATAGTTGATATAAACGGAAATGTAAGTAATGTGGAAGCGACAACTATGAAAGGCACGAAGCTCGCTGAAATAGCTGTAAATACGATCAGTAAAGGGCCGAAATGGATTCCCGCCATGCAAAACGGGCATTATGTTACTGCTGCGCGTTTTCAACCGGTAACGCTACTCAATCCAAATCAATGAGCTTTTTGATAAATTTTAAACAACAGTAAACGCCCGCCTGAATGACGCAGTCGGGCAGGAACAAATTTGCACAATTTCCATTTTGATTTTCTTTATTTTTAAAGTGGCACTGAGTTAAAATAATTTTGAAAACCAAATGCAGGTGAAAAGAAAAAAAGAAAAAATTTTAAAAAAAGAAAGTCCAAGAGCCGTTGGCAAACAGTACAGTTTTTTTGAAGATGTATATGAGTTGGTGCGTCAAATTCCGAAAGGGCGTGTGACTTCTTATGGAGCAATCGCTAATTATTTAGGAACCAAACTTTCAGCACGAATGGTTGGTTGGGCGATGAACGGAGCTCATCATGTAAAACCTGCAGTGCCTGCTCAACGGGTAGTAAACCGCAATGGAATGCTTACAGGAAAAGCTCATTTTTCTACACCAACAAAAATGGAAGAATTGCTGGCGAAAGAAAAAGTAAAAGTAAAAAATGATACAGTTGTGGATTTTGAAAAATTATTTTGGGATCCTGCGAAAGAATTGGAAATTTAAGCCTTAGGAATAATAAGGGCTAATCAGTAAATAAACTACTACGCCACTTACTGCAACATAAAACCAAACAGGCCACGCGAATCTTGCGATCTTTCTATGCTTTTTATAATCGCCCGACAATGCCCGGTAGGCAGTAAATAAAATAATCGGAAGGACAATACCTGCAAGTGGAATGTGAGTTATAAGAATAGCATAATACACGTATCGCAACGAGCCTGCTAGTATTTTTTCATCAGGACTTAAAATGCCATCGTGATTCAAATCACCAAATCTTGTTTCGCCACTTAAAAGGTGATGGCATACATAAGAGATCAAAAAAAGTACAGACAAAATGATCGCAGTGATCATTATCTTTTTATGAAGAATATATCTTTTCTTTT
>DAHXOZ010000377.1 GCA_027364635.1 bacterium | reverse complement strand
AACCGGGTATTGGCATTATCAATCCCCCAACAACAATTGCGGGACCTAATGTTATTGCAAAACCTGTAACGAAAAGTCCAGACGAAAGCACGTTCGTACCAATAGAAAAAGAAGCTGCATTTCCAGGCGGCGAACAGGCGTGGCAGAGATACATTCAAAAAGCAATACAACGAAAGTTGGATGAGTTTAATGATAATGATTATGGAACTTGTGTGGTAAAATTCATAGTTGATATAAACGGAAACGTAAGCAATGTGGAAGCGACAACTATGAAAGGCACTAAGCTCGCTGAAATAGCTGTAAATACGATCAGGAAAGGACCGAAATGGATTCCGGCCATGCAAAACGGGCATTATGTTACTGCTGCGCGTCTTCAACCGGTAACGCTACTCAATCCAAATCAATGAGCTTTTTGAAGAAATAGTAAACAACAGTAAACGCCCGCCTGAATGACGCAGTCGGGCAGGAACAAATTTGCGCGATTTTCATTTTAATTTTCTTTATTTTTAAAGAGGTGCAGAATTAAAATAATCTTGAAAATTAAATGCAGGTAAAAAGAAAAAAGGAAAAAGTTCTAAAAAAAGAAAGTCCGAGAGTTGTTGGCAAACAGTACAGTTTTTTTGAAGATGTATATGATGTGGTGCGTCAAATTCCGAAAGGGCGTGTTACCTCTTATGGCGCAATCGCTAATTATTTGGGAACCAAACTTTCAGCACGGATGGTGGGCTGGGCAATGAATGGAGCTCATCATGTAAAACCTGCAGTGCCTGCTCAACGGGTAGTGAACCGCAATGGAATGCTTACAGGAAAAGCTCATTTTTCTACTCCCACAAAAATGGAAGAATTGCTTGCAAAAGAAAAAGTAAAGGTAAAAAACGATACAGTTGTTGATTTTGAAAAACTGTTTTGGGACCCGGCGAAAGAATTGGAAATTTAAGCCTTAGGAATAATAAGGGCTAATCAGTAAATAAACCACTACTCCACTTACAGCAACATATAACCAAATTGGCCAGGTAATTCTTGAAAGCTTTCTATGTTTTTCATAATCGCCCGACAATGCCCTGTAGGCTGTAAATAAAATAAATGGAAGAATAATACCTGCAAGTGGAATGTGAGTTATAAGAATAGCATAATACACGTATCGCAACGAGCCTGCAAGTATTTTTTCATCTGGGCTTACAATTCCATCGTGATTTAAATCGCCAAATCTTGTTTCTCCACTTAAAAGGTGATGGCATATATAAGAGATCAAAAAAAGTACAGACAAAATGATCGCAGTGATCATTATCTTTTTATGAAGAATATATCTTTTCTTTT
>DAHXOZ010000376.1 GCA_027364635.1 bacterium | reverse complement strand
AAAGTCCATATCACCAAATACCGGTAATTGCATGGCTCGCGGACCAAATTTTTCTGCTTTACGAACCCCTGTCCAGTTTTTTACGGGTTGAGGTTCTCTCCATCGAAGATTTCCTACCGGCGGTGCTGCATAAGGAACTCCTCTGAACACTTCAATTCCAGACTCATACTTTCCTTCAAGCATTCCGCTTTTAGTTTTTACGGTAGGACCTTTTACATTGTTTAACTGGGCAAAACCGCCCTGGCTTAATAACATAATAATAATTAAGGAAACTAAATTTTTTTTCATACCATCAATCGTTTAAGTTGTAGAATAATACCTTTTGGCAATTACAAGGCTTAAAGATAAAGCAGATATTTTTAATTCTATGCGTTTAAATGACACAATGAAAAAAAAATTTGGTCCATGCAAGGTTGGTGGGATAAAAAAGATAAAAGTATCTTTCTTTAAGATGCGTTAATCGTAAAAATTAAAATCTCTCTTATTTATTGCTTCACTGTAGATACTCTAAAACTTTTCAGAACCCGGGTTTGAATTTTTATTCACTTATTTCAAATCCTGTCTGGCCAGATATTTGGTAATTCTCCGCTGAAACCCATCTCAGGAAGGTTATTGATTTGTTTCATTTCTTCTTCTGACAATTCAAAATCAAACAGGTTGATATTTTCTTCGATTCTTTTTGGCGTGTTCGATTTCGGAATCGCAATCACATTGTGCTGAATTACCCATCGCAGACAAATTTGAGAAACAGATTTGCTATGCTCATTGGCAATTCTTTCTAAAACCTCATTGCCAAATACTTTGCCTCTTGCCAAAGGCGACCATGACTCAACTGTAATGCCTTGCTTTTTACAATAGTCAGTTAATTCCGGTTGCCAGTAGCCAGGATGGAACTCAATTTGATTAACGGCGGGAATCACCTTTGCTGTCTCAAAATGCGCCTCCAGGTGTTCTTGCCAAAAGTTGCTTACGCCAATGGATTTAATCTTTCCTTCGGCTTGTAATTCTTCCATGGCACGCCAGGTTTCGGCATTGGTCTTCTGCCAGTTTTTATAGTTCCTGGCATTGGCTGGCCAGTGCACCAGGTATAGATCAATATAATCCAATCCCAGTTTGTTGAGAGATTCTTTAAAAGCAGTTTTAGCAGGTTCGTAACCTAAATTTTCTCTCCATAATTTGGTAGTAACCACAATTTCCTCCCTGGAAATACCACTTGCCTTTATCCCTTTTCCTACAGCCTCTTCATTTTCATATTTAGCTGCAGTATCAATCAAACGATAACCATTGGCTAAAGCATTTATAACAGATTGAACTCCCTCTTGTTCGGTT
>DAHXOZ010000375.1 GCA_027364635.1 bacterium | reverse complement strand
TAAAAACCAACAGTAAGGCATGCTTTGTTGTTATTGAAATAAAAAATTCGAATTATTTCTTTGTTTACTGCACTTACTTTACCATCGCTTTTATCTCCTGCAATTTCAACAGCGCTTCCACAGGGGTAAGCCGGTTGATATCAACTGCTTCGAGTATTTTTCGGATGTCTTCAAAAGCCTGTGAATGGGCGTCAAAAATGCTTAATTGCATTTGAGGCGCATTTAACTGTTTCAGGTTTTCTTTAATGCTTTTTTTGTTTTTGGTAAAAGCTTCACCGGTATTATTTTCTTCAGATGCATCCACATGCTTTGATTCCATTTGCTTTAAAATTCCATTGGCCCTGTCGATTAAAGAAGGCGGCATTCCGGCCATTTTTGCCACATGAATCCCAAAGCTGTGAACACTTCCGCCGGGAACTAATTTTCTTAAAAAAATAATTTTATTTCCCGATTCCTTATTGGTGATGTGAAAGTTTTTTACGCGCTCGAGTTTGTTTTCCAATTCATTCAACTCATGGTAATGCGTCGCGAATAAAGTCTTTGGCGCATGAGGCGACTGGTGCAAATATTCAACAATACTCCATGCTATTGAAATGCCGTCATAGGTGGAAGTTCCGCGCCCGATTTCGTCAAGCAAAATCAAACTTCGCGGACTGATATTATTAATGATACTCGCCGTTTCGTTCATCTCTACCATAAAAGTGCTTTCGCCGCTGCTTAAATTATCGCTTGCACCTACACGTGTAAAAATTTTATCTGTTTGCGGAACCCTTGCTTCTTCCGCAGGAACAAAACTTCCCATGTGCGCCATTAAAGTAATCAATGCCGCCTGCCGCAGAATGGCACTTTTACCACTCATGTTAGGGCCGGTTAAAATGATCAACTGTTGCGATTGTGGATCTAAAAAAATATCGTTCGCGATGTAACTTTCTCCTGGCGGCAAATTTCTTTCTATCACCGGGTGGCGGCTTGCTTTAAGCTCAAGTTCAATACCGGTATGGATTTCAGGCTTTTTGTATTTAAACTGTACTGCGTTATTAGCAAAACAAATAATACAATCCAGCACCGCGAGAACGTGGCCGTTCAGTTGCATGGGTGCTATATAATCCTGCAGTTCGTTCAACAACTGCTCAAAAATATTTTGTTCGAGTTGCAAAATTTTATCTTCAGCACCGGTGATTTTTTCTTCGTATTCTTTCAACTCAGGTGTTATGTATCTTTCTGCATTGGTAAGCGTTTGCTTGCGTATCCAGTTTTCAGGAACTTTATCTTTATGTGTGTTGGTTACTTCAAGATAATAACCAAATACATTATTGAACCCGATCTTTAATGAAGA
>DAHXOZ010000374.1 GCA_027364635.1 bacterium | reverse complement strand
AAGAAGATTTTAATGGCTGATCTGAAAATACTTTTTGAAGATTTACAATTCTGTGAAGTGCAAACGTATATTCAAAGCGGAAATGTGGTTTTTAAAAGTGCCGCTAAACTTTCTGATATCAAACTGGCTGACAAAATTGAAAAAGCAATTTTGAAAAAATACAATTTCGAGGTGCCGGTAATCACGCGGACAAAAGAAGAAATCGAAAAATTAATTGCGATAAATCCTTTTTCGAAAAAGAAAAATATTGACCTGAAAAAAATGCATATCACTTTTCTTTCAGAGTTGCCCAAAAAAGAAAACGTTGAAAGCGTTAATACAGCTGACTTTTCTCCGCATGAATTCATTATTGAAGGAAAAGAAATTTATTTACACATCCCGGAAAGTTATGGAGAAACGAAACTTTCGAATACTTTTTTTGAAAAAAAATTAAAGGTAACTGCAACCACAAGAAACTGGAATACGGTAAACAAATTATTGGAAATGACTTCTCAGTAAATCAACAAATAATCAAAATTCCCGTGTTCACCAAACTTCTAAACCTCTAAACTTTCTAAACCCTAAACTTTAAACCTCCTAAACCGGTTCTCCATCAGTCTCCCTTAAAATCAGCTTTTCTCTTTTCAATAAATGCAGCAACGCCTTCTTTAAAATCGTTGGTAGCAGCGGCTTTCTGCTGTAGCAAATCTTCAGATGCCAACTGCTGATCTAAATTTTGATGCAAGCTATTGTTAAGCGCTTCTTTAGTAAAAGCCAAAGCACGGGTAGGCAATTTAGCCAATTCAGCGGCTATTTTTTCCGCTTCTTTAACCAATACTTTATCCGGAAAATATTTATAGATCATTCCTGTTCTTTCAGCCTCTTTTGCAGAAATTTTGTCACCAAGCATCATGATAGCTGAGGCTTTCCCAAAACCAATTAAGCGGGGCAAAAAATAGGTTCCACCGCTGTCCGGTATCAACCCGATCTTACTAAATGCCTGGATGAAGGAAGCACTCTCGGCAGCTATCACTACATCGCAACACAAAGCAATATTGGCGCCGGCGCCGGCCGTAACCCCGTTAACTACAACCAACACAGGTTTGCTTAAATTCCTGATTTTTTTTATGATTGGATTATACTGTTTCACATTGATCAAGCTTTTCCTGTAAATCCAAAGCCATTTCACGGTTAAAGGCGTTGTACTTTTCAGGACGATTAAGTGTTATAAACGCAATTGAATTTTTTATTTCAAAAAGAATGGAGGTCATGGAGTATATCTTGAAATTAACTGGTGAAAATTAATGACATTTAAAATAATCAAAAGGCTCACCACAATCATTGCATTTATAAAGCGCTTTACAAGCGGTGGAACCAAAT
>DAHXOZ010000373.1 GCA_027364635.1 bacterium | reverse complement strand
ACGCTCAAATATGGCAATGCCAAATGAAGTTCCTGTATATAATAAATTGGGATATTTATTGGAAATAACTAAACTGGAAACATTGAGATTATTACTCACGGAAGGTTGAACCGTAATTATGCTTCCGTCCTTTATTAAAAATAAACCTCCTGCTCCAACCAATAAATTTTTTCCATCTACTAACAAAGCAAAGACCTGGTTTTTAGGAATTTCATTTACCTGCTCAAAACGATTGGCAGAAACGTTATAATGCAGCAAGCCATTTTGCGTGCCGGCATATAAATTTCCATCAGGTGCACGCATCATAGACAGTACAGCAGCCCCAACACCATTTTGAGAATTGTAAAGGCTAAATGGCGAATTGTAATCGAGGCGTGCTATTCCAACATCCAGTCCCAACCACAACTGCCCTCTTGAATCAATATATGGCGCATAAATAATATTGCTTTTTAAGCCTGCCTCACGGTTGATAATTTGTTCAACTTTTCCTGAAGGATCCATGATCACTAAACCCGTTCCTAAAACTGAAAACAAATACTTACCATTTACCAAAAGGGCTTTATAAACCATGTTGCTGGTAAACACTTTGTCATCAGAAGTTTTGAATGGAGTAAAATTTTTGCCATCAAAAAGAAACAGGCCATGGGTAAAAGTGGCAAGAAGATATTTTTGATTAGATGAACCTGCATTTTCCTGGTAAGGCAACATCACCTGCACCCTGTCTTTTCCAAGGAATTCGCTTCCTGGAATCAAAACAAGTGAATCGTTTTCCATTTTAAGCAATCCAACATTTTGTTCGTGCACATACAGATTATTATCCTCATAAAAACTGTACATGAAGTGCGTTTGCGGTTCCCATGTTTTTACTTTCCACGTTTCGTTTTTACCTTCTCCTGTTTTGGTAAGACGGAATAATCTTTCTCTTGATAAAAAATAGACCTCGTTGCCCTCAGTATTAACTGACCAGACATCAAAAAATTCACGCTTATCTTTTGGAACAAATGGAAGCAGGGAATGTTCAACTGTTTCGCCGAGATCATCTTTTTCGAGATATCCGAAATCGCCGGAGCCGCCAAAATAAATTCTGCCTTTATTGTCTTTTGCAAAGCAACGCGCAACAGCAGAAGAATAAGGAGCTGCAATTTTATTCCAGTTTACTCCATCATACTCAACAATATTTCCCTTGTTGGTTGAATTACCAAAATACATTCTGCCGTCATTTCCCTGGATTACACTCCAGGTACCACGGCTGCCAAACTCTCCGGCGCTGTAGTTTGTAATAAATGGCAATCCTTTTTCAGTGCCCGGCTGGCTCATAGAAACAACTGCAGAGAAGACAAAGAAAAGTGTTAGAGTGCCTTTAATGAA
>DAHXOZ010000372.1 GCA_027364635.1 bacterium | reverse complement strand
GCAAAGCACTTTATAAATGCAATGATTGTGGTGAGCCTTTTGATTATTTTAAATGTCATTGATTGATTTGGCCGGCTTAATTTTGGATTTTATAGTATAATTTTAAACTTAAAATAAACAATATGGACTGGCATTCACATATTATTTCTGATCCAAAAATTATGTTTGGAAAACCTTGCATAAAAAATACACGGATTCCGGTTGACTTAATACTTGAAAAGTTAGGAAATGGTGAAACTATTTCTGATTTACTTAATGCTTATCCTAAAATTTCAGAGGATGATATTAAAGCGTGTATGTTATATGCCGCTGTTTCCATCAATAATATTACAGAATTTACCACCTGATGATTATACTGGCGGATGAAAGCGTGGATTATAGAATCATCACTTTCCTTCGGGAACAAGGTTTTAAAGTGGAAGCTATTATAGACAATGATTCCTCAATTCCAGATATGGAAGTGCTTCAAAAAGCAAATGAGGCAAAGGCAGTTTTAATAACAGAAGATAAAGATTTTGGAGAATTGGTATTCAGATTAAAACTTGAGCATCGTGGAGTACTATTATTGCGATTTTTTGATTTGGATATTCAAACCAAAAAATCGAAAGTTTTTGAAGTGTTTAATATGTATGGAAAGCAATTATCGAATAATTTTTCGACTTTAACTGAAAAGCGATTGCGAATAAGATATACTCCATGAACTCTATTCTTTTTGAAATAAAAAATTCAATTGCGTTTATAACACTTAACCGCCCGGAAAAGTACAATGCTTTCAATCGTGAGATGGCATTAGATTTACAGGAAAAGCTTGATGAATGTGAAACCAATATTTCCATTCGTTGCGTATGTATCACAGGCGCGGGAAAAGCATTTAGCGCTGGCCAGGATCTTTCAGAAGTGATTGATCCAAATGGTCCCGGAATGGATCAAATTCTATCAGAACATTATAATCCAATAATAAAAAAGATCCGTAGTTTAAGCAAGCCTGTTTTGGCCGTTGTAAACGGGGTGGCTGCCGGAGCAGGCGCCAATATTGCTTTGTGTTGTGATGTGGTAATTGCCGCAGAGAATGCTTCTTTTATACAAGCATTTAGTAAAATAGGTTTGATTCCTGACAGCGGAGGGACTTATTTTTTGCCCCGCTTGATTGGTTTTGGAAAAGCGTCTGCTATCATGATGCTTGGTGATAAAATTTCTGCAAAAGAAGCGGAACGAATGGGAATGATTTACAAAGTTTTTAGAGATGAGGAACTTGCTTCTGAAGCGGAAAAGATGGCGAATGAACTCTCCAATTTACCTACGCGGGCTTTGGCTTTTACAAAAGAAGCGCTCAATAAAAGTTTGCAACAGGATTTGGATCAGCAGTTGGCAACTGAAGATTT
>DAHXOZ010000371.1 GCA_027364635.1 bacterium | reverse complement strand
TTGCCGTCCATATAGTAAAGGTATTTTGTTTAACGCAAATAAACAAATTTATTATCTTGTTTAATGTTAAATAAACTAAAATATAGGATAAAAAAAGGATCAGAATAAAATCTGACCCTTTTAGAAATTTCCTTGTCCCTAACTGTATATAATACCCGAAATATCCGGGGGCTTTTTATTTTATGCAAAATAAAAAATCTATTATTTTGTTGGTTTACTGGCTGGCTCTGTAGGAAGGAGTGAAGAAGAATCTCGTGAATTCATTTTACCGTTATGGCTGACTTATTCTACTTAACATAATATAAATTATAGGCCTTTTCCGTTCTATGTTTATGTTTAAGAAGTGGCTGCTAAGTTATTCCGGATCATCAATCCGTTGCAGCTTATAAGAATTTATATAATCCAAAATCTCATTTTCAAATTTTGCTTCGTCGCCAAATAAAAAATGGTGAGCCATCGGTAAAACATAAATGGGAAGATTTTTGAGTTCATTTTCAAATTGAAAAAGCCTGGTAGCATCTTTTTCTGTGGTAAGAATAATTTTTTTTAAAGAATTCATTTTGGAAAATTCGTCCTTTATTTTTTTTAAATCATAAGAATTATAAACATGGTGATCTTTAAACCTAAGCATTTGAAAAGAAGTTACTTTTGATGTCAACTCCGATTCGATGGGTTTAGGATTTGCAATCCCGCAAATCAGCAATACATTTGTTTCTTTGTCTAAAATGTATTTTTCTTTACTAAATAAATGATAAGGGTTTCCATATTCTATGGTGGTAAAGAAAATGCTTTGTGTGCGTTTTGGATTTAATTCATTAATTACAGATTGTTTTTCACCTATTTTTAAATTTGATTTACATTTCGTAACAACTATAATATCAGCTCGTTCACTGCTTTTTTTTGTATCCCTAAGATTACCCGAAGGCAATAAAAAATCAGTTGAATAAAGATTATTATAATCGGTTAGTAAGATGTTTAATCCTGCTGCTACTTCCCTATGTTGAAATGCATCATCCAAAATAATAACCTCTGTTTCAGGTTTGTCATTTAGCAACTTTGGAATTCCCATTACCCTTTCTTCATCTACGGCAACCGTTATACCCGGGAATTTCTTATAAAATTGCATCGGTTCGTCGCCAATATCAGAGGTCTTACTATCCTCAGTTGCAATTAAAAAGCCATTTGATTTTCTTTTATAACCGCGGCTTAATGTGGCCACATGGTATTCATCCTGCAAAATTTTTACCAGGTATTCTACCATTGGTGTTTTGCCGGTTCCGCCTACCGAAAGGTTCCCGATGCAAATAAGAGGGAAATCAAAAGTTGCTGAGCGAAAAATTTTCTTATCGAAAAGTTGATTGCGCATCCGGATAATTCCTCCAT
>DAHXOZ010000370.1 GCA_027364635.1 bacterium | reverse complement strand
CCAATTTTTGCTGCAGGGTGAATGTCAATTCCCGTTTTGCTGTGTGCATATTCAGTAAGAATACGTGGCAAAAGCGGCACATCCAGTTGGTGCAATGAATGGGCTATGCGGTAAAAACAAAGCGCGTAAAAGCCAGGATAAGCGCGTATGACTTCAAATTCATTTTTTGCTGCCGGATCGCCCTGGTGAATGGCTTCAATATCGGTATTGAGAACCCGGTACAATTCAGGCAACTGACCAAAAAAATCTTTGGCAACTTTAGTATGATCACAATTGCTGCAAGCTCTTGTTGCATCCAAAAGCTCTTTGAGTTCCTTCTGAAGTTTTACTAACTCCTCATCAATAGATTCAAGTGTAGCGTAACTGCATTTCGACATTTCAGGATACAAAATACAAATGAGCCTGGAAGCCCAGTTGGCAATCACTTTATTGGAAGGAACCTGCTCTTTTTGCTGTTGCTTTAATAATATGTTTTTTAAAAATTCCTCTTTCATGTTTTACTTATTAACCGGCGTTTGAACGTTGGAAATGTAAAATTAAACGTTTCATGGTAAGCATAACATTTTTTTGCAAATCAATAGCAGATTTACACTCCTTTTAAAAAATTACACCCACTTTTATACTTAAAATGTCAGTAAACCAACAAAAAACAGGTATTCTTGTTTTCCTTTACAATTTCTTAACAATTTCACGACAGTATGGCTGTTATCACTTAATTAAAACCCGGAAGCTCCAGGCAGAAACCATTTTTGGGCATCATCGGTATTTTTCAATAAAAGTCAATACCAGCAATGGTTTTTACAATTCATTCACATGATTAACATCCGTTAAACGGGGGTAATTTGATTATAATCCGGCATACATTGGTTCTAATTTTGCACAACTTGCTGTTTATATAGCAAAAGCTATAAGTGAGTATAAAACAAAAATTAAAATTATGAACTTAGAAAATATAAATTTGGTTAAAAGAGGTGCTTTTTGGGCAAACCTCAATAAAACCGATCAATTGAACGATACCTATTACAAAAAGGATAACCTCTTGCGACGATACAGAATTGCGACCAGTGTATTCTTCTTTATTGCCGGCCTTACGTTTGCTACCTGGGCAAGCCGTATACCTGCCATACAATCTAAATTACATTTAAGCGATGGTGGGCTCGGCGGTGTACTTTTTGCACTTCCTGCCGGTTTAATGCTAAGCCTTCCCTTATCGGGCTGGCTGGTTTCAAAGTATGGTAGCAGGCCTATGATGATTGCAGGCGCTTTATTTTACCCTGCTATTTTATTGTTACTGGCTTCATCTACTTCGGTGATACAATTAACATTATCACTCTTTGCATTCGGCGTAATGGGAAACCTGATCAACATCGCCATGAATACGCAGGCAGTGGGCGTAGAAAGTTTATAT
>DAHXOZ010000036.1 GCA_027364635.1 bacterium | reverse complement strand
TTTTCTTTTGCTACTCTCAGTTATTTAGCAAATGCCCAGGATTCGACTAAACATAAATTGGGAGATACTTTGATGCTTGACAATATTGAAATCACGTCAATTCGTGCAGCAGATAAAGCGCCTTTTACTAAAACCAACCTCAGTAAAGAACAAATAGCAAAGGTTAATTTAGGGCAGGATCTTCCATTTGTTTTAAACCAAACGCCTTCTGTAGTGGTAAACTCTGATGCCGGAAATGGCGTAGGTTATACCGGTATTCACATTCGTGGCACAGATGCATCAAGGATCAATGTTACCTTAAACGGAATTCCTTACAATGATGCTGAAAGCCAGGGAACTTATTTTGTTGACATCCCGGATATTACCTCCTCTGTAAATTCAATTCAAATCGAGCGTGGTGTGGGTACTTCTTCCAACGGAGCAGGTGCTTTTGGTGCAACGATAAACCTTTCTACTAATGAAGTGAACAAAGAAAAATATCTCGAACTTGATAATAGTTACGGCTCATTCAACACATGGAAAAATACTTTGAAAGCAGGAACAGGCTTGTTGGCAAATCATTTTTTGATTGATGCAAGGGTTTCAAAAATTTCAAGCGATGGATATATTGACCGCGCTACTTCTAATCTTACATCTTTATATTTTAGCGCTGCTTATTTAGATAAAAAAAGCTCTTTGCGTTTTAATATTATAAGTGGTAAAGAAAAAACATACCAGGCATGGTATGGCGTTCCTGAAAGTTACTTAGATACTAACCGGACTTATAATCCGGCAGGAACTGAAAAGCCGGGAGCACCATATGCGAATGAAACAGATAATTATTGGCAAACTCACTACCAGCTTTTTTACAACCATAAGGTAAATTCTATGCTGAGTTATAATATTGCGGCTTTTCTTTCGAGAGGAAAAGGATATTATGAAGAATACAGGGCAGACCAGGCTTACAGCGATTACAACCTTCCCGATGTAATAAATGGTACAGATACTATTTCTACTACAGATTTAATCAGGCGACTTTGGTTGGATAATTATTTTTACGGTTCTATTTTTTCTTTACAATACCAGAAAAATAAAACACATATTACTTTCGGCGGCGGATGGACCCAATATGATGGGAAACATTATGATATTGTAACATGGGCACCGCAAGGATTTCCTCCTGATTATAGGTATTTCAATAAGCCGGCACATAAAAATGATTTGAATTTTTATGCAAAATTGATGCAATCTTTAGGCGCTGGTTTTACAGGATTTTTAGATCTGCAGGAACGTTTTGTAAAATATAAAATTGATGGATTTGAATCTCATCCTGATTTATCAGTAACTAAAAACTATGCTTTCTTTAACCCGAAAGCGGGTATCTCTTTCAATAAGAAAAACTTTCAAACCTATCTTTCTTTTTCGGTTGCAGCCAAAGAACCCAATCGTGACGACTTTGAAGCCGGCGTTAACCAGATTCCAAAACCTGAAATATTATATGATTTTGAATTAGGTGTTGAAAAGAAAAATCAGCCTGTAAATTATGGGGCTACTTTTTATTATATGTATTATCACAACCAGTTAGTGAATACAGGAAAAATTAATGATGTAGGTTCTTACACAAGAACCAACGCGCCCGTAAGTTACCGGGCCGGAATTGAGTTGCAGGGGGATGCAATCGTTACAAAATGGCTGAATGCTTTTGCCAACCTTACTTTGAGCCAAAACAAAATAAAAGATTTTACGGAATATGTAGATGATTATGACAATGGTTTGCAAAAACAAAATGTGTATCACAATACCGACATTTCCTTTTCGCCGAATATAATAGGTGCTGCAGGAATTAATTTTATTCCATTAAAAAATTCGGAGATTAATCTTCAGTCAAAATATGTGGGAAGGCAATATTTGGATAATACCTCGCATGTGAGCAGAAGCATTGATCCTTATTTCGTTGAGAATGTAAAGTTGTCCTACACGCTTCATCAGAAAGCTTTTAAAGAAGTGAATTTTATCTTCCAGGTAAATAATGTGTTTAATAAACTATATGAATCCAATGGTTATACTTACAATTATATTTATGGCGGAGATTTTACCGTAGAAAATTATTATTACCCCATGGCAGGTATTAATTTTATGGCAGCGGTTAATATTAAATTATAGCGGTTTAGAAAGTTTAGTTCCGGAAAGCTTAAATACAGTAAAACAACAGATAATTGGGTTTTTTATTTAACGCCAATCTTAATATCTGTTTTAAAAGCATTCCTTCTCAGTGAAAAAGTTTTGAGGTTAATCTTTAACAGGTTTGCATTGAATATTACTTCAATAAAAAGGCATAAATTTGAAATATGCATAATCAAAATCATATACTACAACTTATCAAATCTTCTGTCAGTGCATCAGAACCAGCCGCAACAGTTATATTGTTTGGATCTTATGCACGCGGAGATTATAAAAAGAATTCCGATATTGACATTCTTATTCTTATTGACAAAGAAAAAATAACTTCTAATGATGCCAAAAGAGTGGCATATCCATTATATGACATTGAATTTGAAACCGGAACGATTATTAGCCCTCTAATCCTTTCCAAAAAAAGTTGGGAAACCAAACATCGCATAACTCCTTTTTATAAAAACGTTCGAAAAGAAGGAGTGATTTTATGACTTCAAATGAAAGAAAAGAATTAGTTGCCTACCGGATTAATAAGTCTAAAGAAACATTTTCTGAAATTCATTTATTAATAGAAAACAGGTTATGGAATACAGTCGTTAACAGAATGTATTATGCTTGCTATTATGCAGTTATTGCATTACTTATTGATAGCAAGATTGAAACTCTTACTCATGCAGGCGCAAGGCAAATGTTTGGCCTTCATTTCATAAAAAATGGCATAATTGAAAAGGATATTGGAAAATTCTATTCACGAATTTTTGATTTGAGACAGACGGGTGATTACGAAGATTTTATTGATTTCTCAGAGGAACAGGTAATGGATCTTTTAGAACCCGCCGAAAAATTAATCAATCAGATTGAATCTATTTTAAAAATTTAGGCTGATTAAATTGTTTTTATCTAACGGAATATATGTCGAGAGAATTGTTCAGCTTCTTCCTTTCAGCATAGGAACAAAAGAAAAGTCAGAAAAAGTTTCTTCGTCCAAAGATTCGTCTGCATTTTTGGTAATCCGCATCATTTTTTGCCGGCCATCTTCATCAAGTGGAATCACCATTTTGCCACCGGCTTTCAATTGTTCAATTAATTTAGGTGGTATAAAAGGAGCGGCTGCAGTAATAATAATTTTATCAAATGGAGCAAAGGTAGGCAGGCCTTCAAAGCCATCGCCGTAAAAAAATTTAATGCCGGGAAATCGTGATTTTAAAACGAACTTTTTTGTGGCTTCGAATAAATTCCTTTGCCGTTCAATGGTGAAAACCGAAGCGCCCATTTCTGCCAAAACCATTGCCTGGTAAGCGCTTCCGGTTCCTATTTCCAGGATTTTCTGATGAGGAGAAACTTCCAGAAGCTGTGTTTGGTAAGCTACAGTATACGGTTGCGAAATCGTTTGTCCTTCACCGATAGGAAAGGCTCTGTCCTGGTAAGCAATATGTTCGAGAGCAGTATCTAAAAAAAAATGACGTGGAATATTCATCATGGCAGAAAGCACATTTTCATCGGTAATTCCTTTGTCTCTCAGAGAATCCAGCAGCTTTTTTCTTAAACCTTTATGCCGGTAACTATCTTCATAATTTCGCATGGCTGCAATTTAGAAAAATTGTCTTCATAAATGAGCCGCTATTAAAAATGAAGCAATAAATATTTACAGTGAACGAAGAAAAAGAGAAAATTTTTAATTGCACTCTTTTATTAAATTTGCAACTCAATAAACACCGCGGAGGTGGCGAAATTGGTAGACGCGCTACTTTGAGGTGGTAGTGCCCGAAAGGGCTTGGGAGTTCGAATCTCCTCTTCCGCACATTTGAAACCCGTTTCTGTAGCGGGTTTTTTGTTTTCATGAAAAGTGTCTTTGATAGTCAGGTATTTAAAACAATTCTGAAAGTGGTTCCTTTACCGGCTTCAGAAGATTTTACAAATAATTGTCCACGATGATATTTTTCAATTATTCTTTTTGCTAACGATAGCCCTAGTCCCCAGCCTCTTTTTTTGGTAGTGAAGCCCGGCTTGAAAACTTTGCTGATATTTTGTTTACTGATTCCACGGCCTGTATCGCTCACATCTATCATCACTTTTGTTGGAAGGTTCTTAATTTTTATGCTAATGGTTCCTTGACCGCTGATTGCGTCCAGGGCATTCTTTAAAAGATTTTCTATTACCCAATCGAAAAGAGGTACTGATATCTGCGCAAATACTTTGTCTTCAGGCCTGTCTAAAATAAAATTCACTTTTTGGGTAGATCTTCTTTTAATATAAGCGACCATTTTTTCTACCTGTTCTATAATGTCTGATTCTTCCAGATGTGGCGAACTGCCTATTTTACCAAACCGGTCGCTGATCAGCCTTAGCCTGTTGATGTCTTTCTCCATTTCTGACGAAATGGTAGAGTCGCCTTCCTGTTCTTTCAACATTTCTACCCAGCCCTGTAAAGAAGAAATGGGAGTGCCTAACTGGTGGGCTGTTTCTTTTGCCATACCGGCCCAAACCTGGTTTTGCGTAGATTTATTTCTTACAGAAATTGCATAAAAAGTAATAAAAATAAACAACGCAACTATTAATAATTGGATGATGGGATAGTATCTTACCTGTTTCAATAATTTAGAATCTCCATAATAATACTTATCAGCTACGTAAGGATTTTTACTTAACTGGAGGATAATAGGGGGATGGGCAGATTTGAATTCCTTTAATTTTTGTTTTAAAAAACCGGGATTAGAATTGATCAAAGAAGTATCGATATTCCGGGAATCAATTATACTGTCATTCTCGTTCGTCCATATGATGGGAATGTCGATATTTTTTTGTTGAATTTCGCTGGCGAGTGTAAGATCTACATTTTGCGGAGCGGTTGCTATAAATTTATTAGCTTCTACCCATTGGTTTATTTTCTCTCTTTCTTCTACTTCAATTTTTTTTGATAAAAAATTTGAATAAAAAATAGTACCTGTAACAATTGCAACAGCAATAAGCGCAAGTGCCGACCTTAGATTAAAGAGTTGCCTTAACATTCTACCGGGTTTATGTTCAAATCTAAAATCTATTTCGCAAAAATTCGGATATGAACTTTAAAATCTTTTATGTTTGTATTTCATAAATAATCAATTCATTGACTCCTATACCATCAGTAGCAATTGTAATTCTTAACTGGAATGGCAAACATTTTTTGGAGAAATTTCTTCCTTCCGTGGTAGCTTCTGATTATGAAAACCTTTCTATAATCATTGCTGATAATGCGTCAACTGATGATTCAGTTTCTTTTTTGCAAAAGAATTACCCTTCCGTAAAAATTATTATGAATCCTGTAAACGAAGGATTTGCAAAAGGCTATAATACAGCCTTACAAAAGGTTTCGGCGGATTATTATGTTTTATTGAACAGTGATGTGGAGGTGACAAAGGATTGGATAAAACCAGTTATATCGTTAATGGATATCGATAAAACCATCGCTGCCTGTCAGCCGAAAATTCTCTCTTACAATGAAAAAAATAAGTTTGAATACGCTGGTGCAAGTGGCGGATGGATTGATAAATTTGGTTATCCTTTCAATCGCGGGCGTGTGTTTGATTTTTGTGAAACGGATGTTGGCCAATATGATAATACTGAAGAAATTTTTTGGGCTACGGGCGCTGCTTTTTTTGTAAGAGCAGCTATTTTTCATAAGTTAGATGGGTTCGACGAACATTTTTTTGCACACCAGGAAGAAATCGATCTTTGTTGGAGAATGCAAAGAGCAGGTTATAAAATTTATGTAGTTCCGTCGTCAGTTGTATATCATGTTGGGGGAGGTACATTGCCAAAAGGGAATGAAAGGAAAGTCTTTTTAAATTTCAGAAATAACCTGCTCATGCTTGCAAAAAATTTACCGGCTTCAGAAAAATTGAAAATAATTCCTTTTAGGATATGCCTTGATAACATTGCAGGGATGCAGGCTTTAGTGAAAGGTGACTGGAAAACTTTCCGCGCTGTGCAAAAGGCTCATTTTAATTTTATTAAATGGAATTTAAAACATCAAAACCAGGATTATCTTCCAAAAAACAAATTAAAAAAACTTGCCGGAGTATTTAACGGGAGTGTGGTTAAAAAGTATTTTATTGAAAAAAAGAGAACATTTTCGGAAATTATTGGATTCAAAAAATGATTTTTGAGTTCAATCTGTTATTTTTGCGTTGCAAATTAAAAAATATGGAACACGAAGAAGTAATTGATAACAAAGGTAAAGACGTAGGATATAGCTGGGTCTTAACATCCCGTTTTCTTTTTTATTGCCAGGTTGCAATAATTGTTGCAATAATTATAGGTGGTTGCTATACTATGTATCAACACCGCTACAAAGGCAAACCTAATGTAGAAGTACCGGGAAATACGCAGTACAATCCAACGTACAAATAAATTTTGCTTCAACGGTTTCAAACCCTATTTTTGCACTCCATTTTTAGTTCTTACAAACAATTGCGGAAGTAGCTCATTTGGTAGAGCACGACCTTGCCAAGGTCGGGGTGGCCGGTTCGAGCCCGGTCTTCCGCTCTAAATTTTTTAAAGTAGGTAACTAAAGTTATCTGCTTTTTTTTTATCAAAACCAGTGTTTACCCGGGTGGTGGAACTGGTAGACACGCAGGACTTAAAATCCTGTTCGCAGCAATGCGAGTGTGGGTTCAACTCCCATCCCGGGTACAATACCGCTTTTTTAAGGCGGTTTTTTTGTGTCTGAAAGTCAATGTTTACATAGCTTCAGCCTTTCTTTTCTTTTATTCTCTTCTCATTTCTATCAATTCTCTCCGTATTTCTTATTTTGTATACAAGGATAATCTTGTATAGTGCGCATAGTTAATTTCAAGCGACACCTTAGCCTTTTTTAGTTCTGGTCCTTTTTATTAACTCCTCAATTGGCATATTAATTTGTTTGCCTATGGGTTTGCCATTCCTGTAAGTAATAACTTTTAAATGCAGGGCGTCTTTTGGTATAATTAAAGGTTTCTCATATTTAGGATAAAATTCATCCGGATTTGTTTCGTCAAATGAGTAATAAATATCAAGGTCCGGAACTTCTGTTTCCAGTTCAACTTTTAATTGACCATTTTCATCAACAGAAGCCTTAAAAGAAGGATCATACATGCTCCGCGAATATTTGATTTTTTCAATATCCATTCGCTCAAACTGGTATTCTACTCTTCTTACAAAGTCGGGCCAATTCTTTTTTTCTTTTGGTGACCACACAGATTCTGCTATTGCCATTCCCCTGGGCCATAACAGGTATTCCCCTGCTCTCATATTGGTGGTGTGTTCACTCCATAAACAGGCTTCGCCGCCTAAGATCAAATTTGGATCTACTCCATTCGGGATGGGTTCAAACTTATAAGATTGGTTTAAAAGCAATGTTGCAAATTCCGGAGGTTCTACATATGGATCGCCCTGCATCAGGTCAACATAGGTATAATCCATTGGTGCCATTATTACGTGATGTCCCTCTTTTGCAGCCGCTATGCCGCCTTCCATCCCGCGCCAGCTCATCACAGTAGCATTTGGCGCCAAACCACCTTCAAGTATTTCATCCCACCCGATCATTTTTTTGCCTTTTGACTCGACGATCTTTTCAACTCGTTTTATAAAATAGCTTTGCACCTCTTCCATATTTTTTAAATCTTCTCTCTGCATCAGCGCTTGTACTGCATCGCTTTTTTCCCAGAAATTTTTTGCAGCTTCATCACCACCAATGTGTATATATTCAAAGGGAAATAATTGGGCGACTTGTGTAAATACAGTATCTAAAAATGTGTATACTTTTTCATTGGCAGGACAAAGCGTATTGTCAATTAATGCCTGGTTTCCATCTTTGCCCCACACCTGGAACTCTTCACCCGCATTTACAGCATAGGTACCTGGTGTGCAGGATAATTCAGGGTAAGAAGCTACTGCTGCCATACTGTGTGCAGGAACATCAATTTCAGGTAAAATATTTACAAACCTGTCTTTGGCATATTGAACAATCTCTTTAATATCATCCTGTGTATAAAATCCACCGTATGTTTTAGGCTCACTTGGATCAGGTGCCTTGGTGTTTCCCCAGGCTCCTTCTCTTTTAGCACGCCAGGCGCCCACCTTCGTAAGATTGGGCAAACCTTTTATTTCTATTCGCCAACCCTGGTCGTCTGTAAGGTGCAGGTGCAAGAGGTTATACTTATACTTTACCATATTATCGATAAAAGTTTTTACTTCATCCTTTGTAAAAAAATGTCGGCTTACATCAAACATTAGTGCCCTCCAACCAAAGCGGGGATAATCAATGATTGTTACAGATGGGATCTTCCATGTTTTATTGCTAACTACGGTTTTGCTTTCAATTTCTTTTGGTAATAATTGTACCAACGTTTGCATGCCATAAAACAAGCCAGCGGGTTTATTGGCAGATAACAAAACAGAGTTTGAATTCACGATTAATTTATAACCTTCATTACCCAGTGTTGCATCCTGTACAATTGCCAGTGAAATATTGCCGGTTCCATGAGATGCTGTATTCACAAACTTTACGGGAATTTTATATCCTGTTGCTACAGATAATTTTTTAGAAAGAAAACCCGCTACTCTTTTTGCATCTGCGTTATTTGTTTTAAGTTCAACAAGGGCATTTTTTGTAAGCATGAATTTTCCCTGCCCGGTATGCATGGAAACGGGGATAGGAATTAATGAAACAGAACTTCCATGGTCCTCCTGGCTAAATACCTGGAAGAACATTAAAATAAAAAGGGCTGCAATCAGGACTTTCTTCATAATAGTTTTATTTAAATAGAATAATTAAATGTTCAAAAGTTATTAATGCATAACAACAGAGCAATCGCCTATACCAGGACGATAAAAATTGAATTGCACGTTGGGATGATCTGCTAAAAGTGACATAGGCACAGATGTGTCCGTAATATTTTTCGAAATCATATAAGTTGTCAGCCGCTGGCCAAAAGGGTTGTCATGCATACCAGCGTGCCAGATGGAAACTTTATCTGCCATCCATGTCTCAACCGGTCCAACAGTAATAGCTTTGGTGGGAACCAACGTAATGTTTCCGCCCCCGGATGTACGTGCATTTTGTGCGATGGTAATTGGATGCAGGTCAACCACTCGGGTGGTAAGTTTTCGATATTCTTCAGGCGGAGGAGGATCATCCACATATTTGCCTTCTCGTTTTGGAGGATCATTGAATGCCCAATGCTTAATATCTCCCTGCCCGCCCTGCATCACCGCACAGCGGACACCATCCCAACTTCTGCGGTAAGCCGCTGTATCTGCTTTTGGAAAATGTAAATTTTTATCAGGCATTACCAGCTCTTTTTTTATCCGGTTAAAACAAAGTTTCCTGTCTGCTTTTTCAAAAGATAAGGGATGATCCGGCGAAGCTTCTTTTCCATCTATAAACCATTCATCCATACCCCAGAAATGAGCGGATTGAATAGGTATATTAAGATCGTTTATGATTCTTGCTACCAAAGGCAGTTGTTCTGTGGGCCCAATTGGGCCGCAGATTCCAACAGGATTATCAGGAGTAGATTGTTGCCAGGCCGTAACATATTCAAGCGCTTCTGCAAGATAAAAATCTTCCAGTGTATCGTACATTACCACTTTAAAACCAGGCCTTGAAAGCTGAAGCATTTTTTCAGGCGTAAGTTTTGCAACTTCTTCAATTATGCTGCTATCCAGTGTTGTGTAATCCCACCAACCGGGAGCAATAGAACTTAATTTACGAGGCATAGTATTTTTATTATAAATTATGAAAGAAAGAAAAATATAAACAAGAATGAAGAACAGCTTTTTATAACAATTCTCATATTATTTCAAGGCTTTCTTCGTAACTTTTATTGATCAAATAATCATCGCCTAAATCTTTTAAAGGATCATCATCAGCGGTACAAAATCCGAAGTGTAAATGTCTTCGCCATCCTTCAGCATGCTTAAACACTTTAGACATTTTTCCAACTTCTAAACTGACATCTTCCATGGCCTTCAAATAGGAATTCATTTTCTGGCTTACATCCAGCCACTTTTGCTGACTTATATGCGACCTCAGTGCTGCTAATTTTGTCGAGTGCACTGAAGCGGTATTTACATAGGCACCCGGTATAATGCGGCGACGAAAATTAACTCGTAATGTATGTGGCAACGCATGATAAATGGTGCAATCATAAGTGTCTACCGGTAGCGCAGGATCTGTTTTAAAATTGCGCATACCACGTGCAAAGCTTGCCGAAACCGCTAATCTGCAGGTATTGGTATGGTCTTCCATATAATCTTCCGGTGAATGGGTTAAAACAATATTTGGTTTTACTTCACGGATAATGGAGGTAAGCCGCTTTAGTTTTTTTACATCATATACTATTTCCATATCGTTACAGAAAGGCGGGTGAAAATGAGCACCCAGAATTTCAGCAGCATTTTTAGCTTCCGCAAGACGAATTTTTCTTAAATCCTCAGCAGCATATTCCATACTGCCGCAATCGCCGCCAGAAAGATTTATATAATGAATTTCATATCCTGCTTTCTTTAATAATAATAGGGTTCCTGCCATCGTTAATTCAATATCATCGGGATGAGCAGCAATGGCAATAGCTTTTTTCATTTAATTTATTTCTGTTCTAAAGTCATTATAAATTTAACTTTTATATTTTAAATAAACTGATTTTTTCTATCTGTGATTAGTATCGTTTGGAATTCCCTTTGATTGATGAAGTTCATTATCGAAGTTGATCAAAATCATGTTTATATATTTGGGAACCAAATAAATTTGAAGTTTGATTATTTATAATATAAACATGAAAAAAACAAGGATAACTTAAACACCCCAATTACCTGATGGTTGAAACAGCAAAAGGTTCACCAGAGCCTGAACATAAAATCAAAGCACATCGCTTTACCGAAGAGCAATTCCGTGATTTTTTTGAGAAAACGCGGGATCCCATTTTATTGATTGATGATTCTTTTTATTTTACAGATTGTAATCAGGCTGCTGTAAAAATATTAGGAGCCGATTCAAAAGATGAAATACTTAATAAGCCTCCGGCCTTTTTTTCACCTGAATATCAGCCAGACGGCCAACACTCTGCGATCAAGGCAGAGAAAATGATTCACTCTGCCTACCAAAAAGGTAGCCTGCAGTTTGAATGGATTCATAAAAGATTAGATGGCGCTTGCATTTATATGGATGTAAGCCTTACCGTAATTCCGGTAGGCGTAAAAAAAGTGTTGCTGGTGCATTGGCGGGATATTAGCGAAAGCAAAAAAGCAGGAGAAACTATTCACAAACTTTACCAGGCTATTGAACAGACCAATGACATTGTTTTCATGACTGGTATTGATGGAACTATCAATTTTGTAAATGCTGCATTTGAAGAAGTGTATGGATACAAAAAGAAAGAAGTTCTGGGTAAAGTAACTCCACGTATTCAGAAAAGTGGGTTAATGGGTAAAGAGTTTTATAAAGATCTGTGGAAGAAACTTCCTTCAGGCAGAGGAATACGTAAAGAAATTATCAATAAAACAAAAGACGGACGGCTAATTAATATTCATACCTCGTTGAGCCCGATTTTTAATGAGAAGAATACATTGATTGGGTATATGGCAGTTCAGGAAGATATTACCGAAAAGAAAATAGCGGAAAAAAAATTAGTTGATGCTGAATTACAATACCGTACTCTTTTTGAACAATCTCCGGACGGGATTTGTGTTTTAGATAGTAAAACCCTAATCAGCCTGGATTTTAATACAAAAATTCATAAGCAACTTGGGTATTCCCGGGAAGAGTTCAGCCGATTAAAGATTTCTGATTATGAAATAATTGATACCCCAAATGTTATAAAGAAACGGGCTAAAAAAATAATGAAAGAGGGGCACGATAATTTCATAACGAGGCATAAGACCAAAAACGGGGAGATTAAGGATGTACATGTAATAGTTCAGAAAATTATATTGCGCGATAAGCCGGTTCTTTATGCAATATACCGCGATATTACCGATAAAGTAAGACTGGAAAATACCCTAAAAATACAAGAGAAAAACCTTCAACGCCAGATTATGGAAGCTACTTTGTCAGGCCATGAAGAAGAAAAAAATGAATTGGGACGCGAGTTACACGATAACGTTAATCAAATATTAGCTACTGTTAAAATTTACCTGGGAATGGTAAAAGCAAATAAAGAAAATATAGATATAGGATTGGTTGAAAAAAGCTATGACTATGTAAATGCTGCTATGGAAGAATTACGCAAATTATCACATTCGCTGGTTTCGCCAACCCTTAAAGAAAAAGGGCTCCGTGAGAGCCTGAAGGGTTTTATTGAGGAATTAAATTTAACGCATGACTTTAGAGTGAAGTTGGTTTATAAATTAAATGAAGACCGCATATTAGATGATAAATTGGAACTCACTATGTATCGTATTATACAGGAACAAATGAATAATATCAGTAAATATGCACAGGCAAATACCATTATAATCCATTTAAGAGAAAAAGATAATCACTTGGGCTTATCCATTTTAGATGACGGGGTAGGATTTGATACTACAAAAAAAGGTAATGGAATCGGGTTAAGAAATATTCAAAGCAGGGTGGATATTTTTTCCGGTAGCATGGATATTTTTTCTTCGCCGGGGGAAGGTTGCAGACTTGAAGTAAGAATTCCTCTTTAGTTTTTCGAAGGCATTACCTGCAGCAGCTAGTCTTAAAAAAGTTACCCAATCCGGCAAGCCGGTTAAATAAAAATCCCTTTTATTTCTCCGTTTACTGGAGGGGTAAAATTACACTCCAAAAGAACTGCCGCAACCGCAGGTAGTGCTGGCATTAGGATTATTAAAAGTAAAGCCTCTCGCGTTCAATCCGCCTTCCCAATTGATTTCCATATTGTTTAAATAGATGAGGTGAGCCGGATTGATAATGCAGGTAATATCATCAATTTCATACATTTCATCTTTTTCGGTCTTGTTTTCAAAACCTAATACATAAGACATTCCTGAGCAACCGCCCCCTTTTACACCGATGCGTAAATATTTGCCGGTATTATTTTCTTCATTTATCAATCTTTTGATTTCCATTGCTGCGGAAGGTGTTAAAGTAACGGGTGCTTTATTGATCGTTTCCATATAACAAGTCTATTAATTAATTCGTTTATTATCTTATTAATATTAAAATTTTGATTCTCATTTACTGGTTACGAAATTACAACCTTTACTATGGGAATGATTATTTTTGTCCATAAATTACAAATATGTCAACATTTGAAACGATAGTAATTATCCTTTTTTTGGTTTTGCTGTTAGCTTTTATCTGGATACTGACAGAGTTTTCAGCAATGAAGAAAAGCCTGGATGAACATAAAAACAATGATCCTGAAACATTACGTCTCCGTTTACAGGCGTATGAAAGAATTACCTTACTTACCGAAAGGATTGCCTTGCAGAATTTGCTATCGAGGAATACCAACCCGGGATTAACCTGCCGGCAAATGCAGATGACACTTATTGATGCTATCAAGCAGGAATATGATTATAATATGAGCCAACAAATCTATGTTTCACCCGAAGTGTGGCGTGCGGTAAATAATTTAAAGGAACAGAATATTTATATCATCAACCAGTTGGCAGCTACCCTTCCTGCACAGGCTTCCGGCATGGATCTTAACAAGCACATCATAGATTACCTGATCAATAATTCCAATGCCTCGCTCCATAATATTGTTCTTGAAGCGATCAATTTTGAAGCAAAGAAGATAATGTGATAATTAGCTAATGAGCTGATTAGCCAATTAGCTAATGAAGGAATGCCGGAACAGTGAACAAATAAAATAGTTGGATTTTGATTTCACTTAAGTAGTATGAAAAAAATAGAAACTGATTCAGGAATAGAAATAAAGAAAGTATATACTCCGGATGATCTTCCTAAAGATATTTCTGAAGAAATGCCGGGCAGGTTTCCTTTTACCCGTGGCGTACAGCCTGATATGTACCGCGGTAAATTATGGACGATGCGCCAGTATTCGGGTTTTAGTACTGCCGAAGAAAGTAACAGGCGCTATCATTATTTGATTTCCCAGGGCGTTAGCGGCTTAAGTGTTGCATTTGATCTTCCCACGCAAATAGGCTACGACAGTGACCATTCTTTGTCTGAAGGCGAAGTGGGAAAAGCCGGCGTTGCCATTGATTCAATAGAAGACATGGAAGCTTTGTTTGATGGAATAAAACTGGATGAGGTTTCTACTTCGATGACGATTAATTCCACCGCGTTTATTTTACTGGCTTTATATGTGGCGATTGCCAAAAAGCAAGGGGCTGATCTTTCACAACTCCAGGGTACAGTCCAGAATGATATTTTAAAAGAATACGCTGCCCGCGGAACATACATTTATCCGCCCAAACCTTCTATGCGCATCATCACTGATATTTTTGAATGGTGCAGTAAAGAACTCCCTAAGTGGAATACGATTTCTATTTCAGGATATCATATCCGCGAGGCAGGAAGTACTGCCGTGCAGGAAATCGCTTTCACGCTGAGTAATGGGAAAGCGTATGTAAAATCCGCTTTGGACAAGGGTTTGGATATTAATGTTTTTGGAAGAAGGTTGTCTTTCTTTTTTAATTCACACAACAATCTTTTCCAGGAGGTGGCCAAGTTTCGCGCTGCCAGGAGAATGTGGGCAAAGATCATGAAAGATCTGGGTGCTACTGACGAAAAAGCAATGATGCTTCGTTTTCATTCCCAAACAGGAGGAAGTACGCTTACGGCCCAGCAACCATTGAATAACATCAGCCGGGTTACCTTACAAACGTTAGCCGCCGTGCTCGGTGGCACACAAAGCCTTCATACCAACGGTTATGATGAAGCGCTTAATTTGCCTACCGAAGAAGCAGCCGGAATTGCACTAAGAACGCAGCAAATTGTTGCTTTCGAAAGTGGGGTAGCAGATACGGCCGACCCGCTGGCAGGAAGTTATTTTGTAGAAAACCTGACAGATGAAGTGGAAAAAGAGGCATGGAAAATAATTGGAACGATTGATGCTATGGGGGGAAGTGTAAATGCTATTGATGAAGGTTTTATGCAGAATGAAATTTCTCAAAGTGCCTATGTTTACCAGCAGAAGATAGAAAGAAAAGAGAAAATAATCGTGGGGGTTAATTCGTTTATTTCCGATAATGAAATAGCGCCACCATCTTTTAAAGTAGATGATAGTATAAGAACAGTACAGGTAAATAAACTTAAAGCGCTTAAAGAGAAAAGAGACAATGCAAAAGTTGCCGATTGTTTAAAAAACATTAAAGACCATGCAACGAAAAACCTAAATCTGATGCCTGTAGTTATTGATGCCGTTGAAAACTTTTGTACCCTTGGAGAAATTGCTGACACGCTCAGGCAAGTGTTTGGCGAATACAAATAATCTTTTGATTTTTTTATGAAGTACCTTTTTATTGTTGTTTTTATTAGCGCAGCATTTGCTTCGAAAGCGCAGAAATATGTTCTGCTCGATGAGTCTATTTCTCAGCCTGCTGTTTATACGGATCATCTTTCTGAAATGAAAAAATATAATAACTTTTTCCCGATAGAGGTAAAAGATGTTCCACAATTTATAAATGTGTTGGAACAGATTGTAGAAAGGTTAAACGAAAAAAAACGTACCAAAGAAGTCAGCAATTATAAAGTAGGATGCGCGCAGTTTACCGGTAGGGCTTTTCCTCTTGCTAACGGTGAGCGGATTGATTATATTCTTACCTCTACCTGTGAGGGAAAGAAAGTAACCATGCATTTATGCGATGCGAAACTCAGTAATAGTAACAATGCTTATTTTATTGAAACATGGATAAAATACATCCGGAGCAACGTAAAAACAGCAGTGTGGAGTCGCTAGTAAACCAACAAAAAAACTGAATTTCTATTTTTGAAACATAAAAAAAGGGGCTGATCAAAAATGATACAGCCCCTAAACTTTGAACCAAACCTAATTATTGCGCCATTTGCATTACATCTGAAGCGCCACTCGCCTTATTGTTCTGGCGTTTAAATAATGATGCGTCCATTTTACCAAAGTGATAAGTGAAATTTACACGTACCATTTGTGGATTATTAAGACGGCTGTAATTCTGAATAAAATAAGGGCTTACGGAATACTGATCCTGTGTGCGTGTTCTGAAGAGATCGTTCATACTTACACTTACAGTAGCAGCATTGTTTTTAAGAAAACTTTTCCTCACGGCTATGTCGGTACCCCAAAAAGATTTGATATATCCTTGTGAAGAACTTTGTGCCTGGCCAAATGGTCCACCGCGTCCGGGGCCTCCTTGGTTATTGTTTATCGGCAGGTTGGTTTTGCTCTGGTAATCGGCAGATAATTGAATGGCGAAAGACTTTGGTAATTTGAAATTACTGTTGAACTTACCAAACCAGCTTAGCATTGCATTCTGTGAAGCACTGGCAGCAATATTTGAGGTATTGATCTTTGACTCGTAAACATTTACGTTGGTAGTTATATCCCACCATTTGGTAAGTTTGTTTATTGAAGTTACCTCAGCGCCATACGAATAACTTGAATTGGCATTGATATACGTATTGATAATGTCTTGTTTTCCTGTAAAAGGATTAGTGCCCGGGCTCAGGTAACGGGTGATCAGGTTATCTGAATGCTTGTAATAAAGAGAAGTAAGCAGGTTGCTTCCATCTTTAAAGGTTTTGCTGTAGCTCATTTCAAATGAATTGGTGAATTCAGGAACCAGGTTAGGATTACCACGGGTAATATTCAGGCTGTCAGTATAATCAGTAAATGGAATCAACTGGAAGAAGTTTGGCCTGTTGATACGGCGTGTATAACTGAATTGCACTTCCTGTTTGTTTTTCAGCTTTTGACTGAGAAATAAAGAAGGAAATAAACTTACAGGATAATTATTACTGAATTTCTCGCCTGTGTTGGTTAGCTGGCCGTTATAGTTAGAACTTTCAGCTCTTACGCCCACTTCGTAACCAAAATCTTTAATACTGCTTTTCAGGCTTACATAAGCCGCATATACATTATCGGTACTTTTATAATCATTGGTGCCGGAAGGGATTTTTACAAGGTTGCTGCTGTTGCTGCCCATAAAATTGTCATTGTTATTGACGATTTGGTGTTGTTGCGCTCTTAAACCTGTTTCCAGCTTAGACTGCTTTTGTTTGCCGAAAGGCAATGTATAATCAGTCTGTAGAGTTAAGAAATTAATTTTCCCATCACTGGTTACCTGTTGTAATTGGGTGCCGCCTATAGTATTGCCATTAAGGTAATTGGTGGTGTATAAAGAGTTTCCGGTATTGTTTCCCGAAAAATAATTACCATTGGCCGTCAACTGTTCGCCTTCTTTTGGAAAGTTATACACATAATCCAACTGCAATCCGTTTGCATCAAATGTTCTTGATCCTGAAGTATAACGAACACTGTTCGCACTTTTTATGCCGCTGGGCAACAGGCTGTCTGTTTGTGCATTGATGGTTTCATTTGGTTGAAACTTACCATGCACTTTAATAAGGCCTAATGAAATAGTTGCCCGGTTGGTTACGTAATAATCCAGCCCTAATTTTCCAAAAAGGAAGGCTCCGTTTGTTTTATTAACATCACTCTGGTAAACGTGGGTTTGTGTATCTGCAAGGTTTAAACGATCAGTGGTTCCTGTAGTACTACCTCTCATCTGGTGCAACATACCGGCTGCTGAAAAGTTGATCTTATTTTGTCTTACATTAAAATTGGCGCCTGCATTAATGCCTCCGCGGCTATCAATTCCGGCAGAAAGATTTCCGTTATAACCGGTGGTCCTGTTCTTTTTCAAAACAATATTTAGTATGCCTGCATTACCTCCTGATGCATCATATTTTGCAGATGGGTTGGTAATCACCTCTACACTTTGAATGGCATCAGCCGGTATCTGGTCGAGTGTCAGGGTAGTGGGTCGTCCATCCACATAAATCTGCGGAGTAGCATCTCTTAGTTTTACATTACCATCAACATCTACCTGCACTGACGGCACATTGCGCATTACATCCACTGCGGTTCCGCCTGCACTTACAATGTTTTTTTCTACGTTAAAAACTTTTTTATCAATATCCAGTTTTAAAGCAGGTGCAGCGCCGGTAACAGTAACAGTAGTCAATACCGTGGCATCTGTTTGCATTTTTATATTTCCCAGGTCTTTGTCAAATGACATCATGCCCATACCTGCAGGAGGTCCTGATGTACGTGCTGCAGGAGCAGCCCCAGCCTGCTTTTTAGGCATAAAAGAAATATCCTGTTGCGTTGGTTTATAACCGGTGTTGCTTATTCTTATTTGCAGCAAGCCCATAACGGGAACGCTGGAAAAATCAAAATCACCATTGCCTTTGGTGATCATTCCACTCACCAATTCCATTTTCATTTTTTTGGTAGCCGCATCAAATTTTTGATGAAGTAGCAAAACAGAAGCACCTTCAAGCGCCTTGCCATCTGCATCGGTGATTTTGCCATAGATATGGCCACTGTTTTTTATGGAAGCAGGCATCTGCGGATATTGTGCATATGCGTGCCCGGTTAAAATAACAGCGATCAGTAGAAGAACTTTTTTCATCTTTTTATATTTTATTTTTTGTTTTTGTAAGAAGGAATTCAACCTGTAAATTATTATCGTTTCTTTTATGAAGTGGCTCAATAATTTTTATGGTTGAATTCATGATTTTTTAATTTGAGTACAAAACTAAGTGTCGGAACTACACATATTTTGCAAATGAGATGAGCGGGCAAAATGTTGCGACGAATGGGGAATTATTTTTTGAGGGAAAGACTATATGCTTCTACATCTTCCCCGTAATTGCGGCAACCTGATCTCTGTATGTATCGCTCAGAGGCAGTTCCAGTGAATCAACAAATACGCTTGATTTTCGTATGGCGGTAATATAAGAAACCGAAACGATGTAAGATTTGTGAATGCGGATAAATTGCTCAGCGGGCAATTGTTCTTCAATGGTTTTCATTGGCATCCGTGTTACTACAGGATGTTGCGCGCTTTTAAGATGGATCTTAATATAATCTTTCAAACCTTCAATATAAATAATATCCGACATGGTTATTTTAACCAGACTGTAATCGGCATTTACAAAAAAATAGCCGGGGTTAGCCGAAGGAGCATTTGTGTTGTTACGGTTTGATTTTAATTCAAATAATTGCTTTGCCTTGTTGCAGGCTTTTATAAACCGGTCGAGAGGTACGGGTTTTACAAGATAATCTGTTACATCAAGGTTGTAGCTTTCCAGTGCGTATTGTTTGTAGGCCGTAATCAGGATGATCATCGGTTTTTCGGTCATGCTTTCGATAAATTGCAAACCGGTTAGGCCGGGCATCTGGATATCCAGAAAGATCAAATCAACCGGTTCTTTCTCCATTACCTTCATTGCGTCTGTTACACTATCGCACGCGGCTACCAACTGCAGAAAAGGCACTTTGCTGATATTATCTTCAAGCAATTCTAATGCTAAGGGCTCATCATCCACTGCAAGACATCGTATCATCAGTCGAAATTTATTTGTAGCAAAACAGAGAAGACACCGTTCTCTTTGATTATATCCAATTTGTATTTTCCGGGATGTAAAAGATCGAGCCTCCTGCGCACATTTGACAAACCAATGCCACTGGCTTTATCTTTTACCTGTTGCATTTCAGGATCGTATTTATTGCTTACGCGAAAGTACAGTATATTGTTTTGCGCTTTTAATTCTATATCAATTTTCGGATTTTCAATATAGCCGGTTCCATGCTTAAAGGCGTTTTCTACAAAAGGGATCAGCAGCATAGGATCAATTTCATAAAGTTTATCCGCCTTTGCAAAGTTTACATTTACCACCACTTTTTTGCTGAGCCGCTGTTGCTGAAGGTCGATATAGCTTTGCAGGTATTCCTCTTCACTTTCAAGCGACACCTTTTCTTCATCGGTTTCGTAAAGCATATAGCGCATCAACGAAGAGAACTTTATGAGCGAAGGTTCCAGTTCTTCTGATTGTTTACGTGCCAGCGCCACCATATTGTTCAATACATTAAACATAAAATGGGGGCTTGCCTGCGAGCGCAGCAACGATAATTCTGTTTTAAGATGCTCGGTTTCTTTTTCTTTTGCCAGCCTGTCGGCAATAAACTTATCGCGTATGGTTTTATAAGCCATGCTACAGGCAAGGATAAAAATGAAAATAAAAACACTTACCACAGAGAAAGTTTCAAACGTAAAATTTTTGTGTGGCATGGTAAAGTTTTTCCAGAGCAACCACATGCCTACTGAAAAAACCGAGTAGTAAAATAGCAGCGACAAAATGTAAAAAGCATATTTCCTTTTATACAGCAGGCGCGGTATAAGAACCAGGGCATTCAGGTAAAAGAAAAGGATCAACAAGCCATCACTGATTCTTGAAATAATGAAAACCATTTTTGTATCAACATTGTCTGTCGCGTTCATCTCATTAGCATGATGCGAAGGCCGCAACAGCGTGGGCAATGAAAACAACAGCACCCATGCAGCCGCATGAATCAGAACCGTCATCCATTTTTTTGCTGTTCGGGCTCTTTCTGGGCAACCTGGACGAATTGAAGCGACAAAATGTAAAAAGCATATTTCCTTTTATACAGCAGGCGCGGTATAAGAACCAGGGCATTCAGGTAAAAGAA
>DAHXOZ010000369.1 GCA_027364635.1 bacterium | reverse complement strand
AAAATAAAAAAGCCTCAAAAAAAGAGGCTCTTTAGTTGCGAAGGGAGGGTTCGAACCTCCGACCTTCGGGTTATGAGCCCGACGAGCTACCGCTGCTCTACTTCGCGATTTAGGAGTGCAAATGTAAGGGCTTAACAACTTGCTACCAAATTTTAATACTTTAGCAAATCATAAAATTATGTGTATGTATAAAATCAACCATTTATTGTTTCTGATTTCTATTGCATTTTTAATTTCCTGTCATTCAAAAATTAAAGAGCGCAAAGATGAAGTGTATTCACGCCATCTTCAAAAGCACATAAGCCTTACCGTTATAAGTACGCCTGTTCCAAACAATAAAAGCGATTTCAATCTTTTACTATTAAATGACGGTCAGGATATCAACAAGTTGAGGGTAAAAGAAATTGTGGATAGCCTTTATAAGAAAAAGGTGATCAATCCTTTGATCGTTGTGGGCATCGATGCTTTTGACCGGATGCAGGAATATGGCGTGGCAGGCAAGCCCGACTACCAGGGAAATGGGGCATCTGCAGAAAAATACGCAGGTTTTATAACCGGGGAATTACTTCCTTTTGTTAAAAAGAAAGCCGGTGTACGCAAGTTTAATTCTATAACTATTGCGGGCTGTTCGCTTGGTGGACTTTCTGCATTTGATATCGCATGGGATAATGCTGATAAGATCAATAAAGTAGGTGCTTTTTCCGGCTCATTTTGGTTAAGGGATAAAGATTCCAAAGATTCTTCTTACTCTGATGATAAAGACCGCCTTATCATCAATAAAATACGTTCTTCAAGAAAGCGTCCTCATCTTCAATATTGGTTTTATGTCGGCGGTAATGAAGAGAAAGCCGATCGTGACAAGGATGGGATAATTGATGCGGTCGATGATACAAAAGATCTCATCGATCTTATCAAAAAGAAAAATGTGGCAGGTTCCGGGGATATTACCTATGTGGAAGAAAAAAACGGTACTCATGATTATGATTCATGGAGTCATGTTTTTCCTCAATTTCTTATTTGGGCAGTGGGCAAATAAATAAGGTTAATTCTTGTTTGAAATATTGCTGGCGCCGCTTGAACTAATATCTCTTCTTTCCGGGTTTCCTTTGTAATCTAATGTACTTGCACCGCTGGCTTTAGCTGAAATGGATTGATTGACAGTGATTTTTACATCGCTTGCTCCTGAAAGTTGGGCGATACAATTGTCGACTACCAAATCGTAATTTTTTATATCACTTGCTCCGCTGGCTTCTATCTTTAAATTTTGAATTTTTCCATTTATTTTCATGGTTGAAGCGCCGTTAAGATCTAATTCAGCATTGGTAAAATTCACAGATCCCTTCATATCGCATGCTCCACTGAGTTTTATTTTTATACTGTTTCCTGATAAATTGCCGTTTACAATAAAATCACTT
>DAHXOZ010000368.1 GCA_027364635.1 bacterium | reverse complement strand
AGTTATGCACTTAATGAATTTACCATCCATAAAAAGGATACTTCGCCAATGATTAAAATTCATACCTATCTTAATGGTGAGTTTTTAAATACCTATTGGGCTGACGGGCTTATTGTTGCTACTCCTACAGGTTCTACAGGCTATTCGTTAAGCTGCAACGGGCCGGTGGTTTTTCCTGATTCTGCAAGTTTTGTTATTACCCCGGTTTCTCCACATAATTTAAATATCAGGCCTTTGGTAATACCAGATGATTCAATTATTTCTTTTGAAATTGAAGGAAGAACGGATGGTTTTTTATGTACCCTTGACAGTCGTCGGGAAATAGCGTCTAAAGATGTTTTACTTGCTATCCGAAAGGAGGTTTTTAGTATTAATCTTGTAAGATTAAACGAAAATAATTTTCTTCAAACTCTCAGAAATAAATTATCATGGGGTCTTGATAAACGGAATTGATGAATTTTAACGTTATAAGTTAATAAATGCCGTTTATTTCTTACTTTTAAATCACTTATTTTGTCCGGAAATATGAAAAAGCTACTTCTCTTTGTTATAATAACCCTCGCTTTTACTATGCGCAGCCATGCGCAGATGAATGATTATGTTCAGGAAGGCGAGTTCGGAATCACTGCAGGAGTTGCCCATTATTTTGGTGATTTAAACCCTCGTGCACGAATTAACCGCCCAAAGATCGACATTGGAGGTTTTGTTAGAAAACAATTTGGAAATTATACTTCAGTACGATTATCTGCGCATTTTGCAAAGTTGGGTTACAGCGATATTTATAGTAATAATGAATACCAGCAAAGAAGAAATTTGAGTTTTAATACCAATATTTTTGAAATTGCTTTGCAGGGAGATTTTAATTTTTTCAAATTTATTCCTACAGATCCGGAACACGCTTTTACACCTTATGCTACACTTGGGGTTGGTTTTTTTACTTATGACCCTTATGCTTATTACCATAATCAAAAAGTGTACCTGCGTCCCCTGCATACAGAAGGAGAAACTTTTTACAAAGGCCGCAAAGAATACGGAAGTATGGCTTTGTGCTTCCCTCTTGGATTTGGTGTAAAATATGCAATTAATGAAAAAGTAAATCTTTCTTTTGAAATTACGCATCGCTTTACCACCACCGATTATATTGACGATGTAAGCACCACCTATGTAGGAGCTGATAAATTCCCATCAACGGCAAGTGGAAAAACGATTGCCGGCATTATGCAGGATCGTTCTTTTGAAGTTGGTCCTCCTATAGGTATAGAAGGGCGGCAACGTGGCTTTAGCAAACAAAAAGATCAATATACCATTGCAGAATTTGGAATTTCATTTAATATTACTTCTTATCATTGCCCTACAGTGAATCCGTAAAATATTTTGCTGAATTCTGTTTCACAATTTTCTTACTTTTGTTTGGTCAGGCCACTGAATGCCTGACTTCCTTTTTTTAACAACAAGATG
>DAHXOZ010000367.1 GCA_027364635.1 bacterium | reverse complement strand
TAAAAGAACTGGTGAATGACTTGAAGAAGGCAAACTTTGAGCTTCACGTTGTTTCAGGTGATAATTCTGCAGAAAAAGAGAGGCTTGAGCAAATTTTTACTTCAACTACCACACTCAATTTTAATACCTCTCCCCGGGAAAAACTGGACTATATCAAGAGTCTGCAAGCTGAGGGGAAAAAAGTTTTGATGATCGGCGACGGCCTCAATGATGCCGGAGCTTTGATGCAAAGTAATGCAGGAATTGCCGTAAGCAATAACGCTGCACGTTTTACTCCGGCCTGTGATGCTATTATTGATGGGGATGCTGTTCAAAAGATTGCCCGTTTTATGGACTTTGCAAAAGCATGCAAAAAGGTAGTTGCTGCCGGTTTTGTTTTATCGATTCTTTACAATGTTGTAGGATTATCATTTGCAGTTCAGGCCAGGTTAGATCCGGTAGTGGCAGCAGTGCTAATGCCAGCGAGTAGTATCAGTATTGTGGCACTGGCGAGTTTACTGTCTTCATTTATTGCTAAAAGAAAAAACCTTTAAAAAAGTTGGTTTACTGAGGTAAATCATATCACGGCTTGATGAGCCTCATCTTTCTGGCTAACTAAGGAATCTATTTTTGAAGTATTAAATTAATATTATATAGTTTGAGTGTATTATTTATTCTTATTGGTATTAGCACCCTGGTGGCGGCAATTTTCCTCATTGCCTTCTTATGGTCTGTAAGCAATGGTCAATATGATGATGATTACACCCCATCAGTCAGAATTCTTTTTGACAACGAACCTGAAAATAAAAAAACAACATTAAAAGAAAAAAAAACAACCAAAAAACATGCAGTTTGAAGAAAATTATTTAGACAACACGCCTAAAGCAGCCGTGGAAAAATTCTATTATGATAATAAGACTGTTCGAAATTTTGCTTATGCAACAGTTTTCTGGGGAGCAGTAGGAATGCTCGTCGGTCTTTACGTATCACTCGAATTAGTGTTTCCTTCATTAAATATTATGCAATATGGTTCATTTGGGCGTTTACGGCCTTTGCATACCAATGCAGTAATATTTGCTTTTGTAGGCAATGGAATTTTTATGGGCGTTTATTATTCGCTGCAACGCCTGTGCAAGGCCAGGATGTACAGCGACAAATTAAGTAAAATCCATTTTTGGGGATGGCAACTTATCATTTTGGCAGCGGCAATCACACTGCCGCTGGGCATTACCACCAGTAAGGAATATGCTGAACTTGAATGGCCCATTGATATTGCCATTACTGTTATTTGGGTAGTTTTTGGCTGGAACATGTTTGCCACCATCATCAAAAGGAGAGAAAGACATTTGTATGTAGCTATTTGGTTTTACATAGCCACTTTTGTAACAGTAGCTGTATTACATATTGTAAATTCTGCCCAATACAACGGAACTACATAAAACACGATACCGAGCGTAGCGAGCCAAAAGTGATTGGCCGCTAA
>DAHXOZ010000366.1 GCA_027364635.1 bacterium | reverse complement strand
GAATGATTTAAAAGTGGCGGGACGTTCTTCCTCTTTTCAATTTAAGGGAAAAAATATTGATTTGACCGAAGTAGGGGAAAAACTCCATGTGTCAACAGTTTTAGAAGGTAGCGTAAGGCGCCAGAACCAAAGGTTAAGAATTACTGCACAATTAATAAATGTAAAAGACGGGTATCATCTTTGGTCAGAAAAATATGATCGCGATATGGACGATATTTTTGCTATTCAGGATGAGATTGCACTTGCAATTACTGAGAAATTAAAACTGACCTTACTTAATGATGAAAGGAATAATCTTACCAAATTACCTACTACCAATAATGCCGCCTACGATCTTTATTTAAGAGGAAAATTTTTTTGGAATAAAAGAGGGGAAGGTTTGAAGAGAGGACTCGATTTTTTTTTGCAAGCTATTAATCTGGATGATCATTTTGCTTTAGCTCATGCAGGTATTGCCGATTCTTATGCACTGTTGGCTTTTTATGCGTTACTACCTCCAAACGAAGCCATCCCACGGGCACGGCAGGCAGCGGAAAAGGCAATTGCCAATGATTCAAACAGAGTAGAGCCTTATTCGGTTATTGCATTTGTTACTTTTTTTTACGATTGGAAATGGGAAGAAGCGAAAGGGCTTTTCAACAATGCTTTGCAGATTAATGCAGATTATGCGCCAGTGCATTCGTGGTATAGTCAGTATCTTTTCTGGATCGAAAAAGATTATACTTCAGCAATCACACAAGCTCAAAAAGCTATTGAAATCGAACCGTTACTTTCACATTCACACCATTTAGTAGCTTTTATTAACTATAGCTATGGATATAACCAGGAAGCGTTGCAGGCCAGCCAATTGGCTATTGAATTAGATCCTAATTCTTTCCTTGCCTACAGTAGTTTAGGAATGAGTTATTTTGGGTTACAAAATTTTGATGAGGCAATAAAAGCGCTGGAAAAATCCGTGCAACTTTCATTGCGCCATCAGTATCCTTTGTTTCAATTGTTTTACATTTATTTATCAACAGGTAATGAAGAAGCATCTGAAAAAATTGCTGCAGAATTGATGGCAAGGTCAAAAAATGAATTTATTAGTGGAGTTATTTTGTGCGGCATCTCTTATTACCAAAAAAAATACGAAGAGGCGGTAGCTTTTGCTGAACTCGCTTTCCAGCAACATGATAATGTGCTTACCTGGATAAACGTCTACCCTTTGTTCTCATTTTTTAAAACTGATAGCCGTTTTAGTCAATTTCTCAAAAGAATGAGCTTCACGGTTTACGAAGTTACCGAAACATGATATTTTACTAAATAGTTATTTTATTAATTGGTATCTTTTTTCCTGACGAGAATCAGTTATGCCTGAGATTTCAAAACAAGTTTAAGATTTATCTTTACAGTGGACTGTTTTTTGTGATAATGATTACCAGGAAATTTTAATTTTTTCTATATGGCAAACGAAAATTTTATTGA
>DAHXOZ010000365.1 GCA_027364635.1 bacterium | reverse complement strand
GTGTGTTAATATTTGTAGTGCTAATAAGCTTTTTAAATATTCTTCCCTTATCCTCATCAATCATTAAACCCTCATAATCTTTTACAACTTCAATCGCTCTTTGAAGTTTGTCTTGCTTACCAAATGATACATGAAAATAGTTAACTGTAAACCAGGCATTGGAAATCATTTGTGCAAATAGTTCCTTCTTTGAGATTTTAGTTTTTTCTTCCTCGACAAGTTGGAGAATTGAAAGGAACCAATAATATTTATAAGTGGCGCTAGTATTATTGAAACAAGATGCTAATAGATGAATTGGTAATTCTTTTTGATAAGGTAACTCTTGCATTTCTTTTTAATCTATTTAGCAGTCTATAATACGAGATTCAATAAAGATATGAGTTAATACTTTTCAAAATAAAAATCCTCATTATTTCTTCATTTACTATTCCAATCCTTCCATCAAAAATTCCATCTCCCTGTTTTATTCCCCTACCTTTGCCTTCTCAAATTCACACCACCCTTTTTATGAAAAAAATAATCACCATTGCCCTCGCCTTTTTTATTTCGGCAACTGCTTTTTGCCAAAGCACTATTTCTATAGATTCAGTAAGTGAGCACATAGGTGATTCTGTTACTGTGTGCAGTAAAGTATATGGTGTAAAATCTTTGGAGACAATCACTTTCATCAACCTGGGCGCAGCCTATCCTAACTCACTTCTAACGGTGGTAATACACGCAGATGATCGCAGCAATTTTCCGCAGCCGGTAGAAACGATGTACGATAACAAAAACGTGTGCGTAACCGGCATCATAAAGGAGTACAAAGGCAGGTACGAAATAGACGTTACCCAACCCGCGGAGATAGTTATTGAACAATAACTTTTTTACAGGCTGCAATGGTAAAGGTTTTACAAAATAAAAATCAGTTTTATTTGTTCATTTACTGCTTTTCTTAAACATTACCACCAGCCATCTCTTATCCGGGTTTACATTAAGGCTTGTTCGGGTTTGCCATGGGAATTCCCATGGCAAACCCGAAGGCAACTACTATAATAGTAAGCTGAAAGCCGGGGGGTAAATACCACTATTTAGCGCAAGTTTTGTAGCAAATATTCCGGGAGGCAGCCGTGCTTGTGCTTCAATTTATTTTCAATTTTGGTGCCTGTTGACTTTTATACAATAATAAAAACGGAAAAAGTATTTATTGGTTCGTTTACTGCTTCGGGTGCATTTAAAATTGTCGCATGGTCCTGCTGCTTGTGGGCGTTGGGGACACCGCCCACGGCGGGGCGAGACAGTCGCGCCGGTTAGAGTCTCATCGGAGTTACTTTAGTAGTAAGATGGAGCTTCCGGTAATGGCTGGCCGCATAGGCACTTACCCGAATTCTTTTCATAAGAATTCATTTTCCCGCACGCGGTGCACCGTACCCACATCGGGTTGATGTGATGCGGAATCCATACGCTCGTAAAAGCAGCATCGCCCAG
>DAHXOZ010000364.1 GCA_027364635.1 bacterium | reverse complement strand
CAAAGGTTACGCTGATATATTTTTCAGGAACATATCCTGCCAACTGGTTAAAATCAGATTCTGTAAAATTTGTTTGTATTCTAGGATTCAGAAACTGCCAAATTTAATTTTTCCGGTTCAAGAATCAGGCAGCAATTTGATAATTATCCACATATTTTGTTCCTCTTTTAACCACTGCAAACATTCTAAGAATAAGCTTAAATTTTACATTATTAACCACCGTACCCCATTCTTTTTCCTTCAACTTTCTATCCGCATATTCTCTTATTTCTTTATCCCATTGCATCGCACTTTTTGCAGCCTGGGATAGTTCTGACTTTAATTGCTTATTAGCCAGATGACTTACCCGCTTCTTCCTTTTAATACTGGTTCCTGAACTATCATCAAAAGGTATCACTCCTACATATACTGCATAAGTTCTGCCATCGGGAAAGCTGGTGAAATTTTCAGTGTATGCTATCGTCATCCATCCGTTTACTTTGCCGATACCTTTGATACTTGTAATCAAATCATAGTTTGTTTTAAAGTCCTCATTGGCTTCAATAACTTTCATTATTTCAGCTTCTACTTTTGAAATACTTTTTTCATTGCGTCCAAGCTTTTGCTCCAATTCTTTGATAATAATATCCTTTCCTAAATCCGGATAAATGTGTTTGCGTTCTTTAATAGTAGCTTGATAGCCGGCATTTTCTCTTACTAACCTTTTTCTAAATTTTAAAAGTTCCTTAAGCCCTATAATCCTCTTGTCAAAAGGCTTTGACACTTTTAACGATCGATGCTTTTCAGATGCATATTGAGCAATGCGCTTTGAATCCACTTTGTCATTCTTTCCTCTGATGATTCCCAGGGAGCGCTTAATAGCTAAGCCTGGAATACGCATAAAAGGAATCTTTTTATTTTCACAAAATTGAATAAGCTTATACTCATAGCCACCGGTATACTCCATCACTATCACACTCTTATGCAGAGCTATTTTGAAGGTTTTACACCAGTTTAAAAATTCTCCGAATCCTGTCGTTCCGTTTTGAATTTGAATGTGTTCATTGATTTGTGCGCAATGAATGTCAAGAGTATTTTTGGATACATCCACACCCATAATAAAATCACTTTTTTCCATAAATTTGTGCTTTATATTTTTATATAAAACTTGCTCTGTCAAAAACCTTTGATAGGTCGAATAAAAAATTCTAGTTGGACCTGGAGCAAGTAAAGTAATGGTAGGGACTAATACAAACAGTTGTCCTTTATGACAATGTTTACTAAAAAGTTCACCCTGCCATTACTTTCAAAGTTATTCACAATTTTTAGAGTTATTAACACCCCCTAAGAACCCCCATATAATAATAATATTAATATGATATAAAAGATTAAATATTACTGATTTCGATCCAAAGGTTTACTAAGGGGAAATAGTTGTTGTAAGAACAACCTGGCAAGATAAATTTTCGGCTCAGTTGAGCCTACCCGAAAG
>DAHXOZ010000363.1 GCA_027364635.1 bacterium | reverse complement strand
AATAGTATTTAACAATATTTTTAACCCTATATCAAATAAAATCACATCTTTATACTACTAAAAAGTAACTCTATTTAGGGTCTGCTGATTAAATATCAAATTGTGTACAGTTGTGGATTTTGTTGAAATTTGATTGAACCAAGTGCAAGCAAATATGGCAAAAGCATTAAAAAGCCGTGCATCAAAGTTTAAATATGTTAGTCAATCCCAGCTAACAATTGTGGGTTTTGAAACTCCCTTTTCAAAAAACTTAGATGCAAACAACCGATGGGTTATACTGGCAAAAAAAATTCCATGGGATAGTTTGGCAAACATTTATTCAAAACAATTAAACAATAATGATAAGGGGGCAGGCGGTATCAATCCGAGAGTAATCATCGGCTCACTGATCATAAAACATCTCTGTGATTTTAGTGACAGAGAAACCATCAATGCCATCCAGGAAAATATTTACATGCAATATTTTATTGGCTATTCCAGCTTTAGCAAGAAGCCATTCCCCGCCAGGGAGAATTAATCGTAGATGCGACAGCCTGCCCGCAAGACATTAGCTATCCCACTGATCTGAATCTGCTTAATGATGCCAGAGAGCAATCTGAGCAGTTAATTGATATTGTATGCAAGGGAAGAAAAGACATTGTCAAGCCAAGAACTTACAGAGAGATAGCCCGAAAGCAATACCTGCAAGTAGCACAGAAAAAGAATAAAACAAAAAAAGAGATACGGGCTGCTATTAAAAAACAACTGGCCTGTTTACACAGGAACCTAAAAAATATTCATGTATTGATAGCTCAGAGAGGAAAAATACCTTTTAACAAAAAGCAATACAAATACTTTTTAGTGATACAAACGCTGTCCCAAAAAGAAAAGATGATGGAATAATTAGGGGCTGCTGATTATGTCAAGCCCATTCGGATTTTGCAAAATTATTTAGCCACCTGTTATTTTCAGTTACCCGTATCGTTATTATTATTTTGCGGATCAGGCAATAGAGTACCCGCCCGGTTAATTTGACCAGGTTGAGTACCATAATGATAGTGGCTATCCACGAAAGGCTGGTGTTGGAAAGACGCGCCTTGACCCGGTTTAAACCGTAGGCTGTTTTGGCCTGCCCAAACTTACCTTCTATTGGATTTCTATCGCCTGGTCTTATATGGCTTGGTTCCATTGCCTTCGAAGGCCGTCCTAACGGTTTGGCTACAAGATCAATCTTTAATTTTTTTAGCTGTTTCCTGTTAGCACGGTTACAATAAATTTTATCGGCCAATACTTTTTTAGGATAGCATCCCGTTCGCTTTCGATAGCGCTCTACTGTTGCTATTAATGTGGTGCCTTCATTGTACCCATCCCAGGAATACACTTCTAAAAAAGCAAATCCACCTGTGATGCTTACGTCAATCTTTGCCCCAAATTCTACTTTCGCATTTGCCTTGTCTCTTACTATGGGACGAACATGAGGTTGATGGATACTCACT
>DAHXOZ010000362.1 GCA_027364635.1 bacterium | reverse complement strand
GGCGGCAAAAATAAAAGCGCCATTGAGTATCGCGATGAACAAAGGATTTTTACCCTCGTAATCTCTATTGATTTCTGTTGCCTTGAGTTGGAAGTTATTGGAAAGGAATACCAATTCTTTTGCTGTTACTTCATCTTTAAATTTTATCCTTCGTAGTTTTTCAGGATAATCTTTTGAAGCATAGTAATTGTTTAACATGACTGTTTGATCATAAAGCACTCCATTGTTTTTATCCTTGGGATGGGAATACAATCTCCTGTAATTCATATTATCTTTTGCTCTTGTAACAAAAAAGGCATCAGCCGTGTGAATCTTGTAAAGCCTTTTGTAGTCTACGTATCCCCTGTCCATGATATAAAAACTATTGGCCTCAAAGGAAATATAATCAAGCGCATTTACATCATGAACCGATGCATTTGAAAATAAAATAATAGAATAATTAATTTAGGCCGCATAGGCAATGAGTTCTTTGAATGTATATGTTTTCGTTATAGCTGCCCTTAGCATGATGGCTTTAAAAATCCCTTGCTCTGTATTTCTTCGGTTCATTCTGAAGCAATATTCATCAAGATATTTTTGATAATGCTTTTCGCTACATTGGTGATGAATTCCCCTTAGCCATCCTTTCATATTCATGATTTGTTGATGTACTACCGGGAAAGATTTCCCTGCATCACTTTTTCTTTGTGTGGCATTAGGAAATTTTTCCTTTAGTTTATCATAGCTTGGATATTCATCTGTAACTACCTGGGCATCTGTGGATACTTTGGATTCGATAATAGGATAAAGCGTTTCTTTTTTATAGTTGTTTATTTTTTTACAATAAACCCTTCCTGTTTTGTGACTATTTCGCACTTCTACTAAAATGAGCGTCTTTTTCTTTTTACCATCTGAACGTCCCCGCTTTCCAGTTTCCGGACCACCGGTAACGAATTCATCAATATGTACTTCTCCGGTTAATGGATGTTTACCGCTTGATTGCATAAGTTGTTGAATTTTACAGTGAAACAACCAGGCCGTTGGCTGGCTTACACCTATTTCTTTGGCGAGTTCATAAGATGAAATGCCTTTCTTTTTACAATAACGAAAGACACCATAAAACGCTTTGAGCAGATTAAACTTGAGATTATGAAATACGGTGTGTGAAGTTGCCGATTCATCATAGCGACAGTTTTTGCATCTTCGGGCAAAAGGGAAATAACCTTTGGTGTATTGGCTACATCCACATTTACGGCATTGGTAACCATCCTTCCATTTGGTTTCTGCCAAATAAGATAAGCAACTGTTTACATCGGTAAACTGGCGCTGAAATTCAAAAGTGCTAAGAGTAGAAAACATAACTAAATATTTTAGGTTAAACTTACTAATATATTTAGACATTTCAAAGAACTATTTTCGCTTTGCGGTTAATCTTTATTAACCTATAAATTAATTAAAGGCTTTTTATTATTGCACGTTTCTTTGCTTTCTATAAAAAATATTTTAATAGTTCCACAACCTG
>DAHXOZ010000361.1 GCA_027364635.1 bacterium | reverse complement strand
TTGTGGGCAGCCAACCGCGGACAAACCGACAACAAAAAATAAGTAACTGCTATCTGAAGGCAGATGGTTGAAATACGGATCAAAGCATACTTCCTGGGTCTCTGATCTAATCTCAATTTAGCAAAGGGCAAAGTAGATAATGTGTCAAAAGCGATAATCATTGCCGCATATACAATGAATTCAGGATTACTATCAAGCCTCAATAAATGGGCTATAGAAGTTTTAAAGAAAATTAAAATACTGGTTAGTAAAATCGTACTGGATACAATTGAAATAATGGAAGTATTGTAAATAGCTTTTGAATCTGATTCTTTAGTGGCAAACCGAAAATAAGCCGTTTCAATTCCGTAAGTGAAGATCACATTCAGAAATGGAATGGCAGCATACAAAATACTCATGTCGCCATATCTGGCAACTGTTAATTTGGTAGTAAAATAAGGAGTAAGCAAGTAAAATAAAAAGCGCGCCGCAATAGAGCTAACGCCGTACCACATGGTTTGTCCTGCTAATTTTTTTATGTTGCTCAAAAAAGAATTGGTTTAAAAAAGGGCAAATTTAATTGTATAAACTTTAAAAACAGAAATACCGGTTTTTGTTTTGTTTACTGTAAAACGTTAAAAGAACTGCATTATTTATTCAGAAAAATTTTTGACCTTCCTCCTTCCTGCTTTAATGATCCCTTTTTCTTTTTTCACCTTGATCCTTTTTGCTTTGGATGCCTGGGTAGGTTTAGTGGGCTTTCGCTTTTTTCTTTTTATCAAAGCGTTATTCAATAAGACGTGCATTTTTACAATCACTTCCTCTTTATTTCCCAGTTGTGTTCTTTCTGATTGGCTTTTTACAATAAGAAATCCATCGTTGGTAATTTTATTGGCCAATTTCTAGAGTATAATTTCTTTTTGTTTATCAGTTAGAATTTCTGAGGAAGCCACATGAAAAGAGCCTTCAACCATAGTTTCCACTTTGTTTACGTTTTGGCCACCTTTTCCACCGCTGCGGGCAGTCTTAAATTTTATTTCTTTCAAAACATTGATCATGCGATAAAAATACAAAAATTACAGGCGTATTTTGTTCTCCGTATATTCGTTGCAATAAATTCGTAATTTGTACCGGTAATTTTTGTAATACAAAAAAAAAAATCATTTTTGCATATAACCATCAGTAAATGAAGTTAAAAGATATATACTCATCCTTGTGTGAAAGAAAAGAAAATGGCAAAAAATCTTTTGCTGTTTTGATCGATCCGGACAAAGTGGACCATGAAAAACTGGAACGCCTTATCCGTCTTTCGCTTACTGCAAAAGTTGATTATTTTTTAGTGGGTGGAAGCCTGGTGATCTCAAATTACCTGGATGAATGCGTTCAATACATTAAACGCAACTGTTCCATTCCTGTTTTACTTTTCCCGGGAAGTTCTTCACAGGTTTCTAAATATGCTGATGCGTTGCTTTATCTTTCTTTAATAAGTGGAAGAAACCCGGAGTTATTGATCGGACAACATGTAGTGAGCGC
>DAHXOZ010000360.1 GCA_027364635.1 bacterium | reverse complement strand
AGCAGATCACCACTGATAACATTAAAGGCTCGGCGCATACCATTTTTATATCTAACATTTTTGGTGGAGGGTGTTCAAATTCTTTGCCTGCAGGAAATATTTAATACGCCTTATTTCTGTCCCGGACAAGATTCAAAATGGTATGCTTCTGCCGAAAGTGTTCCGGGACCAACAACAGAACGAATGGCTGAATATGCCAAAAAGTATAACATGGTAATGATTGTACCGGTTTATGAAAAAGAACAGCCCGGGGTTTTGTACAATACGGCAGCAGTAATAGATGCAGATGGAACTTTTTTGGGAAAGTACCGCAAAAATCATATTCCCCATACGACTGGTTTTTGGGAAAAGTTTTTCTTTAAGCCTGGAAACCTTGGTTATCCTGTATTTGAAACAAGATATGCAAAAATAGGCGTTTACATTTGCTACGATCGCCATTTCCCCGATGGTGCGAGAATTTTAGGTTTAAACGGAGCAGAAATTGTTTACAATCCATCGGCCACAGTTGCTGGTTTGTCTCAATACCTTTGGAAACTGGAACAACCGGCACATGCAGCAGCCAACGGGTATTTTATGGGATGCATCAACCGTGTTGGTGAAGAAAAGCCGTGGAATCTTGGTAAATTTTATGGTACATCTTACTTTGTAGATCCACGCGGACAAATAATAGCAGAGGCCTCAGAAGATAAAGATGAACTATTAATTGCAGATCTTAATCTGGATATGATCGAGGAAGTACGAAACACATGGCAGTTTTTTAGGGACAGAAGGCCGGAGACTTACGGAAAATTGGTGGAATTGTAATTAGCGAATTAGCTGATGTGCTAATACGCCAATGAAGAAACATGAAATTCAAATATTGGCCAATTAGCTAATTGGTACCTTATCATATAATTCATGTCAATAAATAAAAACAGACTTACACAAGAAGAATACAAGCGCAACTTCAGCGACATTCACCCTCCTTTTGAAAATAAGGAAGCCGCTTTGATTGAAGCCAATCGTTGTCTTTTTTGTTATGATGCCCCTTGTATTAAAGGATGCCCTACCAGTATTGACATTCCAAAATTTATAAAGCAGATCACCACTGATAACATTAAAGGCTCGGCGCATACCATTTTTATATCTAACATTTTTGGTGGAGGGTGTTCACGTGTTTGTCCTGTAGAAAAATTGTGTGAAGGAAATTGTGTGTATAACTTATTGGATGAAAAACCAATTGAGATTGCAAAGCTTCAAAGATGGGCAACGGATAAAATAATAAAAAATAAATCAGAATTATTTAATCGAAAAGCATCTGCGGGAAAAAAAGTTGCAGTTGTGGGTGCAGGTCCTGCGGGACTTTCCTGTGCACATGTGTTATCACGGGAAGGCATAGACGTAACTGTTTTTGAAAGGGAAAGTAAAGGCGGTGGTTTAATGACTTATGGAATTGCGGCATACAAAGTAACGCCGGAGTTTTGCGAAGAAGAGGTTGACTTTATTACTTCGATTGGCGGAATAGACATAAAATACGGCCATTCACT
>DAHXOZ010000035.1:2858-21918 GCA_027364635.1 bacterium | reverse complement strand
GCCTGATTAAAAACGGTGCGAATATTTCGCATATAAACTCCTATCGAGGAGTAAGACAATTTTACTTTGGAGCTGAGAAAATATTTTTCAAGTAATACCAGGAATTCCGGAGTTATATCAGAAAATAATAAACAATCATCCTTTTTTTTCAAATAATCTTTTAAATGATGTACTGTAGTTGTATATCCTTTGGATGTTTTAATTGAGCCTTCCTTATATAACTTTTCAGCATAATTTTCCAAATGTGTAATAACATTCAGTGATTGAGATTGATTATTGATTTTAGGAGTTAATGCCTGACGATTATAGTAAAGGGTATCAAACTCTTTCCACGAAAAATTGCGACCCAAATCTTTAATGATTTTATCAGCTTTATTTAAATAATAAATGATATCCTCAAATTGCTTTTTTAAATCTTTACGCAAATGATATTCTTTAAATTCCTCTTCTGTCAAATCCACTCCTGTTTGATAAAAGCATATCAATCTATTAAAGATCACTTTTATTTTAACAGGATATTTCCCATTCTTTTTTTCTCGTTTTTTTAAAAGCCAAACTTTAGTGGTTATTTCCATAAAAAAAATTTACCCTACAATTTACCCTACAAATATAAAAAAATACAAAATAGAAAATACAAACTTTTTTTGTGATATTCATTAATTAGTTATTGGTTATCAAATGTTTATTGCGTTTATTTTTATATTCTTTTATTTTTAAAATTAAATAAAAGCGTCTGCTTTCTTTCTTACAAGCAGAGGGTCCGCGGTTCGAACCCGTGTGCTCCCACTCAATAATACCTCGCAAGAAATCGCGGGGTTTTTTATTTAATACAAATGGAATTTTACGTTTACATATTGTTCTCAGCCTCACAAAACAAATATTATGTTGGCTATACAAGTGGATTAGAAGAAAGAATTCGAAAACACAATGCACATCATAAAGGCTTTACCGGTATAGCAACGGATTGGGCTTTAGTATATAAGGAAAAATATGGCAGTAAAAAGGTTGCAATGGAAAGGGAACAAAAAATTAAATCATGGAAAAGCAGAAAAATGATTGAGCAGTTGGTTCATAATCAAAGCTGAGTTGGTTTAGAGCATCCCGAACTATAATCGGGAGGGTCCGCGGTTCGAACCCGTGTGCTCCCACTCAATTCAGTAAAGGGTTTCAGACTATTGCGGTTTGGAACCTTTTTTATTTTGCAGTCAATTTCAAAATATTTTAGCAACGCTTCATTATATAAACATATCTTTCCTGGCTGAACATTAGGAGGTTTCGATAGAGTTCAAAATAGCAAGAGATTGGATTAGCAGCGGTGCTTTATTTTATTAAAATATTTTGTATCAATCGAACGGATTCAGAGTAAACAAATAAAATAACCACGATTTTAATTTTGTAAATTTTCTTTCAATATAAGTTTTTTCAGCACCAAGCTTTACTACAATTCTGCAACGTAAAATTCTAAATAATTATATATATAGTTGACAGAGTGATTTTATGAAAAGAACTTTAGCTTTGAAAATATTGATCTAATTCAAAACAGTGCAATCTGTTCCGTATATCGCAATTTTTGGGTCCTTATTATCTGTTTGAATAAAAGCTCTTATCTAAATGTATATGCAATAATGAAGAAGTTGTTTTTTATTTTTGGGCTTTCTCTGGGCCCAGTGATTTTCGCAAATGCTCAGCAGCCATCACAAAATTTCCGAAATCCAACACTTCCACTTCAAAGGCGTGTGAATGATCTTCTGAAAGACCTGACTCTCAAAGAAAAAATTTCTTTACTGGGTTTTCGTAATCCACCCATTGAGCGATTGGACATCCCTGCTTATAACTGGTGGAACGAAGGATTACACGGCGTTGCGAGAGCAGGAGAGGCGACTGTTTTTCCGCAGGCAATTGGTATGGCTGCTTCTTTCAATAACGATTTGATGTACCAGGTCGCAGACGCAGTTTCAACAGAAGCCAGGGCAAAATACAATTTGGCCGTCAGCAAAGACAGGCGACTTCAATATATGGGGCTTACTTTCTGGTCGCCCAACATCAATATTTTTCGGGATCCACGTTGGGGAAGGGGACAGGAAACTTATGGCGAAGATCCCTTTCTTACGGCCACTATGGGAACCGCTTTTGTAAAAGGTATACAGGGAAATGATAAACATTATCTAAAAGCGTCTGCTTGTGCCAAACACTTTGCGGTGCATAGCGGCCCTGAAGCAGGACGTCATACGTTTAATACGATCGTAGATGAAAAAGATTTAAGAGAAACTTATTTGTATGCCTTTAAAAAATTGGTAGATGCCGGAGTAGAATCTGTGATGTGTGCTTACAACAGGGTGAATGGCGAACCATGCTGCTCAAGCCATACGCTTCTCCATAATATACTTCATAACGAATGGCATTTTAAAGGGCATGTGGTAACCGATTGTGGCGCTTTGGATGATATCTGGCTGCGGCATAAAGTTATGCCTAACCCTGTAGATGTAGCGGCGGCTGCAATTAAAGCTGGTGTAAATTTGAATTGTGGGAGCCTGCTCCAGGAGGATGCCATGAAAGCCATTCAGCAAAATTTATTAACAGAAAGTGATATTGACAGCGCCCTTGCACCGGATTTAAGAACACAGTTCAAACTTGGTTTTTATGATCCCCGATCAATGAATCCTTTCAAAAATTATGGAGCTGACAGTGTTGCTAATGCTTATCATGTTGAGCTGGCAAGAAAAATGGCACAACAAAGTATGGTACTTCTTAAAAACAAAGATCACTTACTTCCGCTGGATAAAAATAAATACAATGCCTACATGGTCATCGGACCGAATGCGGCTTCAATGGATGCTTTGCTCGGAAATTATCATGGTGTTTCAGGCAACACCGTAAATTTTGTGGAAGGAATCACCAAAGCCGTTGGCCCCGGCGAAAGAGTTGAATATGACGAAGGTTGCAACTATACAGACACCACTCATTTTGGTGGAATATGGGCAGCTTCCAATGCGGATGTAACTATTGCTGTAATTGGTCTTACGCCGGTTTACGAAGGCGAAGAAGGCGATGCATTTCTTTCCCCGGGCGGCGGCGATAGGCTCAGCCTGCAACTTCCGGCAAGCCAGGTTGCTTTTATAAAAGCGCTTCGCAAGGGAACCAAAACGCCTATCGTTGCTGTAATTACTGCCGGCAGCGATCTGGATATTTCTTCGATTGATCCATACGTGGATGCAATCATTTATGCCTGGTACCCGGGCCAACAAGGCGGAAATGCATTGGCTGATATTCTTTTTGGAAAAGTTGCTCCTTCAGGAAAATTGCCGGTTACGTTTTATAAATCTTTTGATGATTTGCCGGCTTATGATAATTATGCGATGAAGGGAAGAACATATCGCTATTTTACAAAGCCTGTAGAATATCCTTTTGGTTTTGGATTGAGCTATACGAATTTTAAGGATACGTGGAAAAAAGAACCGAACGATATTAACAACGGGCAAGACAATATTTCTTTTGAAATAAACATCAGTAATAATGGTGGTTTTGATGGATATGATGTTCCTGAAGTTTATATAAAATATCCCGATCTTCCGCGCATGCCTGTTGAAGAATTGAAAGGGTTTCAAAAAGTATTTATTGAAAAAGGAAAAACGAAAACTGTAAAATTTTCCATACCGGTTTCCGAATTAAAAAAGTGGGATTTAACTGAAGGTAATTGGAAATTGTATCCCGGTAAATACCAGGTTTGCGTTGGTAAAAATGCTGATGAAATGATTTTAGAAAAAACGATCGACATAAAATAAGAACAATAACTTTTTGATAATGTACAGTACAATGGGCTTAGCTAACAGTAGACAAACAAAAAACAATTTTTTTTATTCTGGGAAAAGTGGGTTTTTAAAAAACTTCATTTTTCTTTTTTTGCTGATGAATTGCTTTTCAGCAAATTCACAAAACGTGGTTCAGTATGTAAATCCTTACATCGGTACAGGCGGACATGGCCATGTTTTTTTGGGCGCTAATGTGCCTTTTGGTGCGGTGCAGTTAGGGCCGGTTAATTTATCAGAAGGCTGGGATTGGTGCTCGGGTTATAATTATTCCGACTCTACAATTATCGGTTTCTCCCATACTCATCTAAGTGGAACGGGCATTGGCGACCTTGGGGATATTTTGGTGATGCCAACAACCGGCGATCTTATAATGAACAAAGGGAGTTTGAAGAAGCCGGGCAATTTTTCTTTGTTCAGTCATGCCGATGAAAAAGTCAGCCCCGGTTATTATTCTGTTGTTTTAAAAAGGTATAACATCAAAGCAGAATTAACGGCTTCTGAGAGAGTAGGTTTTCATCGGTATACTTTTCCTGCTTCAAAAAATGCACATTTGATTATTGATTTAGTGCAGGGAATTGGTTGGGACAAACCGGTTGATGCTTATATAAAAAAGTTGAATGATTCGACCTTGGTTGGTTATCGTTTTTCAACCGGCTGGGCAAAGGATCAACGGATTTATTTTGCCGCCGTTTTTTCAAAGCCTTTTAAAAATATTGAACTTTTTAAAAACGGGCAACCTACAAAAAGCTTTGTGGCAATGAGTGACAGCGTAAAAGCCGCTATCAACTTTTCTACATACGACGGTGAGCAGGTTGAAATGAAAGTGGCTATTTCTCCTGTCAGCTTTGAAAATGCTTTGATGAATATGCACGCCGAAATTCCGGGATGGAATTTCGATGTAGTAAAAAATAAAGCAGCCGAAGAATGGAATAAACAATTATCAAAAGTGGTGATAAAAACTCCTGATGCCAGGTCAAGAGAAAAATTTTATACGGCATTGTATCATTGTTTTATTGCGCCCTCCATTTTCAACGATGTAAACGGCGATTATTACGGTACCGATAAGCAGGTTCATCGCAATGCACCTTTCACTAATCTCACTACGTTTTCTTTGTGGGATACGTATCGTTGCGAAAATTCTTTACTTACTATTTTGCAACCGAAAAAAGTAAGTGATATTGTCAATTCGATGTTGGCAATTTATCAACAACAAGGCAGACTTCCTGTGTGGCATTTAATGGGCAACGAAACCAACACGATGCCCGGCAACAGTGCCACCCAGGTAATTGCCGATGCTTATTTAAAAGGCATTAAAGGCTTTGATACTACGCTCGCTTTTGAAGCCGTAAAAAATACTGCCATGCTCGATAACCGCGGATTAAAATACGTAAAAAGATATGGGTTTATACCTGCCGACAGTATGATAGAATCGGTTGCGATGGGCCTGGAATACGCGATAGCAGACGGTTGTACTGCATTAATGGCTAAGCGCATGGGGAAAGAAGATGATTACAATTATTTCGAAAAAAGATCGGAATATTACAGGAACTATTACGATAGTACGGTTCATTTTATGCGTGGCAGAATTTCTGAAACTGAGTGGCGCGAACCTTTTAGCCCTTTTATTTCCCGGCACATGAAAGATGATTTTACCGAAGGCAACGCCTGGCAATATACCTGGCTTGTTCCGCAGCATGTGCATGGATTGATAAAATTATTAGGCGGAGAACAAAAATTTACTAAAAAACTTGATTCACTGTTCACCGTGCACGGCGATATGGGAAAAGAAGCTTCCAATGACATTACCGGATTGATCGGTCAATATGCTCACGGCAACGAACCCAGCCATCATATTGCTTACCTGTATACCTATGCAGGACAGCCATGGAAAACGGCCAAAAAAGTTCGTTTCATTTTGGATAGTTTATACTTCGCGAATCCTAATGGTTTAAGCGGAAATGAAGACGTAGGGCAAATGTCGGCATGGTATGTAATGAGTGCGTTAGGATTTTATCCTGTACATCCTGCAAAAGGAATTTATGTTTTTGGCAGCCCCTTATTTGATGAAGCATCTATTGATGTTGGCAACGGGAATCACTTTGTGGTAAAAGTAAAAAACAATAGTCCCCAAAATATTTATATTCAAAAGATGGAGTTGAATAATAAGAAATATACCAAAGCTTATATTTCTTATTCAGATATTATGAAAGGTGGCAAACTGGAAATCGAAATGGGTAAAAAACCATCTTCATGGGGAACAGACATTAAAGATCGACCTTAAATAGTTCAAAAAAATAAAATGGTTTTTTAAAATGGCGAATCTTTTGAAATTTTTTTTCGCTTTTTGTCTCTTGCTTTCTTCAATGGCAGGAATTTCACAGCAGTCGGGAATAGGAAATAATTATTCAACCGAAACAGGAATTCCTCATTTAAAGATCGAAAGAGAAATGATCTATCGGCCAGATTCAACCTGGATGTATTCTCATCATGCTTCCATTACTCATTTTAAAGATCGTTTTATTGCCATTTGGAGCAATGGTTTAATTGGTGAAGACCAGCCAGGACAGAGAGTTGTATTTGCCACTTCAAAAGATTTTTTCCATTGGTCAAAAACCAAAGTTCTGGCTAATCCTTCGGTATTTAAAAATGATACGCTCAATATTCTTACTGCCGCTGGCTTTCATCAGTTTCGCGATACGCTGGTAGCTTATTATGGCGAATATTCCCCTTACAGAACGAACACCCATTTATGGGCAAAAATATCAACTGATGGCGAACACTGGAGCGCTGCAAAAAATATGCATGTGCCCGTTAATCCGAATCATGGTCCGGAAGAAATTGCAAGTGGAAGGCTTATCATCAGCGGTAATTTTACCTTTCCTTACACGGATGATTACCGCGGTTTGAGCGGATGGAAGATGAGTAGCTTTTATGCAGATTCATTGTACAAAGAAGATAACCCGGCAACTTTTTATGCGCCTGCTGCAAAAAATAATTTGCCGCCACTTTGCGAAGGTTCTTTTTTTCAAACGGATGATGGCGTTATTCATATGTTGCTGCGTGTAACAGGAAAAGGCTGGAAAGGCAGGCTATGGCTTACTGAAAGTAAAGACAACGGCACTCATTGGTCTTTCCCGGTTCAAACAGGCTTTACGGATAATGACAGTAAATTTCATTTTGGCCGCTTGCCTGATAAAAGATTTTATTACGTTGGGATCCCTGATACGTTGCATCATTATGCAAGAACACCTTTGGTTTTGTCTTTGTCAAAAGATGGAAGACTTTTTTACAAAAATTACATCATTGCCGATCAACCTTATTCTTTAAAAAAAGAAGGATTGTATAAAGGCGGACAATACGGTTACCCACATACGATAATTTATAACGGTTATATGTACGTGATAATCTCAAGACAAAAAGAAGCCATCGAAATTATTCGCTTTAATCTTAAACAATTGCATTCAACAAAGAATGATTGACCAGTAAACCAACAAAAAATGAAATTTTTAAAATTACTTTTATTCCTTTTTTGCTTTTTTTCTTTTAATGCGAATGCTCAGAAGTACGAATTAAATGAAGGATGGAAATGTATCAACATAAAAGATGCCGGGGCCGGAGGCGAAAAAATTTCTGAGCCTTCTTATTCGTTGAAAGGTTTTATGAATGCGACCGTTCCCGGAACAGTGCTTACTACAATGCTTGATAATAAAATGATCCCTGATCCATTTTATGGAATGAATAATGAGAAAATTCCGGATATCTATAATACAGGCAGCAATTATTACACCTATTGGTTCGTGAACAATTTTCTGGAACAGGCAAAACCCGGAGAGCAGGTGTGGCTTCATTTTCGTGGAATTAATTATAGTTGCGATGTTTATTTGAACGGTCATAAACTCAATGCGGAGAGATTTTATGGAATGTTTTTAAGACAGGAATATAATATTACCAAATGGCTCTCAAAAAATGGGAAAAACAGGCTTGCGGTAATTGTTTATCCGCCCGATCCCGCAGGTAATCCCAACGGCGGCCAGGGCGGCGATGGAACGATTGCGAAAAATGTCACCAACCAATATGTTGCCGGTTGGGATTGGATACAACCGGTAAGAGATCGTAACACAGGCATTTGGGATAAAGTTTCGATTGAAAAAACCGGCCCTGTAAATGTGCAGAATGTGCATGTAATAACAAAAGTTGCCGGTAAAAGATTTGTAGAAGGAAATCAAAAGCCCGCAATCATTGATGTTTCCGCAGAATTAAAAAATGGAACAGAAAAAGCGGTAAATGGCGTTTTGCAATATGAACTGGCAGGAGAAAAAGTTTCGAAGAATGTTTCGGTTCCTGCCGGCAAAACAATTACGGTTTCCTTACCTGATCATCTTTTGCAGAATCCAAAACTTTGGTGGCCGAATGGTTATGGGCCGCAGAACCTTTACAACATAAATGTAAGATTTGTAACCAGTGATTCAAAAGTGAGTGATGCAGAATCTGTAAAAGTTGGCGTAAGAGAAATTACAACCAAATGGAATTCGTCTACCCGTAGCCGTGAGGTTTTGGTAAATGGTGAACCGATTTTCATAAAAGGGGGTAACTGGATTATATCAGATGAAATGCTCCGCTTCTCAAAAGCACGCTATGAAGCAGAAATAAGATTTCATCACGATATGAACCTGAATCTTATTCGCGTATGGGGCGGTGCAATAACAGAGCGCCCCGAATTTTATGATGCATGTGATAAATATGGCATCCTGGTATTCCAGGATTTTTGGAACTCAGGAGATTGCAACGGACGCTGGTTGGATCCAAAGAAAAAAGAAGAGCAATGGACCAGGAGAAAATATCCTGACGATCACCAATTATTTCTTAACTCAGTTGCAGACCAGGTGAAGATGATTCGTAACCATCCTTCATTGGCATTGTGGTGCGGAGGTAATGAGATAACGCCGCCCGAAGATATTTTGGTTGCCATGAGAGATTCAATAATGCCAAAGCTTGATGGAACAAGGTATCTGATTGAATATTCCAATTCAGACAGCATGTCTTACAATCCCTTTGGCGGCAATGGCGACGGGCCTTATGGTATTCAAAACATCAATACTTTCTGGGAGCACCGCACTTTTCCTTTTAATTCAGAAATTGGTTCCGTAGGAATGGGTGATTATGAATCGCTCAAAAGATTTATTCCTGAAGAAAACATGAAGATCCCCGGCAATTCTTACCACGATCTTGACAGCGTTTGGGCTTATCATAAATACATCGGTTACGGAGATCATATTGATGCTTATGGAAAACCAAAAGATGTAAAAGATTTTGCAGACAAGGCGCAACTCGTAAACTATGATCAATACAGGGCATTGATGGAAGGCTTCAGTGCGCACATGTGGGAATGGTACACGGGAGCTATCATCTGGAAAACCCAAAATCCGTGGACTGCCTTGCGCGGCCAGATGTATGATTATTATTTGGATCCCAATGCGTGCTTATATGGATTGCATACTGGAAGCGAACCCTTTCATGTTATGTATAATCCTGCTGATGGTATGGTGATGATTGCCAACAACACATTTACTGCAAAGCATAATATTATGCTGGTAGCAAAGGCTTACAATATGGAAGGAAAAGCTTTTCTATTAACCCAGGTGTTTTCAGAAATTGAGCCTACGTGCTCTAAAAAATATCTCTCTCTTAAAAGTGTTTTGGATAGGATGGCAAAAGACAAGGGAGTATTTCTCTCTTTACGTTTACTGAATGAAAATAAAGAGGTGTTGAGTGATAATTTATATTGGCTGCCCGATTCAACCGGAAATTATTCAGGGCTACAGGAAATGAAAAAAGCTTCGGTAAACATTTCAGCAAACAGCATTGGGCAGAACAAAATTGAAGTAACCATTCAAAATCCAAAAGAAAATCCGGTCGCATTTTTCAATCGATTATCATTGGTGAATTCAGGATCAAAGCAAAGAATATTACCCGTATTTTACAGCGATAATTATATTTCAGTGTTACCCGGCGAACAGAAAAAAGTTACGATAGATTACACACCTTCAGCCAATGAAAAAGCTGAAGTGGAAGTGTATGGATGGAATGTAGTGAAGCAATATATTGATGTAAAATAAAATACGCCCACGGAAGTCTGTCTTAAAAAAAGTAAACGCTAAAGTGATAATTTTAAAAACTATGGTTAAAAAATTTCTTACAGCTTTTATGCTCATTTTGTTTATAAAAGCCAATGCACAGCAACATAATTATTCTGATAAATATGTGGTACCGGATGATCCGTTAGTACAGCAAAAGCTTGCCCACTGGCAGGATATAAAATTTGGGCTTATGATGCATTGGGGAACTTACAGCGAATGGGGCATCGTGGAAAGCTGGAGCATTTGCCCGGAAGACGAAGGATGGACACAGCGCCGTGGCCCTTATGCAGCTAATTATTTTGATTATGTGAAAGCGTATGAAAATCTCCAAACTACGTTTAATCCAACAAAATTTGATCCTGATAAATGGGCGGCCGCCGCCAAAGATGCCGGTATGAAGTACGTGGTTTTTACCACCAAGCATCATGATGGTTTTTGCATGTTTGATACGAAGCAAACAGATTATAAAGTCACATCATCCAGAACTCCTTTCTCAAAAAATCCAAAAGCAAACATCGCCAAAGAGATATTTAATTCATTTCGTAAAGACGGATTTATGATTGGCGCCTATTTCTCTAAACCAGACTGGCATTGTCCTTATTATTGGTGGCCTTATTTTCCGCCAAAGGACAGAAATGTAAATTACGATCCAAAAAAATATCCGGAACGGTGGAATGATTTTAAAAATTACACTTACAACCAAATCCGGGAATTAATGACAGGTTATGGAAGGATAGATATCCTATGGCTGGATGGCGGGTGGGTACGTCCGAAATCTACTGTTGATACCAGTGTAGATTGGCAGCGCGGAATCACTTACGACCAGGATATAGATATGCCGCGAATTGCAAAAATGGCAAGATCTCATCAACCCGGGCTTTTGGTGGTTGACAGAACAGTAAGCGGGAAGTATGAAAATTATGTAACCCCGGAACAAACCATACCTGCTGCACCGCTGCCCCATCCATGGGAGAGCTGTATTACGATGGGTAACTCGTGGAGTTACATTCCTCACGATCATTATAAACCTACTAATCAACTGGTGCATATGTTACTGAAAATTATTTCACGGGGTGGAAACTTTTTATTGAACATAGGCCCATCTGCCGAAGGCGATTGGAGCGATACCGCTTACCAACGTTTAAAGGAAATCGGCGTTTGGATGAAGGTACATTCGGATGGCGTGTACAATACAATTCCGATGGCTCCTTATGAAGCGGGTAATATTGTTTACCTGCAATCAAAAGACAAAAAGGACAAGTATGTGTATCTGTTGAGTGATAAAACGGATGAGGTAATATTACCATCAAGCATAAGCGTAAACAATATTGAGGTTGATAAAAAAAGTAAAATTGTTTTACTGGATGCGCCTAAGGAAAGAATAAAATGGAAGACATCAGGAAATGGTATAATCATACAAATACCTTCTAAACTAAAAAATAAATCAGCGGGAAATTATGCTGTTGCATTTAAGATTACAGGATAAACCCACAATTGAGTTTAGGATATTTTAAGGAAGTAAAAATTGAAAATAGAAATTGTAGATATTTGTTGCTTGACTGCTACCAATAATAATAATGGTTCATAACAGATTTCTTAAAATTTTAATTTACCGTTTCAGGTGCCTGTAACATATATAATTTTTTCATGACATTAAACTGACAATTTTAAAAATAAAATATAACACTTTTGTAACTTAATCTGTTTCTTAACCCTAGTTTAGTAACCCTATTTATTCAATCAAAAAAAATTGCATTATGAAAAGTTTAAGAAAGCTTTTATTTCTTCTTTCCTTTCTTTTTCTATGCTTTTTCGCACGAGCCCAACAGAAAACTGTGTCAGGAAAAGTTATAGATGCTGAAGGAAACGGACTCCCCGGAATCAGCGTTGTAGTAAGAGGCACCAGAACCGGTGCATCAACAAGTAATGATGGTACTTATTCTTTAAGTGTTCCATCTAATGCCACTTTAGTGGTAAGTGGTGTCGGATTTTCAACAAAAGAAATACCAGTAGAAGGTAAAAGTGTTATTGACATTACACTTTCCAGAAGTCAAAGTGAGTTAAATGCTGTTGTAGTTACGGCATTAGGAATTTCAAAACAAGAAAGGAAACTTGGATATTCAGTAACTACCGTTGATGGTAGTCAGTTGGATAAAGCAAAATCAACAAATGTTGCCCTTAATTTAGCGGGCCAGGTTGCAGGATTAGACGTTCATGGCGTGAATGGTGGCCCCGGAGGCTCTGCACGTATTTTATTGAGAGGTATGCCAAGTATGAATGATGCTGGTTCTCCTCTTTTTGTTATTGACGGAGTTCCGATGGATAATTCAAGCCGGGGCGGTGCCGGCGAATGGGGAGGTGCAGATTTGGGTGATGGAATTGGAAATATAAATCCGGATGACATTGCAACAATGACGGTACTGAAAGGACAATCAGCGTCAGCTTTGTATGGTGCACGAGCTTCAAATGGAGTAATACTAATAACCACCAAGAAAGGTAAAAAAGGTGGGTTGGCTGTTGAGTACAATACTAATTATTCTGTAGATAAAGCAATCAATAACCAGGATTACCAATATGTTTACGGACAGGGTCAGTACGGTGCTAAACCTGCAAACGCAACTGAAGCCAGAAACACGGACAGATTAAGCTGGGGTGCTAAAATGGATGGCTCACAGGTAATTGGTTTTGATGGTAATCAATACCCGTATTCTCCTTTCAAAAATAATATTCAAGATTTTTATAGAGCAGGCCCCACTTTTACAAATACTGTTTCTGTCGGTGGCGGCAGTGATAAAGGTAATTTCCGTTTATCCGCATCAAATCTTACCAATAGCTCTATCGTACGAAACAGCGGTATTGATAGAAATACGGTTAATTTAGATCTAAACCATGACGTTACTGATAAATTACATGTATCTGTAATGGCCAACTATGTTGATGAGCAGGATAAAAATCGGCCAAATCTGAGTGATGGCCCTCTTAATCCGAACAACTTCTTATTCCTGGCTTCTAATGTAAATGAAAATATATTTAAGCCCGGTTATGATGCAAGTGGTAGTGAAATAGTTTTTAGTGATGATAACTATGTTACTAACCCCTGGTTTGTGGTAAATAAGGCCATAAACAATACCGGAAGAAAGCGCCTCATTTCCACTGTTTCGGGTAAGTACGATTTAACCAATTGGCTTTATGCAATGGTGAGATTGGGCTACGATCATGAAGACGACAGGTATTTTACGGTAACCCCAACCGGTACTAACTATTCATACAATTCTGCAGGACAGTCGGGGCAACTTAATAATTTGTCAAATGCCCAAACCACAGACATGAATTTAGATGGGATTATTGGAGCTTCCCATCAATTATTTAAAAACCTGGAGTTAGATGCCATATTAGGAGGTAATATTAGAAAAGATAAATTTGAATCTATTGGAATAAACGGTAATCATTTTGTTATCCCGGGGCTTTATACGCCGGGAAATGTACTCAGTTTTGGAAGAAGTTATAGTTATTCGGGCAAAGAGGTTCATTCAGGGTATTACAGTTTTGATTTCAATTACATGAAATTTCTTACTTTGAGTACAACCGGACGGTACGATGCGTATTCTACCTTGTATAATTCGGGAATTCCTCAAGGCCAAAGAAACATTTTCACACCTTCCGTTTCAGCCAGTTTCGTTTTCAGTCAGCTCACTAACATCAATAAATTAAACTTTGGTAAACTGCGTGTTTCGTATGCTCAGACAAGTGGCGAGCCGGTTAATCCTTATCAGACTGCCGTTTATTATAGTGTAGGAAATGCAATCAACGGTGTAGCAACAGGCAATTACAGCAGTACGTTGCCTAACCTGTTCCTAAAACCATTTGTAAAAACTGAATTGGAAGTTGGTACAGAATTAAAATTTTATAACAACCGTTTAGGTTTTGACATAGCTTACTATTCACAGGAAACAAAGCATGAAATAATGAATGGTGGCTTAAGTTCTGCCACAGGATTTACCAGTACGGTAATTGCCAATGGCTCTGTCCAAAACAGGGGTTTGGAAGCGAGAGTAACAGGAACACCCATCAGGAAAAGTAAATTTAGATGGGATGTATCCTTCAATCTTAGTTCGGTTGAGAATAAAATTTTACAAACTGACGCAGCAGGTAATAATGTAAATCTTGGTACCTACAGGCCATTAAACGCTAATACCGCATTTGTAAAAGGTTTATCAGGCCCACAAATTTTAGCGCATGACTATACTTATGATTCTAAAGGTGATATTGTAGTTGATGCCAGTGGGTTACCTGTTCAGGGTGCGCTTATTCCCATGGGAAGTGTTTTGCCAACACTATACGGAGGTTTAAATAACTCATTTGATTTTGGAAATTTCAACTTTTCATTCCTCATAGACTATAATTATGGAAATAAGATTCTTTCGGCTACCAGCTACTACTCAATTTACAGAGGGTTAAATAAAATGACGCTTGCCGGAAGAGAAACTGGTATTACCACAGGAGTAACAGCCAATGGATCTCCTAATACCGTTGCTGCTAATGCTCAGGATTATTATCAAAGGCTGGCAACTATATCAAGAGTGAATGTGCTAAGCGGAGATTATATAAAATTGCGCCAGTTAACTTTTGGATATACAATTTCTCAAAAGATGCTTGGCAATGTGCCTGTAATCAATTCCATACAGCTTTCATTAGTTGGCCGAAATTTATGGACGATTATGAAAAAGAGTCCTAACATAGATCCTGAAAATGGCTTTTCATCTACAGTCCGCTATGCGGGCATAGAGGGTACCAGTTTACCCGCAACCAGCACTATTGGTATCAATGCAAAATTCATCTTCAAAAATTAATTATCATGAAAAAAACATTCATATATATAACTTTTGCATCACTCATATTAGTAGCAGGATGTACCAAAAAATTTGATTCAATTAATACTGATCCGACGCAGGCCTCGGCGTCTACTTTTGATCCTAACCTTTTGTTGCCTACGGCCGAGCTTGGTTACATGTCTGCTATCCAGGGGTATAGTGGCCCTATATTATTCCAGAGTATGTGGGTCCAGACTTTTGCCAATGCAGAGTATCCTGCCTACTATACTAATGGCGATAAATATGTAGCATCAGGCAATATTCTTACTTATGATGCAAGTACCTGGAATAATGCGTATACAGCCGCCGGCAGAGCTCACGAAATACAGGATCTTACTAAAGATAATCCTGACATGGTTAATCTCAGGGGAGTTGCGCTGATCGTTCAATTGATTAATTTGGAACTGGTAACAGATGTATATGGCGATTGTCCCTATTTCCAGGCACTTCAGGCAAAATCGGGAGTATCTTTACCGGTTTATGATAAACAACAGGATATTTACCCTTCTATGTTAAACACATTGGATTCGGTTATTACTACACTTGATCCTTCAAAAGCATTGCCTACTAATGACATTATTTATAAAGGTGATATCTCCAAATGGAAAAAATTTGGATATTCATTGATGTTGAGAATGGCTATGCGTTTAACGAAAGTTGATCCTGCAACTGCACAGAAATATGCAGAGATGGCTTATTCAGGTGGAACTTTTACCAGCAATGATGATAATGCGTATATCAAATTTGATAATAATAACGGGTACCAGAATGGAAATTCAGGGGCTTTGCAGGTTCCTGAAGATTATACTCAGGTAAGATGGGGAAAAAAATTGATAGATATGTTGAAAGCAACCAATGACCCGAGACTTGGAGTTATCGCAGAAGTTCCAATGCCCGGTAAGGCAAATGCCGCAAATGAAAGTCTTGCTGGCGATCCCACACCCGCAAATCAACAAGGTATGCCAAATGGGTATGACCAAAATGGGGGTGCTACAGATATTTCTAATGCACCTGACTTTCCCGGTGCTACAGGCACAGGAAATGATGCAAACCCTATCGGTGGATATTCAAGGCCTACTTCGGCCATGTATCTTAGCCTCAACACTCCGGGATTTATTCTGACTTATGCTGAAACAGAGTTGCTTCTTGCAGAAGCGGCCGCAGATGGATGGAATGTTGGTGCAAGTGCTTCTGATCATTACGCTAATGGATTAAGTGCGGCATTGCAAACATATGGCACTTTGAATGGAACAACACCTATAAGTGCAGCTACTGCTGATGCTTATGCTACTGCTAATCCATTAGACATTTCTTCTACTGCTAATTCTTTACAGCAAATTAATACACAGATATGGATAACTACCGGTACGCTTTTCAATTTTGAAGAAGCATGGATTAACTGGAGAAGATCCGGCTACCCTGATTTAACACCGGTAAATTATACTGGTAATTTCACGAATGCTACCATACCCAGAAGACAAATCTATCCTTCAAGTGAAGCTACAAATAATGGAGCCAATTATAAGGCGGCTGTTAGTGCTTTAACAGGTGGAGACCAGTGGACTTCAAGAGTTTGGTGGGATAAATAAATTGGGTTAATGAAATAGTGTAATAGAATTGAAAAGGCTACCATTTGGTAGCCTTTTTTAAAAAATTATATTTGGGATAGTATCTTTACTTTTAAAATCTGCCTTTTGAAATTTCTTAAATACATTATAGCAATATCAATAGTTATTCTTTTAGGCGTTGTTGCTTTTTTTCTGCTAAAAAGAAATCATTTGAATTCTGATAAACCTCTTTTTCAAATCCTTTCCTCAAAAGAGACTAATATAAATTTCAAAAATTCCATTGAGGATTCAGAGAATCTTAACGTTCTTAACTATGAATATTTCTACAACGGTGGAGGAGTAGCTGTTGGCGATATTAATAACGACGGGCTTGAAGATATTTTTTTTACTTCCAACAAAGGGGAAAATAAATTATACCTGAACCTGGGTAACATGAAGTTTAAAGATATTACTAAAGAAGCCTGCCCTGGGCTATCCGGAAGAAAGGGAGGTTGGAAAACAGGTGTTACTATGGCAGATGTAAACGGTGATGGGTTATTAGATATATATATCTGTTATTCTGGCAATGTAGATGATAGTAATCTGCGGAGGAATCAACTATTTATTAACCAGGGCAATCTGAAATTTGTAGAAGAAGCAAAAAAATATGGATTGGATGATCCGGGCTATAGCACCCAGGCTGCCTTTTTTGATTATGACAACGATGGGGATCTGGATATGTTCCTGCTGAACCATAATGTAAAAAAAATGGACAACACCCAACTTGCTAATTATCGAAAAGGTGTAGATGAATATGCAGGAGATAAATTATTTGAAAATGAAAATGGACATTTTGTGGATGTTACAAAAAAAGCAGGTATCCATCAGTTTCCCCTCACATTTGGGTTGGGTGTCGCAATTTCTGATATTAACCAGGATGGATGGGAAGATATCTATGTAACTAATGATTACAATGAACAGGATTATGTTTATATCAATAACCATGACGGTACATTCACAGAAAAATCGGGTGATTATTTCACACATGAATCACAATCTTCAATGGGAGTTGATATTGCGGATTTTAATAACGATGGCTTACCCGACATAGTAACGCTGGATATGATGCCCGAAGATAACCATCGTCAAAAGGTTTTACAGGTTCAGGAAGATTACGAGAATTTTCAGTTAATGGTTCACCAGGGAATTGAAAAGCAATATATGCGCAACATGCTTCAGCTTAATAATGGCGACGGCACTTTCAGCGAGATTGGACAGTTAGCAGGCGTGTCTAACACCGATTGGAGTTGGTGCCCGCTTTTCGCAGATTTTGATAATGACGGGTTTAAAGATTTGTTTATTACAAACGGTTATTTGAGGGATTATACCAATAAAGATTTCCTTCGCTATTGGGGCGATTATAAAATTAAGCAGGCGATGGACAGGCAACCGGTTAATCTATTTGACCTTGTAAAAGCCATGCCGGTTTCAGATTATCCTGATTATATTTTCAGGAATAACCATGACCTTACATTTTCAAATGAACAAAAGAAATGGGGAATTGACCAGGCTAAAAATTCAAATGGAGCTGTATATGCCGATCTTGATAATGATGGAGACCTTGACCTCGTAGTCAATAATCTAAATGATGAGGCTGCGATTTATAAAAATATGAGTAGGGAATATGATCACACTTCTTATCTGAATGTCAAATTACTATACAAGGGAGCGAATATCAATGCCGTTGGTTCAAAAATATACCTGTATGCCGGGGGAAGGTTGCAATATATTGAGGTAAATCCCAATCGTGGTTATCAGTCGTGCGTTTCCACAGTTGCTCATTTTGGATTAGCGCACCTTAAAACGGTGGATTCCATGCGTATCATATGGCCGGATAATAAAACTCAAATCTTGCTAAATATTCCTGCAAATCAAAAATTACTTATTCATTACAACGCAGATTCAGTCATTAGTAAACCAACAAATTCTTCCATAAATCATTTTACAGCTTTCTCAAAAGCACCTGAATTCATTCCCTATACCAACGAAAGCTTTGATGAAAATGATTTTAAGCGACAATTATTATTGACTTTTATGTATTCCAGGACGGGGCCGGTGATAGCAAAGGCTGATGTGAATAAGGATGGCCTTGAAGATGTCTTTATAAGTGGAGATAAAACTAAAACAGGAAAAATTTATTTGCAAAAGCCAGGTGGAAAATTTGAACCTGTTAGAAATTTAGATATTGGTAATGAAAATACCTCTGCCATATCTGCTGCCTCTTTTTTTGATGCTAACGGTGATGGATACCCTGATTTGTATATTGCCAAAGGGGGGTACTCCTTATTTCAACCCGGAACCTCAGCCCTTCAGGATGAATTGTATCTTAACGATGGTTCGGGCAATTTTACTTTGGCGGCAAATGCCTTACCCGACTTAACCGCCAGCAGTAAATCCTGCGTAAGGCCGTGTGATTATGACAATGATGGAGATATGGATGTTTTTATCGGCGGCAGGGTTATTCCGGGAAGGTATCCTGTAACGCCAAGAAGTTATCTGCTTTCCAATAACGGAAAAGGTAAATTCACTATTATAAAGACTCCGTTTGATTCTGTAGGTATGGTAACGGATGCCCAATGGGTAGATTTGAATAATGATGGAAGGAAAGACCTTGTGATTTGTGGTGAGTTTATGCC
>DAHXOZ010000035.1:0-2687 GCA_027364635.1 bacterium | reverse complement strand
AGAAAAGGAACCTGCGGAAATGTATTATGCTGACTTTGATAATAACGGTACGATTGATCCTTTCTTAAATTTTTATATCCAGGGCAAAAGTTATCCTTTTGTAAGCAGAGATGAACTAAATAAACAAGTGAATGGAATGCAGCATAAATTTAAAAGTTATAAAGATTATGCAGATGCCACTATGAGTGATATTTTCAGCCAGGATCAGTTAGACAATGCGGGTAAACTTACAGCCAATGAAAGCAATACAGTTTGTTTTCTTAACAGGAACGGAAAGTTTGTAAAAGAAATTCTTCCGGTTGAGGCACAGTTTTCTGTAGTTACAAAAATTATAGCCGATGATTTTGACAAAGATGGAAAGAAAGATCTATTGTTACTGGGCAATCGTTCCGACAATCGGTTAAAAATAGGTAGCATTGATGCCAATTATGGATGCCTGTTGAAAGGAGACGGCAAAGGAGGATTTGTATATATGCCACAAACATCGTCCGGGCTCTCTGTAAAGGGAGACGTCAAATCAGCCCGGGAGATACTTATTGATAAAGAAAAATATATTCTTATTGGAATATCCGATCAACCTCTGGCATTTTATAAAGTAAATATCGGTAGCAACTAATTTTTTATAAATTTTATTATCAACTTTTTGATTTTAGCAAAAAGAAATTATCGGTTTTTTTTATTTATATCCTTTCTCTAACTTCATATTTTACCGGTTTTCAAACCTTTTCATAAAAATTAAAACGATGTTTATTTACCTTCTATGCTTTGTTGCCGGATTGATGGTTACTTTGATAGTTTTTTCTGTAATTTATCGATCAGCGTTAAAAAATAAAACAGATGCAATCGGACAAAGATTGGAACAACAAATCATAATCTCCGATGATTTGAAGAAGGAAAAGCAACTTGTCATTTCCGAAAAAGAAGAACTCATTGCGCGTGTGAGTAAAGCAGAGAGCCGCAACACTTTCCTGGAAGAAAAACTGGTTCAGCAAAAAGAAGAACTAAACCAATTTGGTGAAAAGTTCAAATTCGAATTTAGAAATCTTGCTCAAAATATTCTGGAAGAAAAGACTCAAAAATTTACAGAGGTGAATGAGCAAAAAATGAAAGCAATTCTTGATCCTTTGAAAAATGATCTTGGGATTTTTAAAAAGAAAGTAGAAGAAACCTATGATAAGGAATCGAAGGAGAGATTTTCTTTGGGCAAAGAAATTGAACGGCTGGTAGTGATGACACAACAGATAAGCACAGACGCAAATAATCTTACTTCAGCGCTTAAAGGAAATAATAAGATGCAGGGAAACTGGGGTGAAATGATATTGGAGAGCCTTTTGGAAAATAGCGGATTAACAAAAGGAAGAGAATATTTTTTGCAGGAATTTATCCGCGATAATGCAGGCAATATCATCAAAGATGAAAACGGAACTGGCCTGCAACCGGATGTAACTATTTGCTACCCGGATGAAAGAAAAATAATTGTTGACAGTAAAGTTTCATTAGTGGCCTGGGATGAATTTATTGCCCAGGAAAAGGCTGAAGATCAGCAGCGCTATCTTCAGCAACATATAAAAAGCATTCGTCTTCATATTGATGGACTGTCAAAAAAGAATTATCCTAAATATGCGCTGGCATTGGATTATGTTCTTTTATTTATTCCGATAGAACCTGCTTTCCTGGAAGCAGTTAAAACAGATATTTTGCTTTGGAAATACGCTTATGACAAAAAAATATTGCTGGTAAGCCCTACTAATTTATTCGCCGTTTTAAAAATAATTGCCGATTTGTGGAAAGTGGAACAACAAAATAAACATGCCATTGAGATTGCTGATAAAGCAGGATCGCTCTACGACAAATTCGTTTTATTTTACGAGAATTTTGAAACGGTTGGTAAAAAAATAAGCGAAGCGGGTAACACGTACGAAGCTGCCTTAAAGCAACTCTCAACTGGTCGCGGAAATGTAATCGGGAAAATTGAAGAATTAAAAAAGATGGGCGCCAATGCAAGCAAACAATTGCCCGAAAGAATTTTTTCCGAATAGAATGAGGCAGTAAACCAACAATAAATTAGTTTTTTTATTTTGTATCAACATTTGTCCAACGCCTGCAAAATATCCGCTTTTATGTCTTCAATGTTTTCCAGCCCAACAGAAATCCTAATGAGCCCCGGCATAATACCAACACCTGCTTTTTCTTCATCGGTTAATTTAGCATGAGTGGTTGAAGCAGGGTGGGAGGCAATACTTCTTGTGTCTCCAAGGTTCGACGTAAGTGTAAGCATTTGCAACGCATTCAAAAACTTCTTTCCGCTCTTCAATCCGCCTTTCAAATCAAAGGTAACCAACGCGCCACCGCGTTTCATTTGTTTTTTTGCAGTTTCATACATCGGGTGGGAGGGGTGAAACGGATATTTGATATTATTTAGTTTTGGATGACCGTCCAACGTTTTCACCAAAGCTTCTGCATTGTCGCAATGCCTTTGTATCCTTACATCCAGTGTTTCCAGGCTTTTGCTAAGCAGCCACGCGTTAAAAGGAGAAATAGAAGGTCCTGTATTTTTGCAAAAGGTGAAAAGTTCCTCAATCAACTCTTTTTTTCCAACGACAACACCTCCCAGCACACGTCCTTGTCCGTCGATCCATTTGGTGGCTGAATGTAAAATGAGATCAGCTCCATACGCTGCCGGTTTT
>DAHXOZ010000359.1 GCA_027364635.1 bacterium | reverse complement strand
CTTTATAATGTCATAACTAAGTGATAATCCCAATCCGGTTCCCTGTCCTGTTGGGTTTGTCGTGAAGAAGGGTTGAAAGATTTTATCTTCTATCATTTTATTTTAATTGAATTTAATAGAGCCGTAAGCTCGAAACATTTTGTAACAACGGATTTTAATCCGTTGAAAAAAACCATGCACTTCATTAAGAGCCTTCGGCTCGGCACATGTCTAAATAAGCTCCTGAAAAATATATTGGTCATCATAATCAATTTTAAAATTTTTCAAAAATTCAAGGTACTCTTCCATGAAGGTTTGTTTCCTGTGATGTACCTCCTGGTTCAATATGTACCTATACACTTTGTCCACCTGGGATTGGCTGTAGGAAAATACACCATAACCCTGCCCGACTCCGTCATTCAGGCGGGCCTCCTGCCATTCAAAACGTTCAGCAGTCAATTGATGATCATTGATATATTTGGATGATTTGGCTTTAACTGTTTTCATTAATTCAGAAACCGACACAACAGGCTTTAATCCTAAGAAACAATGCACGTGGTCTTCTACACCATTTACAATAATGGTTTTACACTTTGTTTCATTGACCAGGTTGCCAATAACGCCGAAGAGTTTGTTTTTCCAGTCTTTGCTGATAACCGCATTTCGATATTTCACTGCGAAAACGGTTTGCAGATATATTTGATGATAAGTATTCGCCATGTTTTTTCAGTTTATTTTCTATGGATCGAGCCTACGGCTCTTTGTGTACTTTGTTACCTTCTTTTTCCAACGGATTAAAATCCGTTTTTACAATATCGAATCGAGGCTACGCCTCTTCAAACCCTGTTCATACAGGCAATTGAATAATAAAACCCGTTCCTTCCTCTTCTTTACTTTCCACTTTTATCTCTCCTCCATGCGCTTTTATAATGTCATAATTTGTCTGAATCACGCCTGCCCGACAGTCAGGCGGGGATTTAAATGGATTTACGGATTTCACTGATTTCATCCGTGTAATTTTTTCATCTGTGATTCAGACAACAGGTAATTGAATGATAAAACCCGTTCCTTCCTCTTCTTTACTCTCCACTTTTATCTCTCCCCCATGCGCTTTTATAATGTCATAACTAAGTGATAATCCCAATCCGGTTCCCTGTCCTGTTGGTTTGGTGGTAAAGAAGGGTTGAAAGATTTTATCAACTATTTTTTGAGGAATACCGTTGCCGTTGTCACTAACGGTAATGGTTACATTATTATCGGATTTCTTTGTAGTTACTGAAACAATTGGTTGATACAAATTAGAAATTGCACTTTTTTCTTCGTTTACTACCTGTTTTCTTTTCTCAGTCACTGCATAAAAAGCATTATTGAAGCACATGAAGGGGAGATAAAAGTGGAGAGTAAAGAAAATGAAGGGACATCGTTTATGATTCAATTGCCTGTCTGAATCACAGATTGCCACAGATGGAATGATTATACTGATTACTGGTTCTCTTCCGTGAAATTTGTGTAATCATTTAAATCAGTGATTCAGACAAATTATGATATTATAAAA
>DAHXOZ010000358.1 GCA_027364635.1 bacterium | reverse complement strand
CCGGCAACTGACTTTAAAGGGATACAGCCAGTCTACCATCAAAACATACACAAATGACTTGATAGTTTTTATGATTAAAAAATAAAACTACAAGTTAGGAAAGAATCCAAACTCATCGCCTCTAAAGGCGATGTTGGTTCAACACAATATTATACGAAACTTCCCAGCTTTCCAAGAAAAATCATTCCATTGATTATCATCACTTTTCTATTGCGCTTTTTGTATTGTCGTCGCGCCAATACGGATTTTAACATTGTCAGCCTTTCCCATATAAAGCATCCAGTGGGCTCGCAATATTTACCAGCGTTTCTCTTTTTACATGCAAATACCGCTCTGTCGTTTTTATATTGAAATGGCCCAATATTTCTTTTATATACTTTACGTCCACTCCTTTTTCGAGCATGTGAGTGGCAAAACTATGTCGCAGGCCATGAAAGCTTATGCTTTTGCTGATGCCGGCTTTTATCTTGGCATTATGAAAAATAATTTGTGCAGATCGAACTGAATAGGGTTTGCCCGGTTCGTCGCCTTCAAATAAATAGTTAGAAGGTTTTGGTTTCCACATTCTGTAATAGCTTTCCAGTATGTCGAGCAGCAAAGGGCTCAAGGCCACGTACCTGTCCTTCTTTCCTTTACTGCAATAAACGAACAACTGTTTTCGCTCGCGGTCTATATCCTGAAGCCGTAAATTGATTACCTCACTCACCCGCAGGCCCGCGCTATAAGCTGCAAAAAGAATGGCCTTATGTTTTAGATTAGCAGCGGCCTCAAATAACCTCCGCAATTCTTCTTCCCCCAAAACCTTAGGTAAAATCAGGTGCTTCTTTGGCCTCGGGATTTCCCAGAAAAACTTTTCTCGTCCAAGTACCTGCTCATAATAAAACTTCATGGCGTTAATTCTTGAGTGCATGGTATTTTCGCTCAGGTGTAACCTGGAATAGCAATATTCAAAATAATCTTTCAATCGTGATACGCTCAGCTCTTTTGCAGGCTTTTCCTTTATCAAATGCAAAAACTGGTTAAACTCATTTGTGTATGTTTTGATGGTAGACTGGCTGTATCCCTTTAAAGTCAGTTGCCGGCCAAATTGTTGCAACGCTTCTTTATTCTCTTTACTTATCGGTTGATTGTTTAGGGGCAAGCCGGCAATTTTCGCAGAAGTTGATACAGGCTTTACCATTATCCTATTTGCATTCCCGTTATCATGGTTAGCAGGGATTGTCGTAAGATCACTTTTTCTCTTTTCCAACAAAAACTTTTTCAGTTCCGCTACATCCAATTCAGCTTTGTTTTCCAGCGCCGTTTTTAAACGCAAATAATTTTCACCCGTGCACGTAACATACCAGCAGGTGTAGGTTTTACTCCATTTTGCATTCGCCTCTTTTTGCAAAATAGATTGCAGCAGGCCGTTTTTTTCAAAATAGATCCCGATGCACTCCTGCCTCCGGTGAAATAATGGTTTTAAAATTACCTGCATTTGACTGGTGAATTATTGATTACTGATTATTGATTATCATAACTTATAACTCATAACTTATAA
>DAHXOZ010000357.1 GCA_027364635.1 bacterium | reverse complement strand
CAATGTGTTTTTGTTTGCGATTCTACAACTTTTAATCTTTTTTCCAATTCATACATTTTGTATAGCAATAACAAAGTGCTTTTTGATAATGACTCACTGTATAATGCCGGATTCTCCTTCGTGATACGCTCCAATTCTTCGATCTCTTTTTTAAGTATAGTAAAAAATTCTTTTTCCATATTTAATAAGTAAAGTATTTACCAAACAAACCGTCATTTATCATGTTTGGTATGCCTTGGCTTATAATATAAAACTGTTGCTTTCTCTATCGTCATTAAACCGCCACATGCTGCCTCTTCCATTAGTTTATCAACTACATTCACAAATTCATTTATTTTTTTTTCATGATCTACAATTTCTATTATTACAGGAAGGTCTTGCGATATCTCGATAAGCTTGGCAGTATGTACATGAGATGAAGCTCCAAAAGACATTAAGCCTCTTAAGGCAGTACATCCCGCGAGTTCATTCTTTTTGGCAGCGAATACGATCGCTTCATACAAAGGCTGATGGCCTACCTTATCGAGTTCTCCAATAAAGATGCGCAACAGCCTGGAGTCAATATCAAGTTCCATAATTATGAGATTAATTTTGTAAATAAAATTCCCGCATGTACCGCGCCAAATCCAATGAATACACTTATTAAAAGATATAATGCTGTATAATAAAACTCTCCATCCAGTACCATGCTTACATTTTCGTAGGCAAATGAGGAATAGGTGGTAAATCCGCCGCAAAAGCCTGTGGCGAGAAAAATTCTTGCTTCCGGAGAAATGAGATTTCCTTTTTCTGAAAGTGCATAAACGATTCCGATGATAAAACACCCGGTAATGTTTACCAATAAAGTGCCCAGAGGAATGGAAGCAGGATAATTATTTTGTACATACTGTTGGGACAGATAACGGCAAATACTGCCTATGCCACCTCCCAAACCTATTAATAGCAAACCCCTGTTCATAGTATCTTTGTTTAATTATATTAAACTATGAGCAGGAGTCATCAGCCGGCCTGCGTTTTGGCAGACTTTTCGGCGGTTCAAAGGCGAACTCCATCGCCTTAATTGTTATTGCAAAGATATTTAATTTCAATTAGCATAAACCTTCATGAGAGAATTTTTCACGATTATTCAATATCCCAAAATTCTACTTCTTTATAAATAACTACTTTAGAACGAAGCAGATCTTTATGACGTAAGAAAAAATCTTGTAATTTTTCTTTCTTATCAATCAATTCTACGCACATATTTAGCCTGGAATTATCGCTCTCTACATTATATGAAATCATTTTTCCATCGCTGTTAAAACTGGTATGCGTACTATGGGCTGAAGCATTCACTATACCGTCCTTTTTCGCTTCGATAATTATATGCATATATACCGATTTGGGAAAAAGTTTGCGAAATAAGGTTCTTTCGCCATGCCGCACTTTGTGTGCAGGTTCTATATAAATTTCCAGTTTGCCTAAAGAGTGGGATTTGATTTTTCTAACCATTGTTTTCTGTTTTTTATTCGTTTTTCCCGCACCTCATGAAGTGTGGTATTGGTATGATGATTTAAGTGAT
>DAHXOZ010000356.1 GCA_027364635.1 bacterium | reverse complement strand
ATGTCTGTATATCCGATGAGTGGCCGCGAAGCCACCAACTATTATTTCAAGCAAAATGAAAGAAAATATTATTCTGCGGGGCAGCTTCCACCTCAAAACATCTTTAATCCTCTGGCCTGGGCTGAGTTTATAAAAGCATGGAAGCGGGGTGATTTTAAGAGCAAATAATTCAAAATAAAAATCTGTATTTTTTGTCGGTTTACTGTATTGCTTTGCAGGTTCCTTTCATCACACATTTTTTTTCTTCTACATTTGTAATTCTTCATTAAACGAAAATTATGGATATAAAAAATATTGCGGTAATAGGGGCCGGAACAATGGGAAATGGCATTGCACATGTATTTGCACAAAATGGTTTTAGTGTAAACCTGGTAGATGTTTCGCAACCTCAATTAGATAAAGCTATAAGTACAATTCATAAAAACCTGGACCGGCAGGTGACAAAAAATGTTATTACAGAAGAAGAAAAAAATAAAACGATACAAAATATTTCAACTTTCACTTCAATGAAAGAGGGAGTAAAAGAAAGTGACCTTGTGATAGAAGCGGCTTCGGAAAATATAGATCTGAAATTAAAAATTTTTAAAGAGTTGGATGAATCGACATCTGAAAAATGTATTTTGGCTTCCAATACTTCTTCTATTTCCATTACAAAAATTGCTGCCGCTACCAAAAGACCTTCAAAAGTGATCGGGATGCATTTCATGAATCCGGTGCCGGTAATGAAACTGGTGGAAATAATTAATGGCTATTCTACTGATAAAGAAGTTTCAAAAAAGATCATCGAACTTTCAAAGCAAATTGGAAAAATTCCTTGTGAAGTAAATGATTACCCTGGTTTTGTGGCCAACAGAATTTTGATGCCAATGATCAATGAAGCGATCTATGCATTATACGAAGGCGTTGCCGGTGTAGAAGAGATTGACACCGTAATGAAACTGGGAATGACTCACCCGATGGGGCCTTTGCAGTTGGCTGATTTTATTGGCCTTGATGTTTGTTATTCAATTTTAAAAGTTTTGCATGATGGTTTTGGGAATCCTAAATATGCTCCTTGTCCGCTTTTAACCAATATGGTAAATGCCAGTAACTTAGGAAAAAAAACCGGGGAAGGTTTTTATAAATATACCGCCGGTAGTAAAGAATTGGTAGTGAGTGACCAGTTTAAATAGAAGGACGGATGCAACGAATCCAAAGATATGGATGCCTTTAATGAAACGCATTGTTATGAGGACAATTCTTTTTGCTTTTCTGCTCTTAATCCTGTTTTATTCCTGTAAGAAGAATTCAAATGTGGATTGCACTAGCGCCACTGTTACGTTTAAAGCTACCAACTACAAACCCGCCACTTTTGTTTACCCGTTTTATAGTTTGGGAAGCGATTTTGTAATGTTCTGGCATATTCTTACAGGGCAAATCGGGAAAAAATTGCGTGAAGCAGAAAACAGCATTTCATCTGAATGAATGCTAATGCACTTTAATTACATGCACATAAGTTCCGCCACAACACATACACATTCTTGGATCTTCATAAATTGAATACTCAATACAAATATTTTTTCCGTCAATGGCGTAT
>DAHXOZ010000355.1 GCA_027364635.1 bacterium | reverse complement strand
TGATAGTTATATAGAACTGTATTAATGTTGTTCATTTCTGATTTAGAACTTTCATAAGGGAATATTGAGCCTAAACGATTTTTTACAAAGTTGATAAGTGTTCCTTTATCCTTACTGTCATTCGGATTGAAGTAGCCTTGATTAGAAGATGAGCGGGGGTTAACTATTATAATTTTATCACCGGAAACTTCATCCTTTAAAACAGGCCATTTTAAACCATCACTTTTACTTAATTTATAGCCATTTGAAATTGCAAGTTCGATGATTGAAATTTCTGAACGAAAATCCCGGAATGTTTTTAAATTATTCATTTGAAAAAGTGTTTTTATTTATTTTACTTCTGTTTTATAATTAAAATCTTTAGGTTCAAGAGAAGTTCCATCAGCAACTTTATCATAAGAGAATGTTTGGTTATCTGCTAATTTTCCATCAAAATATATTTTGATTGTTATAGCAAAATTATTTTCAGGAGTTGTTACATACACTTTTGGAGAAAGGGCGAGCATTATGTTGACATAGCTTACTTTTTCTGCTGAGTGAAAAGTAGTTAGCTTATTGGAAGACAAGTCAGCATTCTGTAAGAATGGCCCTGCGGATGTGGCACCTGAATTTTCATTAACGATAGTAGCTGCGTCGCTGTTGTTCGCATTTATAGCAAGGAAAGTTAACACGGCAACTTGTGATTGAATATCGCCTGTGTAAGAAACTTCCATTTTCATAATTGCCAGTTTATTTGCAATAAGTTGCTCTTTGTGTTTAGAGCATGAAGAAAAAAAGAAGAGAGCGATTGTGAATAATGCGATGGATTGATATTTTGTTTTCATTCTTTCATTTTTTTTGAATTTGTAAATAGTAAGTTGAACTGTCTGTTTTTATTTCTAAAAAAGGGGTATTATTTTTAATAATAATTTTGCCGGGTTGTATTTCGTCTGAATGTTTATTAGCAATAAAAAGCAACTGTACCAATAACATGACGGATACTATAACTGAAGGGATTAACCATTTGCCAAGGCCATATAGAAAATAGTCCCATCCGGTTTTGAATGTTATTTTAGGAAGGTTGCGAATATCTTTTTTTAAGTCTGATTGCATTTCATTTACCCGCACGAAGAAATATAGTACCTCATCGTCAAGATTAATACCGTATTCATTTCGGTAATGTGTTCTAAATTGTTCCAGGATTTTCTGATATTCAGTCATATTTTTCATAGGGTGCTATTAAGGAATAATGAAGATTTTTAAGGATTAATGCAGTCAGTTGAAGATTTTAAACCTTTGTCATTTCCCTTTTAATGATTGTTTTAGCAGCAAATGAATTATATCCAACGAAGCCCATGCCGTTTCGGATATTCTCTGTAATTATTTGTCCTGAATTTCTGTCAACATGAATATCTCCAAATCGTACAACCTTTGAAATGTATCCCTTTGCTTTTTTAGCAAATTCATTTAATTCATCGATCAAAAGGTTGTAATTCTGGAAGGTCAATTCATTCAGATACATAACTATATCAAATTTTCCCTTAACGATTTCTGTAAGCTTTTTCAGGTAATCAAAAGTGCTTGCGTAAGATGTGCCGCCGCATAGGATAACATTAAATAT
>DAHXOZ010000354.1 GCA_027364635.1 bacterium | reverse complement strand
GGGAATTTAAAATCTGTTGCAACATCCAAACCCTCTTCTTTTTTTATTACCGCTGAAAATGATGGGAATATTCAATACCCGGGCAATCAAGTAGTGCTTCGCACAAAATAGAAACAGGCAATTATTTATTTTAATGCCTAAACAGGAGAATTGTTTAGGCATTTTTAAATAGTTTTGTACCCTAATAAAATACTATATTTTGAATCTATTTGACCTCTTGCGCCAGCCTTGGCCATGGTATGTTGCCGGTCCTATTATTGGGTTAACTGTTCCACTTCTTTTACTTGCGGGAAATAAAATGTTGGGCATTTCCAGTAGTTTGCGGCACGTTTGCGCTATTTGCTTTCCTGGCGATGTCCCTTTTCTGAAATACAACTGGAAAGATCAATTGTGGAATATATTTTTTGCCGCCGGGCTTTTGATTGGAGGTTTTATCGGAGGCGTGCTGCTAAAGCCTGTAACACCTATGCCACTTTCAGATGCAACAACCAAAACGCTGAATTCATTTGGAATTTCAAATACACAACATCTTTTACCCACAGAGATTTTTAGCTGGGCTCATTTGTTTACATGGCAGCATTTACTGATCGTTATAGGTGGAGGTTTCCTTGTAGGTTTCGGAACAAGATATGGAAACGGTTGCACAAGCGGTCACGGAATTTTCGGGTTGTCAACACTTCAATGGCCTTCACTTGTTGCAGTGATCTTATTTTTTGCAAGTGGCATTTTAACTTCTCATTTTATTTTACCCTTACTACTTAAATAATGAAAAGGAAAAATCTTTTATACCTTTTGCTTGGAATTATTTTTGGAACTACTCTTATAAAAGCCGATGCCGTTTCATGGTTTCGGATGCAGGAGATGTTCCGTTTCCAGGGATTTCAGATGTATGGCATTTTTACGACCGCAATTCCGACTGCGGCTATTTCTGTTTTTCTGATCCGCAAGTTCAACATTAAAACATTAGACGGTGAGCCGGTTCAGATTATAAAAAAGAAATTTCATCTCGGTTTCATTTTCGGACCTATTATATTTGGTATCGGTTGGGCATTAACAGGAACCTGCCCCGGGCCCATTTATGTGCAAATAGGCAGCGGTCTTAGCATTGCTATTCTTACTTTATTAAGCGCGCTTGCCGGTACCTGGATTTACAGTTATTTAAGGCCAAAATTACCTCATTAGCAGACCGATAAATTTCAATGAATTTTATTTTTTTCTGAAGAAGATGCGAATGGGAACGCCGGTTAAATCAAAGTTCTCACGCAATTGGTTTTCCAGGTAATTTTTATAAGGCGTCTTGATGTCATCTGGGTAATTACAAAAGAAAGCGAAAGAAGGAACCACAGTTGGTAATTGAGTTACAAACTTTATTTTAACCGCATGGCCTCTTACAACCGGCGCATGATAGGATTCCATAGATTTTTGCATTATCTCATTCAATTTTGAAGTAGCAATTTTTTGCTGCCGGTTTTCATACACTTTTAATGCAGCTTCCATCGCCTGGAAAATACGCAACTTTTCAGTGGCAGATATAAACAGGATAGGCACATCATTAAAAGGCGCCAGCTTTTTCTTTAAAGATTTCTCATAATCTCTTGCTGTATTCGTTTCCTTTTTTACCACATCCCATTTGTTCACCAATACAACAATTCCT
>DAHXOZ010000353.1 GCA_027364635.1 bacterium | reverse complement strand
TTGTTTTGCATGAGGTAGGGAGGCCTTACAAAACCATAATGGAAAATATAGGCATCAATTTCTACCACATTTAATTTAAAAGTATTTTCTTTTTGGTAATAATCTTTGCCGTTAAAAACCGGAATTCTTCTAAAAGATTGTGCATCCCGCCACGAATGAATTTCAGGATCGTTCCTGATAATCCTTATTTCTCTTGGATACCATGCATGGGATTGGATAAAATGATCGTAATCTCCCCAAAAATGTTTGTACCTGAACAGAAAACCTTCCACTTCTTTATCAGCCAAATACTTTTCGCAATTTGCTTTAATAACAGGTAAATATTTTTCGTGAACTACTTCATCGCTTTGAATATAAAAGAGCCAATCGCCTGTGCAGGCTTCTTTTGCAATGTCGGTCTGGTGCGCATACTCTTGTCCGTTAGGATACTTTTCCAAATCCCAAACCGTTCTTATTATTTTAATTTTATCTGATTGAATACTTTTTATTTCTTCTTCAGTATGGTCATCTTCATCACCCTCGGCCAACGCAATCACAAATTCATCGACCAGCGGAAGCAAACATTCAATAGAAGCCTTTACTGGATAATAAAGCCTGGTTGCATTTTTCGTAAAGGTAAATCCGCTTATTTTCATTTTAGCTATGGTTTCAACCGTTCTGTCACAAGAATAATAAAATATTCAAAAGTAAATCAACTTTGCCGGAAGCTTTCAGTAAACAAACAAAAAAAGAGGTTTTTTATTTAGTTAGCCCTTTCAGGGTTGCTATTTATATTTGCAAAAAAATAAAATTATGGAATTGGAAAAAATGATTGGCGAAGTTTGGAACAACAGGGAATTACTAAAAGATGAAACGTATACAGATGCGATTAGAAACGTTATTGATAAAATAGACGAGGGAGTCCTGCGGGTAGCAGAGCCGGTACATGCAACTACTTTTAATAAAGAGGCAGAAGATTCATGGAAAGTAAATGAATGGGTAAAGCAGGCTATATTACTTTATTTTGGAATTCAAAAAATGGAAACTTATTCACTGCCGCCTTTTGAGTTTTACGATAAAATGAAATTGAAAAAAAATTATAAAGACCTTGGTGTTCGGGCAGTTCCACATGCAGTGGCACGCTATGGAAGTTTTCTTGCCAGAAACGTTGTATTAATGCCCAGTTATGTCAACATCGGCGCTTATGTAGACGAAGGCACCATGGTTGATACCTGGGCAACTGTTGGAAGCTGTGCTCAAATCGGGAAACATGTACATCTTAGCGGTGGCGTAGGAATCGGCGGCGTTTTGGAACCTTTGCAGGCAAGCCCTGTTATTATAGAAGACGGATGTTTTATCGGTAGCCGCTGCATTGTGGTTGAAGGCGTAAGGGTTGAAAAAGAAGCAGTATTAGGGGCAAATGTAGTTCTTACTCAATCTACTAAAATAATTGATGTGAGCGGAGATAAACCGATAGAAACAAAAGGCGTGATTCCTGCGAGAAGCGTGGTGATTCCCGGAAGTTATTTGAAGAAATTTCCTGCGGGAGAATACAATGTGAGCTGCGCATTGATCATTGGAAAAAGAAAAGAAAGTACAGATAAAAAAACCAGCTTGAACGAAGCTTTGAGAGATTTTAATGTTAGTGTTTAATAAGCTGACTGGAGTTTCCCCAAAAGTTCTAATCAGGGAATAAGCTGAGGACAAAATTTTGCGTCTTATTGTCACTAACTGTTT
>DAHXOZ010000352.1 GCA_027364635.1 bacterium | reverse complement strand
CGCAATACTTAATCATTGATTGCGGATTTCAACCTATTAAGTATTATCAAACAATACTCAATAACTCTAATATAGTTGTCTTGCCCTTCCGTCGCCCAAATGATTTTCCCTTTCAATTTCTTCTAAAAAGCTTCCAAATATTTCGTTGAACTGAATTTCGCCCATGTATTCACTTTGGTATTGCGGTATCTCTTTGTTATTTTCTTCTATGAATTTATTATAGAATAAATCCCGCTCGAATCCGCTCATCCATCCTGATGTTCGACCGTCAGGGGTTACGAATGAGGCTCTCTCTTTACCCGTAAAATCCGTAATTAAGTGATCAAGATTTATTACATTACTTCCTTTATAAACTTCTTTTTTATTATGGTCTATTATGGCATAACCATAAGGTTTTTCTTTGTCTTTGCCAGTAAAAAAAATGAAATCCATTCCAAATTTTTGTTTTAGGATATTGGTTAAATCACTTTCAAAATTCTTTTGCTCTGTGGTAAATTTTTTATCATGATTACAGTGCAGTTTTCCGGAATATTGTTTTTTGTATTTATAGATAATCGCTTTTATCTGATTGATATTTCTTTCAGCATTTTCATCTATCCCTATTTTTTTATCAAGATCTGCCAGGCTTATGCTTCCTTGTTTTCCTCCATGCTTGAAAAACAAAAGTTGACCCGCTTTCTTCTGAGTTTTATAGCCGTTCAATTCCATGAGTAAAGAGAATTGTGCATGAGTTCCAAACTTATAGGTTAGTGCGTTTGTAAGATGGTTATTAAACTCCTGATGTGGTTCTCTGTTTAAAATTGCATTTAGATAATGGTTTGATCTTTTTCCTTCAAAATTGTCTTTAATTTTTTTTCTATCCACACCAACGCGACTGGTTACAATATGAACATGATTATTATTAGTATCATGATGCTCATAGATTAAAACAGGACTTTCTTTATATCCCAGGTTTTGCATAATCTCTAATGCAATATCTTTAAGTTGTTCATGGCTCAGCTCTCTTTCTTTGCAACTACAGGTTGCATGAAAAACCGGATTTTTTATTTTATTATTACGTGAAGAATAGGCCTGCAGATATTTTTTAAATTCTTCTTTGGTTATTTCTTCTTTATCCTGAAGGCTTCCAAAGTTTTCAAAAAAGACAAGCCCTGCGACACCTTGTTTCACTTTTTTTTCATTATAATTAACTGCATTAAAATTGCCACCCGCTGCGGACATAATTTTAAAAATGGCACTATTCATTTTTAAAATAAGTTCCTGGTAAGTAATTCACTGATCTCATTTCGCTTTTCATTATATTTTTTCAGTTGTTCTTCTATCATTTCGTATTCTCCGTCCGGAATTTTTTTATCAGCACGGATTTGCCGCAATGCGATGGTGATCTGGTTTATATTATTGCCGATGTAATTAATTTCCTTACATAAAGAATGAACAGCATGGAACTTTTCATCCTTGATATTCCTATCTGTTATAGGAATATCTTTTATGAGATTCGTTATTATTTCTGCCATTGACATACCAAATGACCTGGCCTTTTCTTCGATACACTTTTTATTAGCTTCGGTTATTCTTATTTCCAGCCTTCCACTCTTTCATTAAAATAAATTTAAATAATAATTATAACAAAGTTATTTATTTAATTAATACAGCCAAATTTCTTATAAACTTTTTAAAGATTATTGAAGATTATTAAATTCTATCAGGGATTTTTAAGGATTAATGCAGACTATTGAAGATTACAAGCGGATTATTAAGTTACAAT
>DAHXOZ010000351.1 GCA_027364635.1 bacterium | reverse complement strand
ATCGCTTTTACGTAAAAGGAAATAAATACGTAAGTGGGAAAAATTACTGATTTGATCAAATAAAACATAAATATTTTAAACCAAAATAAAAGTTGGCGTTGCTTGGTTATTAAAAATTAGAATAATTTTATCCCCTATTTTCTTTTACAAAAGCTTAATTTTGCAACCTCAATTTAAAATAAAAACAAAATAAATTATGAGCACAGTAAAAGTTGCCATTAATGGTTTCGGCAGAATCGGGCGTCTTGTTTTCAGGCAGATCTACAACATGGAAGGTATAGATGTAGTAGCCATCAATGATCTGACAAGTCCTAAACAGTTAGCACATTTATTAAAATACGATAGCGCACAAGGCAGATTTGAAACTGAAGTAAAACACACCGAAAATTCAATAATTGTTAATGGTGAAGAAATAAAAATTTATGCCCAAAGAGATCCTTCTCAAATTCCATGGGCATCAGATGATGTAGATGTAGTAATTGAAAGCACAGGCTTTTTTGCAGATAAAGATAAAGCACAGGCACATATTACCGCAGGAGCCAAAAAAGTGGTTATTTCCGCCCCGGCTACCGGCAGTGTAAAAACAGTTGTTTTTAATGTAAATCATGAAATTCTTGATGGAAGCGAAACCATCATTTCATGTGCATCATGTACCACCAATTGTCTTGCGCCAATGGCTAAAGTATTGAATGATTCTTTTGGAATAGAAACCGGTTTTATGACCACCATTCATGCTTACACCAACGACCAGAACACTTTGGATGCGCCTCATCCAAAAGGTGATTTAAGAAGAGCAAGAGCTGCCGCCGCCAACATTGTTCCTAACAGTACAGGTGCTGCCAAAGCAATCGGTTTGGTTTTACCTGAATTAAATGGAAAACTGGATGGAGTTGCTCAGAGGGTTCCGGTAATTACTGGTTCCATTACAGAACTTACTACCATTTTAAGCAAAAAAGTTACTGTTGAAGAAGTAAATACTGCAATGAAAGCTGCTTCTAACGAAAGTTTCGGATATAATGAAGATGAAATTGTAAGTTCTGATATTATCGGTATCCATTTCGGTTCTTTATTCGATGCTACTCAAACGAAAGTTTTAACAGTGGGTGATCATCAATTAGTAAAAACAGTAAGCTGGTATGATAACGAAATGAGTTATGTATCTCAATTGGTTCGCACCGTGCATTATTTCGGAAAGTTGATAAAATAAGTAAACGCACAATTATCCTGATTAAAAACTTCTCCCTTTCTTAACTGAAGGGGAGTTTTTTTTAGCAAAAAAGGGGAGTTTTATTTCTTTTTTAAACCTGACAAATATTTTTCTAAAGCAGAAACCATACTGGGAGCTTCCGGTTCAGGTGCAAGAATATCAGGGTGAAAACCGGCATTGATAATGGCTTTGCGCGTATTATCGCCAAAGGCGCCGATTAGAGTGCCGTTTTGTTTAAAAGAAGGACAATTCTCAGTGAAGCTTTTTACACCAAGCGGAGTAAAAAAACAAATGATCTGATACTCGTGTTTTTCTACAATACTTCTAACATCGTTTGATGTAATCTCATAAAGAACGGGTATGGCATAAATGCAATTATTTTCAGTAAGCCAGGTGGTAATTTCGCTGTCAAAAGAATGCGAACATGGATACAAAAATTTTTCCTGGTCTTTGTATTTGTCCATCACCTCAAAAAGACTTTTGGATGTACCATCACTGCTATAAAAAACCTTACGTTTTCTGTATAAAATAAATTTTTGTAAATAAAGCGCAACCGAT
>DAHXOZ010000350.1 GCA_027364635.1 bacterium | reverse complement strand
ACCATGACGATAAATGCACTTTTGATTATATCATTAAAAAATATGAACTCACAGATCCAGCCCTGCACACATTAGCGGTAATTGTAAGGGGTGCAGACACAGACAGGCACGATATCGCAAGCCAGGCATCAGGGTTGTGGGCAATCTCGGCCGGGTTAGCCTTTAATACAAAAAATGATTATGAATTGTTGGAAAAAGGTATGATGATCTACGATGCTCTCTATAGCTGGGCAAAGCATTTGCAAAATGTAAAACATACCCAAAATCCTGTTGATCATTTATTCCTCGACGTCTTCACCAAATTCATTAAGAAAAAACATGCCCAAAAGAAAACTCCCTCGTGGGTAAAAGAATTAAAAGAAATTATACAAGATCAGATTGATACCAATCTAAGTCTCACTGACATTTCAAAGAACCTCGACATCAATCCCTCCTACCTATCAAGAGAATTTTCCAAACATTTTGATAATCTTTCTTTTGGTGAATACACAAGAAAGCTACGGATTGAAAAGGCAATTGAATTTATGAAAACCAGGAAATACTCACTAACAGAAATTGCCTATCTCACAGGATTTTCTGATCAAAGCCATTTTACAAGAATTTTTAAACAACAGACAGGCAAAAATCCTTCAGTTTTTAAAAAAGATCTTTTAAAAAGGTAAAGGATATACAAAAGGTCGATTCCATTCTATTTAGTTATTTGTAGCCCAAGTAATTTTGCTATCGGTAAAAAATATTACTGATAGTGAAATACATTTTAATAATTACAGGAATTATAGTAATCATTTACGGGACAGCAAGAGATGCTGATCTTATTACGTTTATTGGCGTTGCTGTTTTTATTGCAGCATTCTTTCTAAAACAAATTATTCATGCATTTAAACGGTAGAATGAAGTATATATATTTTCAATTATTTCTCATTATCAGCATTTGCTCTTTTTCGGGCTGTAAGGGACAACCAGCTTATGGAGAAAATTATTTGCAATTAATCAAAACAATTTCACTTCCCGGAATAAAAGGCCGTATAGATCATCTGGATATTAATTTAAAAAACCAGGTAATTTATATTTCAGCATTAGGCAGCAATGCGGTAGAAGTTGTTGATCTTAATAGTGGAAAAGCAGTGCATACCATCACAGGACTTAATGAACCGCAGGGAGTAGCATATTTACCACAAAATCAGGAAATATTTGTTGCCAACGGCGGTAATGGTGATTGCTATTTTTATAATGCAAATACATTTGAAAAAGTAGCTGCCATACATTTAAAATCGGATGCAGATGATGTTCATTATGATTCTGCCGACAGCAAAATTTATGTGGGGTATGGACGTGGTGGCATTGCAATCATTGATGCAGCTTCGCATAAACAAACAGGTGATATAAAGTTGCCGGCTCACCCGGAAGGATTTCAAATTGATACAAAAAATAATTTGCTGTATGTTAATCTGCCGGAGGCTTCACTGATAAGTGTGGCAGACTTAAAAAAATTAAAGTTAATCCGGGACATCAGCAAAAATTACCGTTCGGGAAATTTTCCAATGGCTTTAGATTCATCAGGGAACAGGCTTTTTATTGGCTATCGCCATCCCGGAAAGTTAGTGGTGATGAATGCCTACAGCGGGCATAGAATAAGCGTCAACGACCTTACAAATGATAGTGATGACCTTTTTTATGATGAGGTAACTAAACGTGTTTACGTAAGCTGTGGCGGCGGATATGCCAATTTAGGATATATAAATATTTTTCAATTACAAAGCGGCGATCATTATAAACAGATTGCAAATATCCCTACACGAAA
>DAHXOZ010000034.1 GCA_027364635.1 bacterium | reverse complement strand
TTCAGTGATTAAATAAAAAAGATAAGGAGAGATTTGCCAGCCATGAGTCTTTAATAATCATTATTCAACGTAAATAAGGGTCTTAATGCATGTATATATATGATTATAATATTGGTGTACCTAGGCCATTGTAAGGGTATACAATGACCTATGTAAGGGTATTCAATGACCTTTGTAAGGGTATACAATCGGCATTTACCTCTCTAAAAACCGACGTAAACATTGGATGGGTTAGGATAAACTTTGCAGTTCCGGTTTAACAGGTGGGTTTGAATATAACAGTAAACAAAGTTATTCCATCAAAATTTTGCTTCTCTAACAACAGTAATGCTTAAACGCAAAATCATGGTTACGTTAGTTTCAACGTAGGTAAAAACTTTGGCGGTTTGCGTGCGTGTGTTGCCTGTTCAAAACCATAAGCGATTTTCAGCAGTACAGGTTCGCTCCATGCTCTTCCAAAAAAAGAAATACCGATTGGCAAACCAAAAACATCGCCTGCAGGAACCGTGATGTGCGGATAACCTGCTACCGCCGCCAACTGTGAACTGCCACCGAGAAAATGATCGCCATCTACCAGGTCGGTCATCCACGCCGGGCTATCAGTAGGAGAAACAATCGCATCAAGATTGTGCTTGCTCATCACGGCATCAATACCTTCTTCACGCGTCATACGATGGTTCTTTTCCACAGCGTCAATGTAATCCTTATCAGTCAGCGGGCCTTTAGCTTCGGCCTCTAAAAATAATTCCTGGTTAAAGTAAGGCATCTCTTTATCAGCATGTTTTTGATTGAAATCAATTAAATCCTTTAGCGTATGAAAAGAAGTTCCATTGCCGCGGTGTTTTAAATAAGCGGCCATATCCGCCTTCAGTTCATAACGCAAAACAGCCCCTTCCGAATCATCAAACTTTCCAAGCGTGTCAATCATCACCGGATCAACCAAAATTGCCCCTTGCTTTTTCAATGCTTCCAATGCAGCATTTATAACATTATCTACAGAAGGAAGAAAGCCAAAATACTGTCGTAGTACGCCTATTCGTGCTCCTTTTAAACCATTCACATCTAAAAACTTCGTGTAATCCTTAACGTTAGTCCGATCTTTATCTTGCGTAGCCTCGTCTTCTTCATCCGCTCCGGCCATTGCTCCCAGCAAGATGGCTGCATCGCGAACGGTTCTGCACATCGGCCCTGCTGTATCCTGCGAGTGTGAAATAGGAATGATACCTGCGCGGCTTACCAATCCCACGGTTGGCTTAATGCCCACCAATCCATTTAAAGAAGATGGACTCACCACCGAACCATCCGTTTCGGTGCCGATTGCAACTGCACAAAGGCTTGCAGCGGCTGCAGCGCCCGAGCCCGAACTGGAACCGGAACAATTTCTATCAAGCGCATACGGATTTTTCGTAAGTCCGCCGCGACCACTCCATCCGCTGGTGGAGTGTGATGAGCGCATGTTGGCCCATTCGCTCAGGTTGGTTTTGCCAAGAATCAGTGCGCCCGCATCGCGAAGTTGTTTTACTACGAACGAATCTTTTTCCGGTTTTGCATCCATCAAAGCGAGAGAGCCGGCTGTGGCGTCCATGTTATCGGCAGTGTCAATATTATCTTTTAGCAATACCGGAATACCATGCATCGGGCTTCGCGGTCCTTTTTCTTTTAGTTCCTTGTCGAGCGCATCGGCAATTTTTAAAACATCAGGATTTAATTGAAGCACGCTGTTGATAGCCGGGCCCGATTTATCGATTTCATTGATCCGCCTGATATATTTTTCAGCGACAGAACGTATCGTGTACTTGCCCGTTTTAAAACCGGAACTTAATTCATCAACCGTGATCTCATCCAGTTCAAAGGGCGCAGCGGCTGATGAAGGAATAATTTTTTTTAAGCTTTGTTCTGCAAAAGACAAAGACGGAAGTGTAACCGCGGCAATACTGCCTGCAATACCCGTCTTTAAAAAATTTCTCCTGCTTTCGGTGGTTGAGGTTTTCTTTTTATAAGTCATAAAAATATTTTATTGCATCGAATTTTAATAAATGAAAGTAGCAAAAATCTTCATTAAAAGTTGTTTTACTGTGGGCTTTCCTGTCTGCTTACTTACCTTTGAAAGAAAACAATAAAAGATGAAAGCATTTTTAGGAACAGGATTATTGGGTGCCGGTTTTACAAGAGCTATGATCAGCAAAGGTGATGAAGTACAAGTTTGGAACAGGACTTTTTCAAAAGCAAAAGAACTGGAACCATATGGTGCCAAAGCGTTTGAGGACATCGCCGAAGCAGTACGCAATGCAGATGTTGTTCATTTGGCATTGAAAGATGATGCAACCGTTGATGATGCATTGGCAAAGGCTGAACCGGGTCTTAAGCCGGGAGCCATTATTGCAGATCATACTACTACCTCTGTAGAAGGCGCCAAAAAAAGAACGGACGAATGGAAAAGTAAAGGCTTTTTGTACCAGCACGCCCCGGTGTTTATGGGACCGCAGAATGCGCTGGAAAGCACCGGTTATATGTTGGTCTCTGGAGATCAAAATCTTATCAGGAAACTCGAACCCCAATTATCTGCCCTTACAGGAAAGCTGATCAACTTTGGTGAAGAAGCAGGAAAAGCAGCAGCTATAAAGCTGACCGGAAACCTTTTCCTGGTAGCCTTTAACGGAGCCATTGCCGACACCCTCGCGTTTTCCCGGGCATTAGGTATCTCCACCAATGAGCTCTCCGGTTTATTTTCAGAATGGAACCCCGGCAACTCATTGCCTGCAAGGCTGAAAAAGATGACGGGCGATGATTTCACCAATCCTTCATGGAGACTGGAAATGGCGAGAAAAGATACCGGTCTTTTCTTATCTGAAGCGGAAAGTAAGGGTGCAAACTTGCATGTAATTCCGGCTGTTGCCGCCCTGATGGATGAATGGATTAAAAAAGGGCACGGCAAAGAAGACTGGACAATTATAGGAAAGGTGGAGTAGATTAACGGGAAATAGCAGATGAAGTTTTTTTCTGAGTCGTTGAGGTATTGTCGTCAGGATAAGGATCCAAATCTGTATACAACCTGGTAAACATTAATGCTGGTATCAGAAGGAAAACCCAAACAAGGGTATCCTTTCAGAGACATGGCGAAAGTATGTGAAGCCTGTGCTTCATGGAAAGTTACTTTTATCAATGCATGCCCATCGTAAAGCATACGCACCCGTTGGGCAGCGGATAGTCAGCTAACAAAGAATCAAAACAAATTTTGGTTTTACCGATTTATCGGTGCATTGGTGAAGCATCGCTGTTTGTCCGTTCCCGGTAGTTACTTTGTTTTTGGTACATTCTGTAAAAATTACTAACAGGAAGATCAGTATTAAAAAAGTCTCTGGTTTTTCCGCATAAGGTCTTTTAATATTTGTTGGCAATATTTACAGCAATTACATGGTATGGAAGTTTTTTTGTTTGAATTCAAATAACATCGCTTTCAATCAGTAAACAAACAAATTCTCTCGTTTTTTATTTTAACTCAACTATCCTACCAACGACTGTCAATATATTGGATGATACCGGTCATAGGGTAAGATCTTTTATATATGCACCTTTAGAATCAATAATGAAAAAGGGGTTCTTCAATAATTAATCACATTTAAATGAAAGTAACATGAAAGGGTTTAAAATAAACATTGAAAAAGACACATTGGAAAATACAAATTTCAGGAAAGTATTGTACACTACCAGGCATATGCAGTTGGTGCTGATGACCCTGCAACCGGGTGAGGAAATAGGTGAAGAAAAGCATATGCTTGTAGACCAGTTTTTCCGTTTTGAAAGTGGCTCCGGTAAATGCATAATAGATGGAAATAAATATGATGTTAGAGATGGCGATGTTATTATTGTTCCGGCGGGTGCAAAACATAATATCATAAACACAGGCAATTCTTCAGCATTAAAGTTGTATACCATCTATGCTCCACCAAATCATAAAGATGGTATTGTAAGAGCTACAAAAGAAGAGGCAGAAAACATCGCTGAAGAATACGATGGAAAAACAACGGAAGAAGCACGACAAGTTTATAGCTGAAAAATGAGCCTGTTAAAAGAACGAAGTTGAGACCACTGTTTCGTCCCGGCATTTAAAAAGTTTTACCGGTGTGATAATTGAAAGTTTCATTTATAGAACCTGCTCTGCCTGTCTTATGGAATTTTCTAAAAATTCTTTTCTCACTATTCTTGCGGTTTTATGCTCACCGGTGTGGCTCCAGCCGGGAGGCATTACCAGGTACAAAAATTTATTTTTTAGTCCGGGTGCATTTTTTACATCCCGGAACAAGACAGCAATCTCTCCAAAATATACATCAGGAAAATTATTCGGATTCATCTTCCTGGTAATGCCATATTCAATCGGTATCTCGTCTTTCTCATCCACATAAGTTCCAAAAACTTTATCCCAGATATTAAGCAGGTTACAAAAGTTAGTGTCCATGTAATAAGGGTTACGGGCGTGGTGAACACGATGGTGAGATGGCGTTAAGATCATACGATTTAAAAATCCAAGCCGCCCGTTTTTTAAAATATTTTCTCCTACATGAATGAATGCGCCCCATGTACCATCAATGAACATAATAAAAAATAAAAGCGCAGGATTTACGCCCAGCAATATGCAGATAGAAGTCCTGATAACATCTGCATAAGGTGCTTCCAAAAAAAAATGAGCATACGTAACTGAGAGGTTCATCGTTTGTGGTGCATGATGTGTGGAGTGCAGGCACCATAGCAATCTTACCTTATGCGCCAGGTAATGATATACAAAGTGTGAAAGTTCCCAGGCAACATAACCATAAATAAGCCAGTACCAGGTAAAACTTGTTTTAATGATCGAATACTTTTCAAAAACGCCTATACAAAATGCAACAGCGGCAATTGAAATAAAGCGCCCGATAAAACTATTAAAAACATAGGTGAAGAATTGCACCTTATAATGAATCGCCTTAAATCTTTTATAGAAAGCTGCCCGTAAAATTTCAATAATCAGTAATAATGGAATTACCGGACCTATTGCGTTCTCTATACCCTGCAAAGTATGCAGCGAACTATAATCTCCTGATTTATACATTTCGATCAACGGACTGATGCCGAGAAAACCAATCACCTGGTCATATAAAATTGAAAATATATTAAGCAAAGCAATCATCAGGAAGAAAATTATAAACAGGTTTCGATTCCAAATTTAATAAATTTTCAGTGCCAGTGTGTCTTCAAAAGAAAAAGTTCTTTACAACAAGCCTTGCTTACTTTTTTATCTTCAAACCAGTGGCAACTAAATTTTATTGTTCTTTTTCTTGTGGTAGATAGCTATTCTCCCACTTCAATGACAGCCAACCCCGCTTTTTTCAACTGCCTGTTAATTGCTGGAATGGTTTGCAACCTGATATTTTTTACTTCTTCTTCCACTTCAACAAACTTTTTTTGCAGATCTTTCATCGCAGTTATTGTTTCCAACGTCGGAGTAATATCCGCTTCCTGCAATAAACCAAACATGCCAGCGAAGGAACCCTGCAATACAGAAAGATTATAAGGTTTCTCATTTGTTGATCCCGCCATAATACCCTTCAGTTTATTGATCAAAGAATCCAATTGAACCGATAAGTTCTTACCTGCTTTTTCTTTCAACACTTCTGCCTGGTGTTGAACAATTGCCAGCCGGTTCAGTTGGTTTGAAATAGTTCTCCGGTTTTCGGTGCAAAGGATAGAAAGATCATATTGCTGCTGAAGACCTGCCGCGGACATATGAATCCGTGGATCCATCTTTACCACCAAAGGCTGCGTATATGCCTTACCGTTAACAGTTAATTTTACGGTATAATTTCCCGGTATTACCCATGGAGAAGTGGGTGAAGGCGCGGTATTTTTATAAATAGCGGCAATAGGAAAGGATGGCGGAACATTTAAGGGAGCCGTATGCATATCCCACACAAACCTATGCCCGCCTTCTGTTGCCGGTAATATTTGCTGCGGACGAATCCAGTAATGCGGAACATTTTCAGGAGGAATTTTATAGAGCGTATCTTGATTACTATAATGCCGTAGAATATTTCCTTTTGCATCGGTGATGTCAAGGGTTACATCAGTTGCCTCATTTTTTAAGTAATAATCAATTACGGCTCCATCAGGAGGATTTTGCCCCGCAGGTTCATCCGGCGGCAATGGGGTATCCGTATTGTTATTCCAGCGTACTCGCATAGCCGTTGCAGGCTTAAATAAAATGTTGTGTCCGGAAATGCCCGGCGCTAACTGGCGCAGCCTGTTCATATCATCTAATATCCAAAAACCACGACCATGGGTTGCTACCACAAGATCATTGTCTTTTATGATCACATCGCGTACAGAAGTCGCCGGCATATTCTGCCGGAGGGAATGCCAGCTATCACCATCATCAAATGATACATACAAAGCCGTTTCTGAAGCGGCAAACAATAATCCTTTTTTCTTCGGGTCTTCCCGCACTGCATTAATCGGCTCATCTGGCAAGCCATTTACGATCAACTGCCAGGTTTTACCGCCGTCATGTGTTTTATAAACGTATGGATGCAAATCGTCATCACGCAACCTGTTTACTGCAGCGTACGCGGTATTTTCATTAAAATGCCCGGCATCCATCAACGAGATTTTACTCCACGAAGTAATAGCAGAAGGGGTAACATTTTTCCAGTTTTTTCCTCCGTCTTTCGTTACCTGAATCAGGCCGTCGTCCGTCCCCGCCCAAATGGTATTGATATCCAGCGGCGAAGGGGCTACGGTATAAATTACACCACGGCGGGGCATCTTCTTCATTTCTTCATTGGTATAAATGCCTACACTCTTAGGAATATCCCAGGTTTTTCTTGAAAGATCGGGACTGATCACCTGCCAGCTATCACCGCCATTTTGCGTTTTAAACAAAACATTGCCGGCAAAGTATAACGTCTTTTTATCAACGGGTGAAAAAATCACCGGCTCAGTGCGAACAAAACGAAAATGTTCATTGGGTTTAGCCCTTGGCGATATATTCACTACCTGCCCTGTACGCTTATTATATTTTGTAATCTTGCCTCCATAAACAATGTTGGAATTTAATGGATCAGGCGCCACGTATCCATACTCCTGCGCACCTACAGGATGCCAGTCGCGGAAGGTAATTTCTCCATCATTACCTCTTGAAGCAATGCCTACCGAACCACTTTCCTGCTGGCCGCTATATACATTATATGGAAAATCATTGTCGGCACTCACATGGTACAATTGCGCTGTAGGCTGGTTGTACCACGAACTCCAGGTATCGCCGCCATTAACAGTAATAATAGCACCCTGGTCGCCGGTAACCAGCATAATATTGGGGTTGGCAGGATTAATCCACATGTTTTGATAATCATCGCCACCGGGAGCGCCACGAATTCCTTTCCATGTTTTGCCTCCATCTATTGATTTATAAACCACGATACTGGTGCTGTAAACCGTTTCGGGATTTTGAGGATCTACCTTTAATACTGGTACATCACCTCCACCGATTCGAGCTTCCGGTCTTCCATCTTCATCAGAAATCCTGTACCACTTTTCTCCCCCGTCATCAGAGCGGTACATGCCCATTCCTGTACCCGTTCCGTAGTCGTTGGGTTCATTGGTGCCGATAGCAACATACAGAATATTGGGCGCAGAATGTGCAATGGCAATATGCGCCTGCACCATATTATCAGGCAATCCATTCGACATTTTTTTCCAGGTATCTCCGCCATCAGTTGATTTATATACGCCACCTTCCGCACCAGACCATTCGCCATTTTCCCATGGGCCTTCGCGCGATTTCCAAAAGGTGGCATATACGGTGTTCGGATTCTTCGGATCAATTGCTACATCATCGCCACCGGTATTTTCATCAACGTAAAGTACTTTTTCAAATGTCTTTCCTCCATCTAAGGAACGAAAAATCCCTCTTTCTTTGTTAGGCCCGTAAGGATGGCCGAGGACGGCTACAAAAAGACGGTCCGGATTTTTTTCATCGACTGCAATCTGCGGGATTTGCTGCCCGTCGCGCAGACCAAGGTGTGACCATGTTTTACCGGCATCGGTCGATTTATATATACCATCACTTACAGAAAGATCGGGGCGATGCAATCCTTCGCCACTGCCCACATAAATAATATTGGGATCAGAAGGAGCCACCGCGATGGTGCCTATAGAACCTGTAGGTTCATGATCAAAAACAGGATGCCATGTTATTCCATAGTCGGTAGATTTCCAAACGCCACCATTATTAACACCGATGTAAAAAACATTGGGTTGTTGCACCACACCCGTAGCGCCAACGGTTCTGCCTCCGCGATAGGGACCGATACTCCTCCATTGCAGACCGCTTAATAAGGAAGTATCAAAAGATTGAGCAAAGGATGAATAAGAAATAAGGAGAGTAACTAACAGAAGAACCAGGCGGTTCCATTGATTGCTTTTTTTCATTTGTGCAGCAAAATTTAAGTGAATAAATAAAGAATTAAAGATAATTGAAATGCAGGTGTAAAATCCGGTTTGTATTATTTTATCATTTCACTGGTTTGCTAAAGATGAAGAGTTCCTTAGTGAAAAACCGTTGTTGGGCAAAGGCGAAATAAGTTTGGGATTTAATTTGTCAAGAGTATTTACAGTGGGCCATTTAAATTGATTTAAATGTTAGAAACACTGATTTGAATCATAAAATTTTCATTGCAAAAAAACTAACTTTCGTAAAATCATGAGGCATGAAATACTTGTTGCAACTTGTTATATTATTATTGTTTAACGTCTTCAGTTTATCAGCACAGGAAAACAAAACTTCTACAGATTCCGCTTTTCATTACCAGGGCCTTACGAAAGAACAATGTCCAAAGGAGTTTCTAACCTATATCAATAAAGATTCGCTCCGATCAAAAGCAGTATTACTGGTATTGAATGAATCGCTTCATCCGTTGGGTCGTTACGAGTTTTTTGATGATGACGCCCGGGTTCGTTCACTGCATATACCTATGCGTATGAATCGTTGTACAATGCTTTATATTGATAGCGGAGTACATCGTTATCACACCATGTATCAAAGGTTAAGAGATCCGGTCAACTACGAACCCGGCAAAATCTATATAGCCCGTTTATTTTCACGGAAAGTTTGGCCGCTGGGTGGTCTTTCCATTATCAAAAAAAATGAAAAGGGAGAGCCTGTAGAGTATGCGGCTGTTTTATTTGAATATATCGATACCGCTACGGCAACTGGCTTATACAGCCGAATTAATAAAAAAGAGATCCTGGTGAATGAGTAACCGAAAAATTTCTTAAAGTAAAAACAGCAATCCTCATTTTTCCTGCTCGAATGCCCGCCTGCCCGCCCGGATGACCTGGTCTGACGGGGATGACCTGGTCGGACTGGAATTCGTTCAGGCGGGTGTTTATCTACTGTTTAGGTAACTCCCCCTAACGGGAGACATTACCAGAAAACAGAATCGTAACAAAAGTTACCGATAACCTCAGTTCCCGGGTTTACCTTTACAAAAAATAAAACAATATTATGGCAACAATACAGCTTACCACAAAGGATTTTAAAGAAAAAGTATTTAACTACGAAACAGAAAAAGACTGGAAATACGAGGGATTACCAGCCATTGTTGATTTTTATGCTGACTGGTGCGGCCCCTGCAAAATGGTGGCTCCAATATTGGAAGAGCTTTCAAAAGAATACGATGGCAGATTGGTAATTTATAAAGTAAATACAGACAAGGAACAGGAACTCTCTGCTGTATTTGGCATACAGAGTATCCCCACCATGCTTTTTATTGGCGCCGACGGCGAACCAATGATGCAGCCGGGTGCTTTGCCCAAACACGTGCTGAAACAAGTAATCGAAGAAAAATTACTCGTACCTGCAAAGGCAGAATAACTTTTAGTTAAATATATCCAGTGGTTATAGAGCCGGTAATTGATTTGCCGGCTTTTTTATAGAATAAAATTTCCTGTTTTTTATTGGTTCACTGGCAACAAAGCCAATATTTCTGCATTCAGTTTGCCAAGGCCAATATGATTGAAAAAAAGGCCAGTAATAAAGTAACCGGCGTGAACCACCTTTTTTCAAGTTTGTTTTTTGAAACTGCATTTCCTAAAGTATTCAATAAAAATAATGCAGCCATAAACCAAAGAGAATACGTTATTATTTTTTTTGGAATATCAATTTCCAGGTAATTTGCCTTTGCTAATACTAAACAAATAAACAGCAGGTTTATTAAAACCGACAAAATTTCAAACCGATACATTTGCGCATCAGATTTTAACCTGCCTCCCCAAACTGCCCGGTAAGGAATAATTTTAAACAGGATGCACAAATGTAATCCTACAAGCAGGAAGAGTAAAATCAGAAGACTGTATTGAGCAATGTATATCATACCAGTTAATTCAATAATTAAATTTTTCGTCTTTGAACTCCCGGTTACTAAGTGGCGGCAAAAGTGAGAAAATATTTTGAGACAGAAATCCTGAACTTCTTAAGGAATATTTTTAAGAATTTAAACCTTGGAAATATATCATTCAATCGTTTTGCCAAAAGGCATTAATGAAATCTCTACCAGCTTAAAATGCTGGCGAGCAAAGGGAATACCGATGATGGTAATAAATAAAATGATTCCGAAAAAAATGTGAACCATCGCGGTATACAAACCGCCGCACACCAGCCAAATAATATTAAAGAACAAATTAAGACAGCCGCCGCTGCGTGTAGTGCTTACCACCCTCCTGCCGAAAGGCCACAGAACAAACCCCGCCAATTTAAAACATTGTAAGCCCCATGGAATACCAACAACGGTGATGCATAATATAATGCCGCCAAAAAAATAGCCTGTTGCTGCGGCAAGGCCGCCAAAAATTAACCAAATTATGTTGCCGATAAAATTCATTGAAAGTAGTTGCAGTTAATGCCCGCTCAAAAATAAGTTAAGACCGAAGGTAAAGCAACCCATAAAACATCAATTATATTTTTTTATTTGTTTACTGCCAACAGACCATTAAATTTGGTAATTCTTTTCGTATTGCCTGGTAATTTGATTGACAGAAATGTATCTGCCTGTCAACCTGGACAATCGAAAATTATTTTTGAACCGATCTTAATTTTTCAATAAAGCTTATGTTGATGAACTGTAAAATAAGCGTGTATTAAAACCTTTTCACATCATTTAAATTATCAACTTCTTACCATGCAAGAAAAATCGTACAACAAAAACCTGGTAACCATTATTGCTGCTGTTGCCGCCACAGGCGGCCTTTTATTTGGGTTTGATACCGGGGTTATTTCCGGTGCCATACCCTTTTTCCAGCAAGACTTTCATTTAAGCAACAGTATGGTTGAAAATATTACCACTGCCGGATTAGCCGGTGCAGTAATTGGCGCTATCCTCACAGGCAGGTTATCAGATATTTTCGGAAGAAAGAAAACCATATTGAGTGCAGCTATCATTTTTGTAATCGGAGCTGCATGGTCAGGATGGGCTCCCACTCCTGAATCTTTAATCATCGCCCGCTTATTTATTGGATTGGCGATTGGTATTTCTTCTTTCTCGGTTCCGTTATACATTGCTGAAATTTCTCCTTCGCATATCCGTGGCCGTTTGGTATCGCTGTTTCAGCTACTTATTACCATAGGCATTCTTGTTTCCTATTTAAGCGATCTTGCTTTTGCCAATAATAACGATTTACAGTCGTGGAGGCCTATGTTTTATATGGGCGTTGTTCCCGGTCTTATCCTGCTCATCGGTATCTTTTTTCTGCCGGAGACGCCGCGTTGGTTGATGAGCAAAGGCCGTGAAGAAGAAGGCCTCAGAATATTGAAAAGAATTGAAGAGCCGTCTTTGGTAGAAGAATCTATGCAGAGAATGAGAGACGAATTGGAGAAAGACAGAAGCCGTCCTAATTTCAGGGAAGTGTTTCGTCCTTGGCTGAGGCATGCGTTAATTATTGCTGTAGGAATCATGTTTGTTCAACAATTTGTAGGCATCAATACGGTAATTTATTACAGCCCCAAGATATTTATGATCGTGGGTTTCCAGGGTGCTCATGCGGCTATATGGGCTGCGGTTAGTGTAGGCGCAGTCAATGTGGCTTTCACGGTTCTTTCACTGTTTATGATTGATAAATTAGGCCGAAGAAAACTATATTTTATCGGCCTGATCGGAATTGTCGTTTCGCTCTTTGCGCTGGGGTTGGTATTTGCCTTTCACGACAGTTTGGGAGATACGGGAAAATGGCTCGCTATTGTTTTTGTATGGGTTTATATTGCTTTTTTCGCCATCAGCCTCGGCCCGCTTGGATGGTTGATCATCTCAGAAATTTTCCCGTTAAGGGTAAGAGGGATCGGCTCTTCCATCGGATCTTTGTCGAACTGGTTGTTTAACGGGATCGTTGCCTTTACCTTCTTTAAAATTGTAAAACTTTTTACAGCTTCAGGAGCAGGAATCATTACGCATGAGAAACTGTATGATGCCGCTACCAATACTTTTACCATGCAGGCGGTAGACAATGGAAATCCTGCGGGAGCCTTTTGGTTTTATGCCGCTATCGGCGTTTTGGGAATTATCTGGGGTTATTTTTATCTGCCCGAAACGAAGGGTGTTCCTTTAGAAAAAATTGAGGACCATTGGCGTATGGGAGGAAAACCAAGGCATTTGCACAAAGCGCAAAGCGGCAGTTAATCTTTTCTTTTTATTCTCTGCAATTTCCCCTAAAGAGGGAAATTGCAAACTGGTCAGCTAATTTGGCATATTCACAGGTATCTATTCTTTGTTTAAACATCACCCATTCGCCTTTGCCGGGGATAGAGTAAAGTCCCCAATGAATCATCATACCGAACTTGGCATCTCTAAACCCCTGCATATCTTTTGGCGAAAGTTGTAATTCTTTTGCGGACAATATTTTGGGTTGTGATAATGCAGGTTGAAAATACATAGTAAGCATCAGGTTGCTTATGAGGACGACCAGTGTCCTTTTCTTCATATCATTGCCGTTTTAAATAATTAGTTGGAAAAAGCAGAAAGAAGGGGGCTTTTTTGTTCAGATTAAGGGACATGTCTAATCAATAAAATATACAGACTTACACTGGGCGGCCGCACAACCAGCACAAGAGTTTATGCCCGTTGCAAAGGCTTAATCAGGTGGAAGATAGTTGCAAACGGGTATTGCCGAATCGTATCCCAGATATTCGTCCAATTATAAAGAATTCGCCATTGACAGGTTATTCAACGGGTATATATAAAATTCTCTTTTACTAACCGGTCTAAGTAAAACAGTAATTATTGCTTTTTGTTGATTTACTGTTGATGACTGCAATGAATAATTGTTTACCATCTTATAACCGGCCATAAAAGAATATTCCCCAATGAATTTAAAAATGTGTAATTTGTACATTAATTATTTACCTAAAACGATTGTTTGATGAATACGTTAAAGCAATGCATATTGTTTTTTGTATTGAGTTTTCTTTCAACAATTGTATTTGCGCAAAACACAATCATCAGCGGGAAGGTAAAAAATGAAAATACAGGAGAACCTGTTCCCGCAGTTTCCGTCACGGTAAAAAGTTCGTATGAAGGAACATTTACCAGCGATAAGGGAACCTTTTCCTTACAGGTTAATAAATCATTTCCACTAACTATCGTTTTTTCTTCCATTGGTTATAAAATGCAGGAATTAATAGTTGCCGATGCTTCATCGCCTTTGACTATTAACCTCAAGCCTGAAAGTACATTAGGACAAGAGGTGGTAGTGGCGGCAACGAGAACGCCTTCCCGCATTATGGAATCACCGGTTACGATTGAGTATATCGGTTCGGCTGAAATGCGAAATACGCCCGGTGCAAGTTATTATGATGCTTTGAGTTATTTAAAGGGTGTTGATGTAACCAGTTCGAGCTACACTTTTAAAACCGTTTCCACACGCGGATTTAATGGCAGCGGTAACCTGCGGTTTAACCAATTGGTTGATGGGATGGATAATGCCGCTCCTGCGTTAAACTTTGCAGTGGGCAATGTTTCCGGCCTTACGGATCTTGATGTGGATCATATGGAATTGCTTCCGGGTGCCTCATCAGCATTGTATGGTTCCGGTGGCATGAATGGCACATTAATTATAACGAGCAAAGATCCTTTCAAATACCAGGGCTTTAGTGCTGAAGTGAAAGAAGGTGTGATGCATGTGAACGATTACAGGCATAAGGCATCGCCCTTGAATGACTTTGCGTTTAGGTGGGGCAAAAAAGTATCGGACAGGTTTGCATTTAAAATTAGCGCTGAATATATTAGCGCTGATGATTGGCAGGCTGATGATTCCACCGATCTGGAACGAAATAATGTCTTAAGTAAAGTAAAGGCCGGCACAAGAACTTCAGACCCAAATTATGATGGCGTTAATGTATTTGGCGATGAAGTGAATGCCAGCATGGCCGGTATCTCACAGGCAGTATTATATCCATTGTCGAGCCAGCTGGCACAGGCATATGGCCACCAGCCTACTTATAACGAGATGCTCAATTATATCAATTCACAACCGGGCAACACACAGTTGCAGCAATTGCTGCCGTTTGCCGCGGGGCTGCAAAACAATGTATTTGGCAACCAGTTGGTAAGCCGAACAGGTTATAAAGAGGCAGCGCTGGTTAATTATAATACTTATGATTTTAAAGTTACCGCCGGATTGTATTTTAAAGTTTCCCCTAATACAGAAGCCTCTTTAACGGGAAACTATGGGCAGGGAACAACCGTTTATACAGGCACTGACAGGTATTCATTAAAAAATTTCAACATTGGCCAATATAAACTTGAGTTTAGAAATCCCAATTGGTTTCTGCGAACTTATACAACCCAGGAAAATTCCGGAGATTCTTATGCCACCACACTTGCTGCCATAGGCATTAATAGTGCCTGGAAAGATAATGCTACCTGGCTTGGTGAATATGTGGGTACTTATTCGGCGTATGTATTGCAGGGCGCAGATCCGGCCACAGCGCATGCTGCTGCCCGTGCTGCTGCAGATCAGGGCAGGTATCTGCCCGGTTCCTCCCAATTTAATTCAGCATTCAATAGTTCAGTAAATACCCCTATAAGCAAGGGCGGTTCACAGTTTGCTGATAAATCGAGCCTTTACCAGTTTGAAGGGCAGTATCATTTTTCACAGTTTGAGAAAGTATTAGATATTTTGGTAGGTGGCGATTATCGTACTTATCATCTTAATTCAAAAAACACCATTTTTTATGAACCAAACGGCCCAATAAATATTGGAGAATATGGTACCTATATCCAATTGCAAAAATCATTGCTGCATGATATGTTGAAATTAAGCGCTTCAGGAAGATATGATAAAAGTGAAAACTTTAAGGGCATATTTACCCCAAGAATCACCGCTTCAGTTACGGTTGTAAAAGACAATTACATTCGTTTATCTTATCAGCAGGCCTCCCGTTTCCCGGATAATGAAGACCAGTGGATAAACCTGGCAACCCCCGGAAGTATTTTTATTGGATGCCTGCCGGTGTTTAACAATTTATATCACTTTGATACAAATCCTGTTTATACCGCTGAAAGTGTAGTTAATTATAGAAACAGCATGAATCCAGACGATCTCCAAAAGGCAAATTTTGGAAAAGCCAGACCAGAAAATATGGAATCCTATGAAATCGGTTACCGGGGAATAATAGATAAAAAGCTATTAATTGATGCCTACTATTATTTCAGCAAATACAGAGATTTTATTGCCCGTGAAGCAGTAGCAAGAGGCGCCTCAGGGGATCCCCTCACATCTGTTCCGGAGCTGGCAAGTCCTTTCACCACCACAAACTTTTCTTTTGTGGTTAACAGCCCAACGCCTGTAAAAGCAAATGGCTGGGGACTAAGTGCTGAATATAAGATTGGGAAAGGTTATTCTTTTACAGGAAACGTATTTGGAGATGAATTGAATAATGTTCAGCCCGGGCTGGTAACATTTTTTAATACTCCCAAAACACGCTTTAATCTTGGTTTTTCCAACTCAAATACTATTGGTAAGGGATTTGGATTTAATATAATCTACAAATGGCAGGACAAGATTGATTGGGAAGGTGCTTTCGGATCAGGCGGAATACCCTCATTTGGTACACTTGATGCGCAGGTAAATTATAAGTTTACCCAACAAAAAATCCTTCTAAAAATTGGAGGTACCAACATCACCAACCAATATTATCGTGATGCATTTGGCGATCCATATATCGGAGGCTTATACTATGTAAGCATCGGGTACAATATTTTTTAGGTTAAGATCTATTCTTTTTTTGACGAAAAGCGCCATTCTAATTCCGTACTAAATTACTCTAAACGTAGTATCAAAATTCACCACGACCACAACGCCGGAAAGCTGGTGATTGAACATTATGAAATAATACAAAGACGATCAGTCTTATTGGTTAACTTGAGAGCTTTGGAAGCCATGTTGTTTCAAATATAAAAAACGATGTGAAAATTTATTGACTCTCAACAGGGCATTGCATATGTGTAAAATCCTCATTTCCTAAAAATATCAATGGTATTAATCCGGGATCCCGGTGTATTTTATACCAACGCTTCATATAAAACTTCCACCGTGTGTAATGCCTTTTCACCCGTTCCGTCTTTCACCTGGTGGCGGCAGCTTGTTCCGGGTGCAGCAATAATTACACCTTCAGCTTTATTCCTTATTGCAGGAAATAAAACCAATTCCCCAATCTTCATTGATAGGTCATAATGTTCTTTTTCATAACCAAAAGAACCTGCCATACCGCAGCATCCGGAAGGAATGACTTCTACAGAATAATTTACTGGCAACGACATCATTTTTACTGAAGGTGCTACCGAAGACAAAGCCTTTTGCTGGCAATGACCATGAAGTTTGATATGGCGTGTTTCTGTAGTAAACGAACTTTTTTTGATGTTTCCTGTTTCGATTTCCCTTGCTATAAATTCATCGATTATAAAAACATTTTTAGATAAATCTTTTGCTGCTGCAAAATTTTCATCATCCGCCAAATCAATATACTCATCCCTGAAAGTAAGTATGGAGCTGGGTTCTATACCAATTAACGGAGTTTCTGCAGTAACAATTTTACTTAATGCGATAATATTTTTATTAGCGATTTTTTTTGCTTCTCTTAATAAGCCCTTCGATAACCATGCTCTTCCACTTTCTTCATGATCAGGTATGATTACTTCATAACCCAATTTTTCCAATAAAAGGACTGCTTTAATCCCTATCTCTGTATCATTATAATTAGTGAATTCATCACAGAATAAATATACTTTTCCTTTCTGCGTTTGCCCGTTGTCGTTATTTTTCTTTTTTCTCTTTTGATACCATTTTTGTAAGGTGGTTTTATACATGGCAGGCATTGATCTCTTTAAGGCAAAGCCTGAAAAGCGTTTGATCAAATTACTTGTCAATGGAGTCTTCACCAGAAAATTATAAATACCGGGTGCTATAGCTCCAAGTTTTGCTGATTTATTGAAATTGGCGATCAGTTTAGAACGAAAGGGAACTCCGTTGGCATCATAATAGTGCTGCAGAAATTCAGCTTTTAATTTCGCCATATCTACATTGGAAGGGCATTCTGATTTACACCCTTTACAACTCAGGCATAAATCCATTACCTCATAAATTTCTTTATGATCGAAGCGGTTCATTTTTGTTGAACTGGTAAGAAACTCTCTCAAAATATTTGCCCTTGCCCTGGTAGTATCTTTTTCATTCTTGGTGGCCATGTAGGATGGACACATCGTTCCGCCGGATAAATGGGTTTTGCGACAATCGCCTGTGCCATTGCATTGCTCTGCATGTTGCAGCACGTCCTGGTTGTGGTAACGAAATACGGTGTTGAAAACAGGTGTTTTTTGCCCCGGGGTGTAGCGCAGCATCGTATTCATCGGGGGCGTATCCACAATTTTATTCGGATTGAAAATGTTATCGGGATCCCAGGTGCGCTTTATATTTTTAAATAGTTCATAATTTTTTTCACCAACCATTTGCTTAATAAATTCGCCGCGCAACCTGCCATCGCCGTGCTCGCCACTTAAAGAACCTTTGTACTTTTTCACGAGCGTAGCGATCTCCTGTGCAATAATTCTGAAAAGATGGTTCCCTTCTGCTGTCTTTAAATTTAGAATCGGGCGCAAATGCAATTCACCAGAACCTGCGTGTGCATAATGAACCGCGTGCAAATCATATTTCTTCAAAATATTATTGAACTCTTCGATATAGGCAGGAAGATCAGCGATGTCTACAGCCGTATCTTCAATCACCGGCACCGCTTTCTCATCGCCGGGCATGTTTCCCAACAAGCCAAGTCCCGCTTTTCGAAGCGTCCATATTTTTTTTGTATCATCGCCAAACAACAAAGGGAAATGATAGCCAAGACCTGCCGCACGCATCTCAATTTCACATTCAGTAGCGATCTGTGTAATTTCATCGCGGTTGGATCCGGAATATTCTATCACCAAAATTGCTTTAGGGTCTCCTTTTACAAAAAAGCGATTTTTGCTTTGTTCGATATTGCCTTTGGTACATTCCAAAATGTAGTGATCAATCAACTCGCTGGCGCGTGGTTTATATTTTAAAGCGATGAGATTGCCGCGCAATGCATCGTCTATTGAATTAAAATGAACACATAACAATCCTATCTCTTTTGGTGGAAGTGGAACCACATTTAATTTTATTTCTGTAATAAACGCAAGCGTGCCTTCTGAGCCGGCGATCAATTTGCAGAAATTAAAATCTTCAGTTCCTGCTACAAAGGGAGCGGTATCCAATAAAGCATCCAACGCATAGCCGGTGTTTCTTCTTTCGACACTTTTCTTTGGAAATTCTTTTCTTATTTCCTGCTGATTATCATAATTGCTTAATAAACTTCTCACATTCTTATAGATCGCGGCCTCCAGGGTATGTCCTTCACATTTCTCATGAAATTCATCAAGACTTACCGTCTTAAAAACCGCTTCGCTTCCATCGCTCAATAATGCATTTACTTCAATCAAATGTTCCCTTGTACTTCTGTAAACAACCGAATTAGAACCGCAGGAATTATTGCCTACCATCCCGCCGATCATGGCGCGGTTGGCTGTAGAAGTTTCAGGACCAAAGTATAAACCATAAGGTTTTAAAAACATATTAAGCTCATCTCTGATAACGCCGGGTTGTACACGCACCCAGTTTTCTTCCTTATTTACTTCAATAATATTTGTAAAATATTTTGAAACATCTACAACAATGCCGCTGCCCACCACCTGGCCGGCAAGAGATGTGCCGGCGGTTCTTGGAATTAATGAAGTATGATTTGATTTTGCAAAAGCAATTAATTTTTTGATATCATCAACTGATTTTGGAATCGCTACTGCCAAAGGCTTTTCCTGGTAAGCCGAGGCGTCGGTTGCATACAGCATCCGCATCCCATCATCTGCAAATAATTCTCCTTCTAACTGGCCTGATAATTCTTTCAAGCGGTCCTCCATAAAGAAATGTTTTATAAAATTGTAAAGCTAAAACGTTTTAAACAGGCATCGTTTGTTTTAATAAAATTTTTTGCTTTAATCAGTAATTGTTTTCGATTAATTACAAATTTCATTCATCTTTTACCATCAATAGAAAAACCTGATATTAAATAATTCGTGCTATAAAATTTATTTTTGCCGGATGAAAATATTACTGTCATATTTAAAACCTTATAAATGGCTGATCGTCTTAGCGCTTTTTTTGGCGGCCATGAACCAGGTTTTTTCCTTATTTGCACCCTGGATCACAGGTCGGATTTTGGACCTGTTCGCCAATCATCCTCATGTTTTTCCTGATAAAACTCCCAGAACCGAACACCAGTTTTTCTTCGGCAACGGCGTATATCACGGGTTGTTATTTTTCCTTATGCTTTTGATCGGTACCGCGATGGTAAGCCGTATTGCTAAAGCCTTCCAGGATTATTTTGGAAACGTGCTGGTGCAAAAATTTGGTGCCACGATTTTTACGGATGGCCTGAAACACAGCATGCGGTTGCCTTACCAGGATTTTGAAGACCAAAGCAGTGGCGAAACACTATCTATATTAACCAAAGTAAGATCAGATACCGAAAAATTCATTACGAATTTCATAAATGTTTTTTTTATCATCATTGTAAGCATTGTATTCATATCCATTTATGCATTCAGGCTTAATTGGATGATTATGCCGGTGTATGTGGTTGGTATTATATTAATAGCCGTAGTTACCAGTTTGCTTAGTAAAAAAATAAAAATCATTCAAAAAACAATTGTTGCGCAAACCAATTCTCTGGCAGGCACTACTACTGAATCTTTAAGAAATATTGAATTGGTAAAAAGCCTGGGCTTAACCAACCAGGAGATAAACCGTCTTAATAACAACACTTTTAAAATCCTGAAACTTGAGCTACGAAAAGTAAAAAGCATTCGGACTCTTAGTTTCATCCAGGGTACAATGGTTAATTTTCTGCAACAGCTAATTACCTTTACCCTATTGTGGCTGATATTCAGGAATGCTATTTCTGCGGGCCAGTATATATCACTAACGTTATATAGTTTTTTTCTTTTTGGCCCAATGCAGGAAATTGGAAACATCATTATTTCCTATCGGGAAGCTGAAGCTTCTTTAGGCAATTTTCATGAGCTGATGTCTAAGGCACCGGAAATAAAACCAGTAAAACCTCAAACGATTCAAAACATTGAAGAACTGGAATTCATGAATGTAAAATTCAAACACCAGTCTGCACAGCAGCCCGCTTTAACCGATATAAGCTTTCAGGTAAAAAAAGGAGAGACGATCGCTTTTGTTGGTCCGTCGGGTTCCGGAAAAACCACCCTGGTAAAGCTTTTAGTAGGATTGTACATTCCGAAACAGGGTCAAATTTTATATAATAAAATAAACAGAGAAGAAATAGATTTTGATGTATTAAGAGCACAGATCGGGTTTGTAACGCAGGATACGCAGTTGTTTGCCGGAACAATAAGAGAAAACTTACTTTTTGTAAATCCTTCAGCAACGGATGAAGACATACTGGATGTACTTAACAAAGCTGCATGCAACACACTGCTTTTGCGTGCGGATAAAGGGCTGGATACTTTAATAGGCGAAGGTGGTGTAAAGGTCTCTGGTGGAGAAAAGCAACGGTTGTCAATCGCCAGGGCTTTGCTTCGTCATCCACATTTATTGATTTTTGACGAAGCCACTTCTTCTTTGGATTCATTAACGGAGGAAGAAATCACCAATACCATAAAGGATGTTTCTTCTAAAAAAGAGCAGATCACCATTTTGATAGCGCATAGGTTAAGTACGATTATGCATGCAGACCGGATATATGTTTTGGAAAAAGGTGAGATCATTGAGACCGGCAATCATGAAGAATTGCTTGCAAAAACAGGTTTGTATTATGCGATGTGGCGTCAACAAATTGGCGAAAGAAAAAAGCTGACCATAAAGCCCGAGTTGGCAAATTAAAATCGCTATATTTTGTTTGTTTACTGTGGAAATTGTTTTTGTTATTTCAAAATTTAACATAAAAAAGAAACCAAATCGCCCGTGAAAATCTTATTCATAATAAATTTTAAATACTGAGTTTTTTTATTTTCTTTTTTGAATTTTGAATGCTACTTTTGCAGCCCTCAATTATCAGAAAAGAGGAGAGGTGCCTGAGTGGCCGAAAGGAACGGTTTGCTAAATCGTCGTACGGGTTAAACTGTACCGTGGGTTCGAATCCCACCCTCTCCGCAACCTTTTTAATAATAAGAGAAGTTCGGGGCGTAGCGTAGCCCGGTCATCGCGCCACATTTGGGATGTGGAGGTCGCAAGTTCGAATCTTGCCGCCCCGACAAAAATCAAAAGCCATTCAGAGATGAATGGCTTTTTTTGATGGTCATCGCGTCCCGATTTGATCGGGGAGGTCGCAAGTTCGAATCTTTGTGACCTTACAACTAATAGGTAAATGCCGCTTAAGGCTACTTGTACTTCTAAAATTTAAATCCTTATATCGTAAATAAAAAATTAAAGAAATGCCATTCACGTAAGTACATACGGGAGTCTGGAAGAAAAACAATTTTTAAAAACTTTGCCCTACTTTAATCTATTTTTCAGGTATCATTTGTAAACAAACAGGCCTTGGAATATGAATTTGTTTCCCTGTGTTCGTTAGCATGCCTGTCTCTTTATCACGTTTAAATATTATAATATTTTCAGAATCCTGATTGGCTACCAATAAATAATTTCCCGTTGGATCAATGATAAAGTTGCGGGGATGTAGCCCCATAGAAGATTGCGTTCCTTTCAAAGTTAATTTTCCTGAAGCTTCATCAATCGAAAAAATGGCTACAAGATTCAACTCGCCGCGGGCAGAAGCATAAAGAAATTTTCCATCAGGTGAAATCATAATTTCTGCGCCGTCTTTTATTCCCGGAAATCCTTTTGGAAAAGTGCCAATGTCCTGCACCTGCGTTGGTTTGCCATCATTCCAGGCATAAACCGTAACATTCGCGCCCATTTCATGCATCAGGTATAAAAACTTTTTATCTTTTGAAAAAGTGATGTGCCGGGGCCCCGTGCTGTCTGCAGATTGGACAATAGTAGTTGAAGGAACGGTTAGCGGTGATTTGCTGCTCGGGTTAAATTTGTAAACGATTAGTTTGTCCAGCCCAAGATCTGGTGTGATCATATATTTTTCATCCGGAGAAAAAACGGTCTCATGTACATGAGGTGTCGAAGTTTCACCGGGTTTTTTATAAATAGAATCATAAATAATCTGGCTGTAAGGTTCAACCGAACCGTCGTCTTTTATAGGAAAGACGGTTGCAGTTCCACTTGAGTAATTGGCTACAGCAAGCCATTTGTTATCATCAGTTGTTGAAATAAAACATGGATCATCTCCGCCCGAAGCAGTAGTATTAATAAAATTTAGCCTTACGTTTTTCTTGTCGAATGAATAAGCGGTTACGCGGCCCGGATTATCTCCATGGGTTTCATTTACCGCATACACATATTTTTGATCTTTTGAAATAGTGAGGTAAGAAGGGTTGGTAACACTGTCGGTATTCCATAATGGTTTTGCTTCGCCGGTATTAGAATCAAAATCATAAATATAAATGCCTTTACTGGTAGTGTTGGTATAAGTGCCGATAAAAAGATAATATTTTTTGGAAGAACAGGAACTGATTAAAAAAAG
>DAHXOZ010000349.1 GCA_027364635.1 bacterium | reverse complement strand
GAATAAGGCTGTTCACTTTGAAATCGGTAAGGCTCACAGTCCTCGTATAATTTGTAAACTTTACTCCATCATATTTGGTTATTTCTTTTGAGTGGCTTGCTAACCAAATCATTCCGTCCTTATCCTGGATAATACAGCTTATGGAATTATTCGGCAATCCCTGTTTGGTTGTAAAATTTGTGAATACTTCACCGTTATACTTACTTGCTCCTGAATTTGTTCCAAACCAAAGGTTTTGAGCATTATCCTCTGTTATACAATTAACCGTGTTGTCAGCCAAACCTTGTTTTTTAGTATAATTGATGAAGTGACTACCATCGTATTTGCTTACACCTCCCGAATCAGTGCCAAACCAAAGATTTCCTTTGTCATCCTGTTTTATGCAACGCACATAATTATCGGCAAGCCCTTGCCTGGTATTATAGTTTGTGAAAGTATTACCATCAAACTTACTAACGCCGCCATCCTGTGTGCCGAACCAAATGTTACGATTACTTTCCTGAAGTATACAGGTTACAAAATTTGACGCAAGCCCATCCATTGTGCTGTAATTAGTAAAGTGGTAGCCATCATATTTGCTTAACCCTGAAGTTGTGCCAATCCAAATATTTCTATTTGCATCCTCCATGATACAAAAGACATTATTTCCTGAAAGTCCCTGGGCTATGGAATAATTTGTAAAACTCTTTCCATCAAATCTGCTGACCCCTCCACCGCCGGTTCCGAACCAAAGATTTCCGGATTTATCGGTCGCACTACATATAATATTATTTACCGGCAGACCTTCATCGATACGGTAGTTGGTAAAGAAAGGGACGCCGCCGTTTGATGAATCTTTTTTAATAACAGGCTTTCCTGCTTTTATTACTTTTGGCTTGTTTATAGCGGTGAGAGCGATTATCTTCGGAGCCTCAAAATCCCCGTATTTCAGAGCTGGAATTGCTGACATCTCACGAGGTAATTTCTGTGGAGTTGTTTGTTGCTTACAGGAAACAAAGCTGAAGAGACATAATTTTATAAAGCAAAGTCCTAAAAGCTTCGCCGGGAAAAGGTGGTTGTACTTTTTTAATTTTTTTTTCAAAGTGAGTCCCTTATCGCTCTTAAAACTACGATTAATTTTCCTGTTTAAATTTCTTATTCTTTTACAAACTTTATTGTTTGTTTTCAATCCCCATATGTAAAACAGCTACATAAATTACCCTGGAAAGCTTAGAAATATCAACCTTAATATTTGTTGTTCCCGCGATCACTGATTTTCTTCTTACCGCACTGCCATTTGCATCGGTAATTGTAAGAATCGCGTCGCTTGTCAATTGTGGAAATCACAAAAACAAATACTCTTTTGCGGGATAGGCTATCAATGTGACTGCAGGAGCAAAGGCCGTAATGATATTTGTTTTTTTGCGGGAATAGTTGCAATAGTTGTAGAGGCGTTTTGCCCATTCATCTTTCCAACACTTGTAGGGATGTCCCTGGGAAAAAAAATTCTTTTCAACAATTTCATCTTTAACCTTATGATCTATTTCCACTTTTGATTAGGTTGGTTTCTGATTATCATAGCATCTGCATTATCGCGAATCAGGAGATCAATTTAAAATTACGGAAGGGGTCAATTTGATTTGAGTTGATTTTCCACTACGGCTTTCATTTGATTCTATGTTTACTTTTCAACAGATTAAAATCCATTGTTACAATACTGATCGATGCTACGATTCTGTAACACTCTTTTAAACGGGCAATGTTATTGTAAATTCCGTTCCCAGCCCTTCTTTACTTTCCACTTTTATTTCCCCACCATGCGC
>DAHXOZ010000348.1 GCA_027364635.1 bacterium | reverse complement strand
TTGTTTTTAACAGGAATATTTTTTTCGGTTCAAAGAGGCAATGTTTTATACAAATAATTCGCCTTGTTTTGTGGCCCCCGGTAAATTCATAAATTTAAATTGACGGGCAATTTGGTATTTCCCGGTCAGGTTTTGGCCATCAGCGCCAACTGCCAATGATCTTTTCAATAACAACATACTTTCTGCCATAAAATGTCCTGTAAAGTGGCGGTGACTGTATTCATTCCAGCTTTGCTCGTATTGCCATGGCAGCAATTTCCGGGCAATCGTAAGATGTGGATCATTAAAAAAATGCGGTTTGTTGTCTTTGTTTAAGGTCATTAGCTGTTGCGCTGGCTTCAATTCCTTTACAAGATTTTGCACCTGTTGTTTCGATTCAATGTTTACAAATATGGAATGGCTCGGAAAGCTTCCATAATTTTTCAAGCTAACAGTAAACGGATGATAGCCTGCTGCAATAGTATTAAGATGATTTACCAACCGGTTTTCCATCATTTTGAATTGTAAAAAGTTGACCAATGTAATATGTGGGTAAGAATGTTTTGCCGAAAGAATTTTATACTTTTTAGAAAATTCTTCTTTTGCCCGGAGAATCTTTTCATGTAGGTTTTCATTCGGTTTTAGTACAAGCAGGTATTCATTATATGCGTACTTATACAGATCTTTTTCAATAAGATGATTATTCATAGATAAATTTTTCTATTAAAATATTTAGCATAAATTTACTAAAAAATTTAGTAAATAAACAAATATTTTTATGCCATCTGATAATTCATATTATTCCGCTTATAGCGGCACCAAACGATTTACTCAACATGATATTCATACTGCGAATGCCACTGGTTTTAGCGCAGCCACTGATGATTATATGGAACGTGGCATTGATCTGAATGAAGAACTCATTCGGAATAAACCTGCAACTTTTTTTATGCGGGTAAATAGCGATGCTATGAGAGAATCAGGAATTTACAAGGAAGATGTAGTGGTGGTTGACCGCTCATTAAAGGCGGCTACAGGCAAAGTAATTATTGCAATACTTAATGGAGAAATGCTGATCCGCCGGTTCGAAAAAAACAACACTAAGATCAGGCTGCTGGCAGATTCTAATAAATTAGCGCCTATAAATATTGATGCAACCTGCGAAGAGTTTGCCGTTTGGGGAGTAGTTACTTATGTGATTCATAAGCCATAAAGGTGGGCGAATCATTTTTAAAAATAAAATGTGATGAAAGCGATCGTTGACTGCAACAGTTTTTATTGTTCGTGTGAAAGAGTTTTTAGGCCTGATCTTTTTAAAAAGCCGGTGGTTGTTTTGAGTAACAACGATGGTTGTATTATTTCCAGGAGTGATGAAGCAAAAATACTTGGAGTAGAAATGGCCGGCCCTTTTTTTATGGCCAGGGATTTAATAAAAAAACACCAGGTAGCCACCTTTTCGTCGAATTATAATTTATACGGAGATATGAGCAGACGGGTAATGGACACTTTAAAAGCAGTCGCGGGCGAAAAAAATGTAGAAGTATATTCGGTGGACGAAGCTTTTTTGGATGTGAGCATGGTTGATAAAAATTGTCTTAATGAACATGCTTTGCATTTAAGAAAAACAGTGGAGCAATGGACGGGTGTTTCTGTTTCCGTAGGCATTGGCCCGACAAAAACGCTTGCAAAAATTGCCAATCATCTCGCAAAAAAAAATAAGGTTGCAACCAATTGTATTTACACACTTGACGATGATACTACCATAAAAAAGGTATTGAAAACCACACCCGTTGCAGAACTGTGGGGAGTAGGAAGAGCCTATGCGCAAAAACTTG
>DAHXOZ010000347.1 GCA_027364635.1 bacterium | reverse complement strand
TTACTTACCTGTTTCCGGCGATGGTGGGATCTTCTATAAGCACGATTGTTATTTTCCTTCCTTTTGTTTTAATGAGCGGCGTGGCAGGAGCGTATTTCAATGTGCTTACCAATACCATGATCATAGCCCTGGTATGTTCTTTCTTTGTTACATGGATCTGTTTGCCTGTAATCTATCTTCTTTTTGCAGGAAAGAAAAGTAAGAAGAAACAGAAAGCAGCGAAAGACAGGAAACCCGAAAAAGTAACCCGCCAGGGATGGGTAAAATGGTTTATACTACGCCCATGGATCAGTTTCATTTTTGTAGCCGGTTTAATAGTTGCCATCATTTTAATATTACCCCGCCTGCAAACTGGTTTTCTTCCCAAAATGGATGAAGGAAGTATTGTGCTTGATTACAGTTCTATTCCCGGAACTTCCCTGGAAGAAACCAACCGTGAATTACAGGCAGTTGATAAAATAGTTACCACAACCCCTGAAGTGGCTGCTTATTCGCGGCGTACAGGTACACAAATGGGATTTTTTATTACAGAACCGAACACAGGGGATTATTTAATCGAATTAAAGACAAACCGCAATAAAACTACTGACCAGGTTATCGAAGAGATTCGGAAAAGGATCGAATCTTCCCAACCGGAACTACGTGTTGATTTCGGGCAGGTAATAGGAGATATGTTGGGGGATTTAATGACTTCCGTACAACCTATTGAAATAAAGATCTTCGGAGATGATGCACAAAAACTCCATGATCTTTCCAAACAGGTAAGTTCTGTAGTAGGGAAAGTAAAAGGCACTGCGGATGTGTTTGACGGAATCGTAATCGCCGGGCCGTCTTTAACCGTAACCCCTGATTTTAATAAAATAGCACAATATGGCATTACGCCGGCCAACCTGCAGTTCCAGGTGCAGACAGCATTGGAAGGCAATGTGGCAGGAAATATTTTTGAAAAAAACATGATGTACCCCATCCGGCTTATATATCCCGGAGCAAGGAACAGGACTTTGGAAGAATTGAAAAGCCTTAAAATATTTTTACCCAATGGAAGCTTAATGCCTATAAGTAGCCTTGCAAAAATTGATATAAAAAGTGGCGCGGCAGAAATACACCGTGAAAATCTTCAAACAATAGGAGTGGTTTCTTCGCGCCTTCAAAACCGTGATTTGGGAAGTACTATAAAAGATATAAAGAGCCAGATTAGTAAAAATATCCATCTTCCACAGGGTTATAGCATTGAATACGGCGGCGATTATGCGCAACAGCAAAAATCGTTTTCTGAATTGTTGATGATCCTTATCTCTTCAAGCATTCTTGTTTTTGGGGTAATCCTGTTTTTATTCCGGGATGTCAAACCTGCCATTACCATTTTGATCATTGCGGTGTTGGGCATAGCAGGCAGCTATCTTGCGTTATTTATTACGGGCACTCCATTGAACGTAGGCAGCTACACAGGTCTCATTATGATCGTCGGAATTATTGGTGAGAACTCGATCTTCACCTTTTTACAGTTTAAGGAAACGCTTGCTGATAAAAGTGTGGACGAATCGGTGGTGTATGCCATTTCTACCAGGCTCCGTCCCAAACTGATGACGGCACTTGGCGCCATTATCGCGCTTATGCCATTGGCTTTAGGCATCGGGGCAGGAGCCCAATTGCATCAGCCTTTGGCCATTGCGGTGATCGGTGGTTTTGTAATAAAAAATCCCATTTGTGTACCTGTACGCCGCGAATAAGCAGCCACTTCAGGGGTTGTGGTAACTATTTTATCAACTGCCTGTAATTCACGGTTGGTTTCTTCCAGGGAAGTTCCGGGAATAGAACTGTAATCAAGCACAATACTTCCT
>DAHXOZ010000346.1 GCA_027364635.1 bacterium | reverse complement strand
CATATCTAACATCCAGAATATACGTTCCGTCTTCATTTATATTAACTGTAAAATCAATTTTTGTATTCACTGTTTTGATTATGAAAACTTATGTTGAAAATTCAGTTTCAGTGGCTGCTGTACACATATTCGATCAACAAAATAATAACCATTCCAATGCTACCGCCGATTGTACCGGCAACCGCATCTAATATTTCATAATGGCCTCTTTTAGTAATCAATGAAAAAAGTTCAAAACCATAGGTTAGAGCAACTATTAATACAAATGTGATGATAATACTAATAATATAATGTTGAGGGAAAAGATATAAAGTGAAGATTTGCAAAATAGCGCCCATCAACATTCCTACCCAAAAGTGTTTCTTTTTATCAGGTGCGATTTTAATCACAAATCAAAAGTTTATACGACAAGTAGAAAATAAAGATCATAAAAAAATATTCACGATTTGCGCTGACTCTAATCTATGATAAAGATGTCCTCGTCTTAAATTTAGTTGTAAAATTGCATCATTATTTGTTCTCAAAAAATATACAGATGAAAATTGCAACTTATAATGTAAATGGTGTCAATGGCCATTTGCCGATCTTACTGCGCTGGCTTAATGAATCAGTTCCGGATGTGGTTTGTCTCCAGGAACTAAAAGCACCGCAGGAAAAATTTCCGGAAGAAGCGATCAAAGATGCAGGATATAATGCCATCTGGCATGGCCAAAAAAGCTGGAATGGGGTAGCGATTCTTTCCCGAAATGAAAAACCCCAGGAAATCAGGCGAGCACTTCCCGGCGATGAAGAAGACACACACAGCCGCTATATTGAAGCGATGATCGATGGAATTACCATTGGTTGCCTTTATCTTCCCAACGGGAATCCGGCACCGGGACCAAAATTTGATTATAAGTTGAAATGGTTTGAAAGGCTTACCAGGCATGCTTCTGATTTACTTGCATCAGATAAGCCTGTATTATTGACCGGTGACTACAATGTAATGCCAACCGAACTGGATGTATATAAACCTGAACGTTGGGTGAACGACGCTTTGTTCCGGCCTGAAACGAGAGAGGCGTTTAGAAACCTCGTATCACAGGGATGGACAGACGCAATTAGAAAATTATATCCTGACGAAACGATTTACACTTTTTGGGATTATTTCAGAAATGCTTATGGACGGAATGCAGGATTAAGAATCGATCATTTTTTGTTGAGTCCGCAGCTTGAAGGAAAGCTTATGGCTGCCGGCGTTGACCGCAACGTTCGTGGTTGGGAAAAAACAAGCGATCATGCTCCGGTTTGGATAGAATTGTCAAATTAATGGTTCCTGTTGGCTGAGACAATGGAAGCTTCCCAGGCCCCAAATAATATCTGTTGAATCGATGCCGACAACTTCTCTTTCAGGAAAACATTTCTGAATGATCTGCAAAGCCGTTTCGTCTTTTGCACAATTAAAAACAGGAACGATAACAGATTGATTGGCGATATAAAAATTTGCATAAGAAGCCGGCAAACGTTGTTCTTTATAGATCACTTTATCCGGCATCGGAACTTCTATAATATTAAGTTGTTTGCCATTCAGTAAACGAAGTTTTTTAAGCTGTTTTAAATTTGTTTGCAACAAATCATAATTTTCATCTTGCCTATTTTTTTCCACCACCGCAAGCACGGTATCCTCATTCACGAAACGAACTGTGTCGTCAATATGTCCGTCAGTATCATCGCCAATAATGCCTTCATCGATCCATAAAATCTGTTCAACACCGTAATAGTCGCACAAATATTTTTCTATTTCTGATTGAGTCAAATTCGGATTCCTGTTTTTAATTGTGCAAAAGACGAAACGGCTTTGCAGATCAT
>DAHXOZ010000345.1 GCA_027364635.1 bacterium | reverse complement strand
GGCAAAGTCCATAGATACAATAGTATGTACTGACAATACAAGTGGCGTTGCCAAGCCGGCTAAAACCAAAGCAAGGCTTTCCTGCCTTTGCCAGTGTTTGGTACTGCCTGTCCAGCCAAAAGAAGCAAGGCCATAAAACATTTTCCTGAACTTGGTTTTGGCCCTGTCGCGCACGGTAGCCAGATCAGGTAAAAGACCTGTATACCAAAACAGTAACGAAACGGTGAAATAAGTTGACACCGCAAATACATCCCACAAAAGAGCAGAGTTAAAATTGGGCCATAATGGGCCGCGGGAATTGGGATAAGGAAGTACGAAGAAACCCATCCAAACGCGTCCCATATGAAATATCGGGAATTGACCCGCACACATAACCGCAAAAATGGTCATTGCTTCAGCAGCTCTGTTAACTCCTGTTCTCCATTTTTGTCCAAACAATAAGAGGATTGCAGAGATCAATGTACCGGCATGACCGATACCAATCCACCAAACAAAGTTGGTAATATCCCAACCCCAACCTACGGTATGGTTTAGGTTCCACTGGCCAATTCCGTAATCTACTTCTCTGTAAACAGAATAAACACCAAAAAGCAGCAATGCAACAGCAATTGAAAAACCAATCCACCAAAGTCGGTTTGGCTTTGTTTCTACCGGGCCAATAATATCTTCTGTTAGCTGGTGATAATTTTTATCACCATCAATCAATGGCTCCCGGAGTTGCGATTCATATTTTAATAATGACATACTCTTTTATTAGCTTTTTGCTTCAGGTTGATCTGTAAGCTTATTAAATTTATCAGTTCCTAAACTATTTCTTTTGTGCTACCTACTTTTCTTTCTGTATTCCTTACCCGTGTAAGATAGTTAAGATTAGGAAGTGTATGCAACTGTTCTAATACATAAAACTTCCTGTTCTTTTGTTCTTCATATCTTATTTTGGCAATTTTACTCTCCCTATCATTTACGTTTCCAAATTGAATGGCATGGGTAGGGCAGGCCTGCATACATGCAGTTTTTGCTTCCTGGTCTTTCATCACCCGGTCTTCTTTTTTAGCATTCAATTTAGCCAATTGTAAACGTTGAATACAGAAGGTACATTTTTCCATCACACCTCTTGCACGAACAGTAACATCAGGATTTAATACCATTCTTGTAAGGTCATCCTGAAGATTCATTGTAGCATCTGAAATGATACCACGTTGGTTATCCGGGAAACTATCTGCCCCATTCCAGTCAGCCCAGTTAAAACGTCGTACTTTATAAGGACAGTTGTTAGCACAATATTTTGTACCAATACAACGGTTATAAATCATTTGATTAAGCCCTTCACTGCTATGGTTGGTTGCAGAAACAGGACAAACATTTTCACAAGGAGCGTTATCGCACTGCTGGCAAAGCATTGGTTGGAAAACCACATCCGGATTTTTAGGATCACCGGTGTAATAGCGATCAATACGAATCCATTGCATATCCTGGAACCTGGCCACTTCAGATTTACCAACGGTTGATATATTATTTTCAGCAACGCAGGCTATTGTACAAGCGCTGCAACCAATACAAGTATTCAAATCAATACTCATTCCCCACTTTATTCCCGTCCAGCCAAAAGAGGCAACGCCATAAAACATTTTTCTAAACTTCGTTTTTGCTCTGTCCCTCACTGTAGCTAAATCGGGTAATAAACCAGTATACCAAAAGAGCAAGGAAACAGTGAAATAAGTTGATACCGCAAATACGTCCCACAAAAGAGCAGAGTTAAAATTGGGCCATAAAGGACCGCGGGAATTGGGATAAGGAAGTACGAAGAAACCCATCCAAACGCGTCCCATATGAAATATCGGGAATTGACCCGC
>DAHXOZ010000344.1 GCA_027364635.1 bacterium | reverse complement strand
GAAAACGGAATGGGCATAATGGCATGGCTTGCTGTTTCACTATAATGAATTAGCTACATTACCTATCTTTACTTTTATATTCGAAATATTCCGGCATTAAAAGTCGTGATTTAATAAATAGTTATGAGGAAAAATATCCGAAAGCAGGAAGCGCTTGATTATCATTCAAAAGGAAGGCCTGGTAAAATTGAGGTTATTCCAACAAAAGCTACCAAAACACAAAGAGATCTTTCATTAGCTTATTCCCCGGGTGTAGCGGTACCTTGCCTGGAAATAGAACAAGATCCCGAACTCGCCTATCAATATACAGCGAAAGGAAACCTGGTGGGTGTGATCAGCAACGGAACAGCGGTTTTAGGATTAGGAAATATCGGTCCGCTTGCCGGTAAACCCGTAATGGAAGGTAAAGGAGTATTGTTCAAAATATTTGCAGACATAGATGTTTTTGATATAGAAATTAACGAAACTGACCCTGAAAAGTTTGTAGAGATAGTCGCTGCGTTGGAACCTACATTTGGCGGGATAAACCTTGAAGATATTAAAGCACCTGAATGCTTTTTTATCGAGCAAAAATTAAGAGAGCGTTTACATATTCCCGTAATGCATGATGATCAGCATGGCACTGCCATCATTAGCTCCGCAGCTTTGTTAAATGCGCTTGAAATTCAGAAAAAGAAAATCAGCAAAGTTAAGTTTGTGGTAAACGGTGCAGGGGCTGCCGCAATGGCTTGTGTTCAATTGTATGTTGCGTTGGGTGCCAATCCTGATAATTTTGTGATGTTCGATAAAACAGGTGTACTTCACGCAAATCGTGAAGGATTAGGGGAAATGAAACAAAAATATGCTACTTGTAAAGATCCTAATCTCACCTTGGAAAAAGCAATGAAAGATGCAGATGTGTTTATAGGTTTGAGTGTGGGTGATGTGGTTTCCTCTGAAATGATCAAGAGTATGGCAAAAAATCCTATTGTTTTCGCCCTGGCCAATCCTGATCCTGAAATTACTTATGAAAAGGCGATAGCTACCAGAAAAGATGTGATCATTGCTACCGGAAGAAGTGATTATCCTAACCAGGTAAATAATGTTTTAGGTTTTCCTTATATCTTCAGAGGGGCGTTGGATGTGCGGGCAACTCAAATAAATGAAGAAATGAAACTTGCCGCAGTAAAGGCTTTGGCAGAACTGGCAAGACTTCCGGTACCTGACAGTGTAATGATGGCGTACAATGAAAAAAATATTCTCTTCGGACCAAATTATATTATTCCCAAACCATTGGATAACCGCTTGCTTACTTTTGTGGCACCTGCTGTCGCGAAGGCTGCAATGGAAAGCGGCGTTGCAAGACAGCCTATTACTGATTGGGAAACTTATTCTGAAAAACTAAATGAAAGATTAGGCATCGACAATCATTTGTTAAGAATGATCGGCGCCAAAGCTCGTAAAAATCCTAAACGTGTGGTTTTTGCAGAAGCAGAAAATCAAAAAATATTAAAAACTGCCCAAATGGCGCAGGATGAAGGAGTGGCGTTTCCGATATTGCTTGGTGATCGTGATAAAATAGAAAAGATTGCCGAAGAGAGTGGAATTGATGTTTCTGAAATGCAGATAATTGATCCTAAAAATAACAATACGCACGATAAACGTATGGAGTTTGGTGAATTGTTTTTTAAGAAAAGGCAACGAAAAGGGTTCAACGCTTACGAGGCTAAAAAGATAATGAAAGACCGTAACTATTTCGGTTGCATGATGGTAGAAACCGGTGAAGCGGATGCAATGATATCAGGGCTTTCTAAAAATTATCCTGATACGATTCGCCCGGCTTTGCAGGTAATCGGCATGGAAAAAGATTCGAAAAGTGTAGCGGGCAT
>DAHXOZ010000343.1 GCA_027364635.1 bacterium | reverse complement strand
TTAAAGAAATTACCTGTTTATACATTTTGGTTTATATAAATTTTGAAGTGCTATTCCGGATAAACAAATAAAACAGAATCAGAAACAGCATAAGTGCCAAAAATCCCAATGGCATTTTTAAATTGGCCCGGTGCAATAAATACCTGCTCTATAAATGGATCGATTTGTAGCAGCTTTTGCCTGTCGGGATTATCATAAAAATTAAAAAAAATTTCTATCTACTGATTGTAATGGTATATAGTCAAAACCGGAATGAGAGGATATTGAAACTGGAAGTAAAGCAAAAATTTTCATTACATTATTCAAAATGCCCACGCTTTTTTTAAAATTGTTTGCCCTAAAATAAATTTAGAAAAATAGCCCCCCAAAATGAAGAAGGAAGGGCTATTGTTATGAACGCCTAAAATCAATCCGGTATTTTTTTCGATAATAGGGCAATTTATTTTTGTGCAAAAAGTGGGAACTCCATTTTTTGTGCCCACCCAATTATCTTTTTTATAATTATCAAATGAAGGTGCCATCATCAGAATTTTAGAAGTCTGTATTTCTTTAGACGATAATGCATATTTATTTCCACACACCATTAACAAAAAAGAAAGAAAAACCAATAAATAAAAAATAACAATTAAAATACTGATAATATTAAGTGTTTTAATACTGATTGTTTTCATGACTTTACTTTTAATTATTCAAAGAAATATTCTTAACCTTAGCTAAATTATTTATAAACCCTCCTATTGAAAAGTAGCAATTAAATTATTTTTTGGTTGGGTTTGAATGGAAGGGGTTTGAATATTTTTGAAAACTATTTTATTATTAATTTGTCTGTCAATTGCAAAAAGACCGGCAGCCAAATTTTATTATAATCCAATTTTTAATCCCACTACAGATCCAAAAGACATTGGATAAGATTTTACGTGGTTATTATTAATTGAATTTAAGGCATACCGGATAGTAGGAGTAATAGAGATAGCTGTTCTTTTTGCTAATCTCAAATCAACATTTAGGCCGGTTAACCCACTGAAATAGATATTTTTTAATCCCTGAATTTTGTTGGTGGATTCGATTGAATTTTGAGATCCATTTTCCACGGTTGTTTCCAATTTTGATTTAGACAATATATTGGCAACTATTCCATGTACAACATTCAACTTAAATTTCCCAAAAGTAAAATGGTAGGTGACCGCTATGGGGACGCCTATATATTGTAACGAATGGATAGAAGAAATAGCGTACAAACTATCGCCAATAACCGGATTAGAACTGAATGATGGTAATACAAAACCGTATCCCGAAGAAGTATTGATGCGGTACTTAATACTTCCGGTGTTATCAGGTTCTGCATATAGCGTTTCCGGATTTATCGTAATATTTATATTCGATAAAGTAAGACCCGTTTGTACAACCCAACCTTTATTTAAATTATAATCAACAAGAACCCCATAAGTGGAAGAAAACTCATGCTTTTCTTCACTTTGGAATTCGCCTGCATTGGAAGACTGGTTATTAAAATTATCATTCTGCAACCGGTACCAGGCGATATCCGGAGAGTAGAATGGCATAATCGAAAATGTGGATGCCTTTACCTGATTATATTTCTTTTCATTAAGTTCATTATTGCTTTTATTGCCAACATTGGAATCAAAAACAATTTTTGATTTGAATGATTTTATTGTGTTAAGCGAATCTTTCAACTGTAATTTGAAATTTTCGATTAATTTATCTTTAGTTACTTTAAAATTTAAAATTTGATTTTGAATCCTTTCATCCTTACTCGTAACATCAAATTTTTCACCTTTTATCGCTTTGGAATTTTTAATTCTATTCTGGTAAGCCAATTGCCCGGTTGGATTTACCTTATAACCAGGATTATGATTTT
>DAHXOZ010000342.1 GCA_027364635.1 bacterium | reverse complement strand
ATAATTATGATAGGCAGGAGATTTAAAAATAAGTTCAAGTACTCTTTCTGCATTTCTATCAAGTACATTTTCATCCAGTTTACCTTCTTTAACGGCATCTACAATGGCTTTGGTTTGATTGGGGGTTCCCGGCATCAGTAAATCATTCCCGGCTTTCATTTGCGCAACAGGATCTTTTCCGCCAAACCAATCTGTCATCACAAGCCCTTTAAAACCCCACTCTTTTCTTAATATGGTAGTAAGTAAATCATGATCCTCTGAAGTATAGGTTCCATTTACTTTGTTGTAAGAACTCATCACTGTCCACGGCTGGGATTTTTTTACTGCGATCTCAAATCCTCTTAAATAGATTTCTCTTAAAGCTCTTTCACTTACAATCGTGTTAACCGTATTGCGATTGGTTTCCTGGTTGTTGGCTACAAAATGTTTGATGGAAGTACCGACGTGATTGGATTGAATGCCGTTTACCAAAGCAGCGGTCATGTTTCCTGCAACGTAAGGATCTTCAGAAAAATACTCAAAATTTCTGCCTCCCAAAGGATTACGATGGATATTTAAAGCGGGCGCTAATATTACATCAATTCCATAATCATGGATTTCGCTTCCGAATGCGACGCCCATTTTTTTCACTAAAGAAGTATCCCATGTACTTGCTAATAAAGTGGCTACAGGCCATGCGGTAGCAAAATAACTCCGGGAGCTATCGCCATTTCTATAGGGCGCAATTCTTACACCTGCCGGGCCATCAGAAAGAACAATGGAAGGAATTTTAAGAGTGGGAAATGGATGTGTTGTTCCGGCAGCTCCGGGAACTTTATCCTGTGTTTGACCAATCGTAGGGCCTTGCGGTTTCATGCCCGGCATCCGGAATCCATTCCCCACCACCAGTTCAGCCTTTTGTCCCAGAGTCATTTTGCCAACGATCTCCTTCGCTTTGGCAGCATCATTTTTTTGTGCCGAAACTTGCGAGCAGGCGAATGCAATTAAAATACAAGCAAACGTTTTTTTCATTTTTTAAATTTTAAATTATTCATTGCGTTATGGTGACACAATGTAAAATATTTATTTGATTTTATTATATTTATTTGATGCCGGTTTTTTAAATTTTTTATCCGAATAATCATAATTACTTTTAAAGATGGAATTTGAAAAAGAATTAAAAGAGCATTATTTAAAAGGGCACGAAAAATATCTCCTCCATATTTCGGTTGATTGTGTGATTTTTGGATTCCACGAAAATGATCTTAAAGTGTTACTTCTCAAAACCAAATATGCCGGCGGATGGGCGTTGCCGGGAGGTTTTATCTTAAAGAATGAACATATAGATGGTTCTGCGCAAAGAATTCTGAAAGAACGCACAGGCCTGGATGAAATATTTCTTGAGCAGTTTCATGTATTCGGTGATCCGGACCGATCCACCAAAAAAATAAACCAGCAGTTTTTAAAAAACATAGGCGTAAAAGCCGACGAAATCTGGATGTTTGAAAGGTTTATTACCATTGGCTATTATGCGCTGGTGGATTTTACAAAAGTTACCCCGTCACCGGATAATATTTCAGCCGCATGCGAATGGTTCAGCATTTATCAACTCCCTGAAATGATTCTTGACCATCACCATATTTTCGATGAAGCGCTGCAAAATTTGCGCATGCAACTCAATTTTCATCCTGTAGGATTTAATTTGCTCGGAAAAAAATTCACCATGCCTGAGTTGCAAAAGCTATATGAAACGATATTAGGAAAGGAATTAGACAGGAGAAATTTTCAACGAAAAATGCTTGCAACCGGAATTTTAAAAAGATTAGATGAAACCAAAAAGGGTGTTGCCCATAAAGCACCGTTTTATTATAAATTTGATCTGCGCAATTATAAAAAAGCGCTTAAAGCAGGAATGCA
>DAHXOZ010000341.1 GCA_027364635.1 bacterium | reverse complement strand
TATTATCCAAACCTAAAAAGCCACCTTCAAATACATTATTTCCCTTATGGTCTTTACGGTTTACCCACCATGTAAAAGGAATATTTTGGGTAGCAGCCTGTGCTTCATCCAATCCTGCGCCTGCTATTTGTGGATCTGTAAATACTACCCAGGGCAAAGAAGAATAATCCGTTTTCTGCTCAGAACCAGTGAAAGCATTTTCTACTGCAATCTTTCCTTCGTAAGCTGCCGTGTAAACAAACGCAGGGGTATTGGCGACATCACCCACCGCGTATATATTTTGCTGATTTGTTTCCATTAATTCATTCACCTGTACATGCCCGCTCTTGGTGAGTTGCAAACCGATATTTTGTAAGCCAAGTTTTTGTGCGTTGGCTTTTGTACCCGTAGCTACAACAACTTTGCCCGGTTCAATTATTTTTGTGAATGAACCATCGGGGCATTTGCAATGAATAATTGTGTCGTTGCCGGATTTTTCAAATTTAACTGCACGGAAGTTGGGAAGAATCTCAATGCCTTCTTCCCGCATGTACTTTTCTAATTCTTCACTAATGTCAGGTGTTTGAGTTCGCAATACCCGGTCAGTAAATTCTATAATCCGGACTTTAGTGCCAAGACGATTATAAGCGATTGCAATTTCCAACCCGATGTATCCTGCACCCATGATGGTGATACTTTCCGGTTGTTCTTCCAAATCAAATAAAGATACATTGGTGAGGTAACCAATATCTTTCAGCCCTTCAATATCCGGAACATTGGTGGTGGCGCCGGTGGCGATGATAAATTTTATGGCGGTATATTGATCTTTACCATTAACCATAATAGTTCTATCGTCTACAAATTCAGCCCAGCCTTTTATCATTTGAAGGTTTTCAAAATCGCTTACCACATCCATGTATTTTTTTTGCTGCAACGTTTTTACCAATTGCTTTTTATCTTTTATTACCTGTGCAAAATCAATATCAACACCTTTGGGTTTTATTCCTGAAAAATTGGAATGTGAAGCATGGTAGGCTGTTTCGGCAGCCCTTATTAAAGTTTTTGAAGGCACACATCCCACATTTACACAAGTGCCGCCAAAGGGCAATCCCGCATTTACCATCAGTGTAGTTAAACCCAAATCGTTAGCTTTAATGGCAGCAGAAAATGCAGCGGAACCTCCACCGATAATGATAAGGTCAAAATGGTGATTCGCTCCATTTCCATTGTCAGTCACATCACTCAGCTTCGCCCGGTAAGTTTTAGAACTGTTGATGGCATTGATGATTTCATCTTGGCTAACAGTGGCAGGGTCATATTCTACTTCGCCTTTCCCGTTTTTAAAATTAATTTCGGCTTTTTTAACGCCGTTGTTTCTTTTTAATATATTTTCTATGCTTACTGCGCAATGGTCGCAGGTCATCCCGCTAATGGATAAACCGATTTTAGTTGAGCCTCCGTTTATTTGATTCTTAATTTCCGGCATCTTTTTAATTTATATTTTAATGAAATTTTCAACTGGCGTATCAGGCTTTTTTAGTATCGTTTTCTTTTACTACCGTTGCCTTATATCCTGCCTCTTCTATTACTTTAATAATTTTTTCAATGGTGATTTTTGCAGGGTCGTAGGTGATGACAGCAGATCCGTTTTCGTAAGAAATACCATCTTTAATAATACCGTTAGTTTGCGATAATTTTTTGTGAATGGCGTTGGTACACATAGCACAATCCATCCCTGTAATTTTAAGTTGTACCGTTTTCGGATTATCGGCAACCACGGCCACAAAGGAGTTTGATGCAATACTGTTATTTTTTACCGTAGGATTGGGCGCAGTGCAAAACCCGCTGCTGCAATTTCCTACTGTGCCTGCGAAGCGGAGGAGAAACCATCTTTCTGGCAAAGCAAAAAGTTTTTGGGCATCGTAACTGTACTGGCATT
>DAHXOZ010000340.1 GCA_027364635.1 bacterium | reverse complement strand
ACCGAAAAGGGAAAAGAAAAAAAATTAAAATACCCACGCGTATTTTCGATATGTGATTTTTTTGACGCATGAGTTGTGGCTCTTAAGGCAGTTGGGGGGTTTAAAAATTAGGATTATAAATCATTTCAAAAATATAAAATTATTCGGCAAGTAAAAGCAGGGCATTTTCAATTTCAGTATTTCCGCAAGGAATTTTATTCAATAAAGATTCCATATCCTCTCTCTTTTTCAGACTTTCACCGTACATCTTATCATAATATTTTAATAACACAGAAAATGCGGCATGCATATTATCTTCTGCTATAAATTGAATCACATTCTTTGTATTCATTCCTCCTAATCTCTTTTGAATTTTTAAAACGCAATTGACCAGTTGCTGCTTCTCATAAATTCCATAGGTGTTTACAATATTTTTAATTCTTTCTTCAAAGGGAATTTCTAAAAAGTATAGAAGACTTTTGCGCATTTGTTCCCAAAAAGCTTTGGGAATGCCAACAGTACCTATATGAGCACTTTCGTCTTCCACCCAAATTTCTTTTTTCGTTTCGCCATTACTGTTATATTCCTTTTTTGAGCTCTTCCATAATTCTAACGAAAGAAGATTTTCAAACATTTCAGAAGAAGGTTGTGGTTTTTCTCCCAGGCCGCCAAATGCTGATCCTTTGTGATTGGCAAGTGCTTCAATATCTATAACTTTTTCGCCCTTCCTGCATAACTCTTTTAAGATTTCCGTTTTGCCCGAACCTGTAAATCCGCCTAAAACTTTAAGAGAATATTCTTTTTCAAATTGAGAAAGCGCCCATCTCCTGAATGCTTTATAGCCGCCTTTCAATAAATAAATTTTATATCCATACAAATTCAAAAGCCATGCCACCGCATCACTGCGCATTCCGCCACGCCAGCAATGCACAAGGAATGTTTTTGAGGTAGATGCTTCTTTACTGTCCTCTTTTTGCAGAAGTGCTTCAACCTCTCCCGGTATGATCTTCATCCTTTCTGAAAAGTAATTGAGCCCATGATTCACCGCTACCTGACGACTTTGTTTTTTATAAGCTGTACCGATTATTTTCCTTTGTTCATCTGTAAAAATGGGAACAGAAAAAGCGCCGGGAATGTGAGCATGAGCATATTCTGCCGGACTCCTTACATCAAGAACAGGAAAATGTCCGGCAAGTTGTAAGAAATTTTCGATATCTATTTTTACAGGCATCAGGCAAATTACTATTTTGTTTGAGAAAAATTTTAATGCTTAACAAAATGATATCTATTAAAAAAAATGCCTTTACTATAAAAATGACAAGCCTTCCGGCTGCCCCGCTTAATTAACTGTATCCAAATCAAGAATTAAATTATTATTTTCAGGTTTAATCGTAAGTGCGGCATTGGCTCTGGTTTTGGAAAAAGAGCCTTTTTTTGCAATAATTGAATAATTCATTCCTTCAAACCGGCAATCAACTTTATGGGTATTTATCTTTTTAAAGGGCAGGGCAGCTTTAGGGGCAGTTGTGAGTTCAAGGAACCATTCAATTGATTTTTTTCCTGTAAATTTTATCTTTATATTTCGTTCATCCATATCCATCACAATCGCTCCATCAAAAGAATTTAATGGCCAGGAAATATGCAACTGATTTCCCGACCCGGTAATTTCCGGTTTTCCACCCTTTATCAATATTTCTTTCCCGTTTAAAATAGCTTTAAAATTCATGCCTGCGAGTTTCTGTGCTGAACTCCACATATTCCCATCTACAAAGGGAAGAGTGAAAAAAGAAGATTTTGTAGAAGTTGATTTTTGGGTTAAATAAGAAGATGCGAGGTTTTCATTAAATAAATGAATATCGCGAAAACGCAAAGTTCCATTTTCCCATAATAAATTCACTCTGTAAAAGCGGCTATCAAACCATACCGTTTTCACATTGTTGTTATTTAAATCCTTATTTA
>DAHXOZ010000033.1:20177-23433 GCA_027364635.1 bacterium | reverse complement strand
TGAATAAAAATCAAATTCGTTCCATCTTTCCTTGTTCTACCTGTTTTATAAATCGGCTTAATTGGTAACATGGGCTTTTATTTAAAACTTGAAAAAATATTATTCTATTTAGAATTAATGTCTACAGTTATTCGATTTATTGTTCTATCAAATGTTCTATCTAAATGAGATAAACCTATGTAAAGCTACTTTCAAGAAAAAAGCGACCGTGTTAACAAAAAGCTGAGAATCAGCTATTAATGTAAGGATAGATAAAAATAAATAAGGATCACCTAATTGGTAATCCTTACATCAGAGGTCCCGAGCGGATTCGAACCGCTGTGGAAGCTTTTGCAGAGCTCTGCCTAACCACTCGGCCACAGGACCATTCTTTTTTTAAAGCGCACAAAAATAGGTAATTTTTATTTAGAATAAATTTATTCCGGAATGAGAAATTTGATTCATTTGCAATGAACTAATTTTGTACAATTATTTATTAATTAAAACTCTATGCAGCGAATTGCTGAATCGGAACTGATACTAAACTCACGCGGAGCCATTTACCATCTCGATCTTAAACCGGATGAAATTGCGCAAAATATTATTACTGTTGGAGACCCGGGAAGGGTGAAAGAAATAAGTAAACATTTTGACAGCATTGAAGTTGAAAGAAAACACCGTGAATTTATTACCCACACAGGCTACATTGGCGCCAAAAGAATTTCTATCGTAAGTACCGGCATCGGCCCTGATAATATTGATATCGTTTTGAACGAACTGGATGCATTGGTGAATATTGATTTTGATACGAGGACGATCAATAATGAGTTAAAACAATTGAACATTATTCGTGTAGGAACGTCAGGTTCATTACAGGCAGATGTACCTGTTGATAGTTTTGTGGCCAGCAGCCATGGACTTGGGCTCGACAACCTGTTAAATTTCTACCTTCATGAAAGTAATGAAGAAGAAAAACAGATTGTTCATTCATTTGTTACTCAAACACAATTGCACAGTGGTTTTGGAGATCCCTATATTGCTGCTGCTTCCATGCATTTGCTAAAACATTTTGTCGGGGGTTTCCACCAGGGAATCACGGTAACCTGCCCCGGTTTTTACGGGCCGCAGGGAAGAATTTTGAGGTTGGGCATTGCCAATCCTCACTTGATAGACCAGCTCACTTCTTTTCAATTTGGCAAATACCGCATTACCAATTTTGAAATGGAAACATCCGCAATTTACGGGCTTGGAAAAGCGTTACACCATCATTGCCTTTCGCTTAATGCAATTATTGCCAACCGGATCCATAAAAATTTTAGTACCGATTCGCTGGCATTAATCGATAAACTAATTGTAAAATCGTTGGAAATCATTACAGAAAAGTTATAAAAATGAAAATTAAATTCTATAAATACCAGGGAGCAGGAAATGATTTTATTCTGATAGATAACAGGGAAAAAATTGTTAACGAAATTACTACGCAGGATATAAAAAAAATGTGTGACCGGCACTTTGGTATAGGTGCTGACGGGCTTATGCTACTGAACAATAAAGAAAGTTTTGATTTTGAAATGGTTTATTTTAATTCAGATGGAAAGGAAGGTTCTATGTGTGGGAACGGGGGACGATGCATTGTTCAGTTTGCTTCAGAGATGGGAATTAAAAAGAACGAATATGTATTTTCCGCTACTGATGGGCCCCATACTGCAGAGATTGATCTTAATAAAAATATCAGTTTAAAAATGAATGATGTAAACGGCGTTGATTACTCTCTCGATCATTTCGTTTTAGACACCGGCTCTCCCCATTATGTAAAATTCGTAAGTAAAATCGAAGACATAAACGTAGTGTCTGATGGGCGTAAAATTCGTAATAATAAAGAGTTTGAGAAAAAAGGCATCAATGTAAATTTTGTTGAAACGCTTGATGAGGATCATATTTTTGTACGTACCTACGAGCGGGGTGTGGAAGATGAAACATTAAGTTGTGGTACCGGCGTTACTGCCTCAGCACTTATGGCAGCCCATAACGATAACGGCTTTAACCATGTGGATGTAAAAACAAAAGGTGGAAATTTAAGTGTTGAATTTGATAAAATAAATGATTCGGAATTCAAAAACATATGGCTTTCGGGCCCCGCAACTTTTGTATTTTCCGGCGAATATGAAATAAAAGAGCCATGATATTTAATGTACGCGTTTACGGAATTTTAATAAATGATAAAAATCAAATTCTTCTCAGCGACGAATATATCCGGGGCGAATTTTATACTAAATTTCCGGGTGGCGGACTTGAAATAGGCGAAGGAACGCGCGAATGTTTAAAAAGAGAATTTAAAGAAGAGATGGATCTGGCGGTAGAGGTGCAGGAACATTTTTACACAACCGATTTCTACCAGCAAAGTGCCTTCAATCCTGATCACCAGATCATTTCAATTTATTATTTTGTAACTCCACTGGAAGAAATTACTTTTTCTCTTACCCAAAAAGAATTTGATTTTACAGAAAATCAATTACAGATTTATAAAGAACAATCAGAAATTGAAACTTTCCGTTTTATGGATTTGAAAGATTTTTCTGCAGAAAAAGTAAGCTTGCCTATTGATAAAATTGTAGCGAAACTCATCAGCAACAGGACGTAGCATTTTATTGCTAAATTGAAAATTAAAATTATTTATTCGTTTACTGTTCCTAAACCAAATCACCCTGCTGTTGGAATATTCTCGAATACAGTCTCCTCCCCCATTGCAGCCTGTTTCATCTGGTGCGCAACGTCATGGCCTACATATTTTTCAATCCTTCCTTCAACAAGATAGATAACAGGAGTAAGAATAATGGCCAGCGTGAACTTGTAGAGATAATTCATAATCCCAACGGCGAGGATCAATTGCCATGAAAACAAACCACTGAAAGCAATGAAGAGAACAATATAACTATCTACCAACTGCGATACCAAAGTAGAACCCGTTGCCCGAAGCCACAGCTTTTTATTGCCGGTCACTTTTTTTATTTTTTGAAACACAAAAACATCCACTGCCTGGCTCACCAAAAATGCAACGAGGCTACCTACAATAATACGCATGTTTTGTCCGAAGATGGCGCTAAAAGAAGCCTGGACATTTTCAACACCTTGTTCGTGACTGCTGCTGAGCCATGCCTGTGCCGGTGGCAAAGCGATGGCAATAAAATACATAAGAAAAGCATACGAGATAAGGATAACGGCGGTAATTGAAATTCTTCTAACTGCTTTAGGGCCATAAAATTCATTGATGATATCT